>DHNJ01000072.1:8025-8278 GCA_002409445.1 Armatimonadetes bacterium UBA5419 | reverse complement strand
CGCCCGCCGACTCGCCGCGGCCGAGGCGGAGATCGCCCATTGGCCCGAGTTTGACTTCGTGATCGTCAACGACGACCGCGCGCGCGCCGCGGCCGATCTGCGCGCCGTGCGCCAGGCCGCGGCCCATCTCGTGCGCGCGGGCCTGGCCCCCCGCGGCTGGCGCGAGCCGCCGCGCGACCCGGAGTGGACCGATGACTGACCTCGCCAACCGGACCATCCTGCTCGGCGTGAGCGGGGGCATCGCCGCCTACAA
>DHNJ01000072.1:1342-7905 GCA_002409445.1 Armatimonadetes bacterium UBA5419 | reverse complement strand
AGCGGGGGCATCGCCGCCTACAAGGCCGCCGACCTGACCAGCAAGCTGAGCCAGGCCGGCGCCCGCGTGCGCGTCATCCTGACCAGCCACGGTGCCGAGTTCATCAGCCCTGTGACCTTCCAGGCGCTCTCGGGCGAGCCCGTCCACACCTCGACCTTCGCCGCGCCCGAGACCTACGGCATGGGCCACCTGGCGCTCGCCGCCGGCGCAGCGGCGCTGGTCGTCGCCCCGGCGACGGCTAACGTCCTGGCCAAGGCCGCCGCCGGCCTGGCGGACGACCTGCTCAGCACGACACTGCTCTCGGTGACCTGCCCCGTGCTCTTCGCGCCGGCGATGAATCCGGCCATGTGGGCCCAGCCCAGCACCCAACGCAACGTCGCCCAACTCGCCGCCGACGGCCGGCACTTCGTCGGCCCCGAGGAGGGCTGGCTGGCCTGTCGCGAGCGTGGGGTGGGGCGGATGGCCAGCCCCGAGGAGATCGTCTGGGCCCTGCGGCGGCTGGTCTTCGAGCCGCGCGACCTCGACGGTGTGCGCGTGCTGATCACCGCCGGCCCGACCCACGAGCATCTCGACCCTGTGCGCTACCTGTCCAACCCATCGACCGGCCGCCAGGGCTACGCACTGGCCGAGGCGGCACTGTTGCGCGGCGCGCAGGTCACCCTGGTGACCGGCCCGAGCCAGCTAACGCCGCCGACCGGCGCGGCGGTCGTCGCGGTAACCACCGCGGCGGAAATGGCCACCGCCACGCTGGCCGCCGCGCCGCGGCACGACGTGGTCATCGGCTGCGCCGCCGTGGGCGACTACACACCGACCGGCCCGGCCGACCGCAAGCTGCCCAAGCAGCCGCGGCTGACGCTTGAACTGACGACCACGCAGGACATCATCGCCGCCGTCGCCGCCGCGCGTCAGCCGCGCCAGCTGGTCGTTGGCTTCGCCGCCGAGACTCACGACGCGTTGGCCACCGCCGCGGCCAAGCGGGCGGCCAAGGGCCTCGACCTGATCGTCGTCAACGACGTGACCGAGCCGGGCGCGGGCTTCGGCGGGCCGGACAACCACGTCACGCTACTGGACGAGGCGGGGCCGCGGCACCTCTCGCCGCGCAGCAAGCTGCAGGTCGCCCACACCGTGCTGGAGTGGGTCGCCGCGCGGCGCGACCGGCGGGCCCATGGCTGATCGTTACGTCCAGATCACGCTCGACCGGCAGGCCCAGGCGCTGGACCGCCCCTTCACCTACCGCCTCCCGCCGCGGCTGGAGAGCGCGGTCGAGCTGGGCTCGTACGTGCTCGTGCCCTTCGGCCGGCAGTCGCTCTGCGGCTTCGTCACCGGCTTCGCCGACGGCCCGGGCGACCTCAGCGCCGACCAGATCCGCGACGTCGAGGCGGTGCTCGGTGGGATGGCCTTCTTCGATGCCGCCTTCCTGACCGTCGCGCGGCGCATGGCCGAGTACTACCGCTGCCAGCTGATCGACGTGCTGCGCTGTGCGCTGCCCGAGGGGCTGACACAGAAGGTCGAGCGCGTGGTCAGCTGGTCGGGCAACGAGGACCTGGACAAGGCGCTGGCCAAGATGCAGCAGGTCGCGCCGCAGCAGGCCAAGCTGGTCGAGGCGATCCGCGAGCGCGGGGGGCGGATCACGATGACCGAGTTGCGCGAGCTGTTCGATAGCAACTCACGGCTCAGCTCGGCGGTCGGCGCGCTCGCGCGCCAGGGCCTGGTGGCCACGGAGACGGTGCTCGAACCGCCGCGGGTGCAGCCGAAGACCGTGCTTACCGCCGCGCTAACACACCCGGCGGAGGTGATCGAGGAGCGGCTGGCCGAGCTGCGGCCGCAGGCGCCGAAGCAGGCGCGTATCCTCGAGCTGCTGCTGGCCGCCGGCCGGCCGGTGGCGGTCGCCGAGCTGGTGCGCCAGGCGGAGACCTCGCACGCGGCGGTGCGGCAGCTGGAGCTGCGCGAGCTGGTCCACACGATGCAGGTCGAGAGCCAGCGGCTAGTCGGCGGCACGGGGCTGATCGAGGCCGACCCGCGGCATACGCTGACCCGCGGCCAGGAGGCCGCCTTGGCGACGATCGCCGCCGAGCTGTCGGCCGAGCCGCCGCGGCCGATCCTGCTGCACGGCGTGACCGCGAGCGGCAAGACCGAGGTCTACCTGCGGGTCATCGCCGACGTGCTCGAACGCGGGCAGCAGGTGATCGTCCTGGTGCCCGAGATCTCGCTGACCGTGCAGACGATCGAGATCTTCCGGCGGCGGTTCGGTGACCGCGTAGCGATTCTGCACTCGGCGCTGGGGGCCGGTGAACGGTTCGACGAGTGGCGGCGGGTGGCGCGCGGGCAGGTCGACATCTGCGTCGGCGCGCGTTCGGCAATCTTCGCGCCGTTCCGCCGGCTGGGGCTGATCGTCCTCGATGAGGAGCACGAGCCGAGTTACAAGCAAGAATCGACCCCGCGCTACCACGCCCGGCAGGTGGCCATGTGGCGCGCGGAGGTCAGCGGCGCGGCGATCCTGCTGGGCAGCGCGACGCCGTCCGTCGAGAGTTACTGGCACGCGCGGCAGGGGCGCTACGCGCTGGTCGAGATGCCCGAGCGGGTGGGCGGGCGGCCGTTTGCCCGGGTCCAGACCGTTGACCTGCGCGAGGCGCGGCGGCCCGGCCCCGAGCGCGCCTACGGGCCGCTGCACCACCACCTGCTGGAGGCGATGCGCGGGCGGATCGCCGCCGGCGAGCAGATCATCCTGTTCCTCAACCGGCGCGGTTATGCGCCGACGCTGCACTGCACCAGCTGCGGGCACGTGGCGCTGTGCGAGCACTGCGACGTGTCGCTGGTCTACCACAACGAGAGCCGCCAGCTCTGCTGTCACCACTGCGACTACCAGATCCCGCTGCCCGAGCAGTGTCTGGCCTGCGGCGAGGAGACGCTCAAGCCGATCGGCTTCGGCACCGAACGGCTGGAGGCGTGGCTGCAGCGGGTGCTGCCCGAGGCGCGGGTGTTGCGGCTCGATCGTGACACGACGCGGCGCAAGAACGCCCACTCGCAGATCCTCAACCAGTTCCGGCGCCGGCAGGCGGACATCCTGTTGGGCACGCAGATGGTCGCCAAGGGGCTCGACTTCGACAACGTGACCCTGGTCGGCGTGGTCGCGGCGGACGTTGCGCTGAACCTGCCGGACTTTCGCGCGGCCGAGCGGACGTTCCAGCTGATCTGCCAGGTCGCCGGTCGCGCGGGGCGGGGCGAGCGGCGCGGGTTGGTCATCGTGCAGACCTACAACCCCGAGCACGCGGCGATCGAGGCGGCGACGCAGCAGGACTACCTGGCGTTTTACGAGGCCGAGATCCGCGACCGCGAGGAGGCCGGCTACCCGCCGTTCTACAGCCTGGCGCGGCTGATCGTCAGCCACGAACACGAGTACGAGGCGCAGCGGCGGGCCGAGGCGCTCAGCGTGCTGGCGGGCGAGGCCTACGGGGCGGTGGGGGCGTGGGGCGAGGTGCTCGGCCCGGCGCCCGCGGCGCTGAGCAAGCTGAACGACAAGTTCCGCTGGAACCTGCTGCTCAAGACGCCGGGGCCGGCGATGCTGCAGCAGGTGACCGGCGCGCTGGAGGAGCGGCTGACGGCCGAGCTGCGTGAGGGTCTGGTCCTGGACGTCGACCCCGTGGGAATGCTCTAGGCCGGACCCAAACGCAAGCGGCCCACGCCACGGGGGCGCGGGCCGCTGCGTATGTCAGACTAGGACCAGTCGGTTACTTCCAGTTGAAGGTCGCCATGCCGGCATCGACGCCAGCCGCGTAGCCGCCGCCGCCGTTCCAGGTGCCGCTGTTGGTGTCGTGACCGGGCGAGACCTGGCTGCCGCGCATGTGCTTGACGTGGCCGTCACCGAAGGCGAAGTTCGAGCCGTCCATGTGGCGGGCGGGCATCTCGCTGGTCGACCAGTGCGGCCAGGGCGGGTTGCCCATGGTGCCGGTCACGTACTGCGCCGAGAGGCCCGGGCCGCGCATCAGGCCGGCGTTGATCCAGCCCGCGCCACCGTAGTCGGGGCCGACGCCGATGTTCGACTTGCCCTCATCCGCGCGGCTGGGGTCCCAGACCGCGGCGGTGTTGCCGTCGGGGAACTTGGCGTTCGTGATCTCGCAGAACATGACGGTCGTCGCCGGGGCCTTCATCGCGGCCATCGCCTGGGCGCTGACCACGAGGTGCTTGTTGAAGCAGTAGGAGAGGCACGGCGCGGTGGTCTGGTCGGACGGGCAGCGGATGACCTCACCACTCTTCATGTAGGGGAAGATGCGGCCAACCCAGCCGCGGCCCTCGGCCGGCGCACCGGCACCCGGCCAGCGCTCGTCGTAGTCCTGGGCGTACTGCAGGACGGCCAGGCCGATCTGCTTGAGGTTGCTCTGGCAGCTCGCCTGGCGCGCCTTCTCGCGAGCCTTGGCAAAGACGGGGAACAGGATGGCGGCGAGGATCGCAATGATCGCGATCACCACCAGCAACTCGATGAGTGTGAAGCCTCGTTTGCGCATGGTTTCCTCCAGGCCGCGGACACACGCCGGGCCCCTGCCGGCAAGTGTAGCGAATCGTGCCACCGAGCGCAAGAGGGTGCCCGCGCGCGGGTCGCACCGAATGGCTAGACAAGCGATACAAAGATTCCTACAATTACGCCACCGGTACAACCGGAGTTCATAGGAGGCACATCATGCGCCGTAAGGCATTCACCCTCATCGAGCTGCTGGTGGTGATCGCGATCATTGCGATCCTCGCCGCGATCCTGTTCCCTGTCTTCGCTAAGGCCCGGGAGAAGGCGCGCACCAGCAGCTGCCAGAGCAATGAGAAGCAGATTGGTCTGGCCTTCATGCAGTACACCCAGGACTGGGACGAGACCTGGCCAAAGATGTGGCTGGATTCTGGGACCTGCTTCCAGGTTATCCAACCTTACATCAAGTCCACACAGGTCTTCGCTTGCCCTTCCAACCCCGCAAGTCGCCAACGTTGTACGATAAATCGGCAACCGGCGACGTTTACGCTGCCCCAGGTCCCGGCTGGCTACGGCGTGAACTGCCGGCTAGTCTCGCCGGACTGGTGGTGGAGTTGGCGCGGGTATCCGATCGCTGCCTGCCGCAATCCGTCCAGCAAGATCCTACTCGGTGAGCTGCGCGCGATCGACCACATCGACTGCGTCTGGCTTGACTGGGACGAGGGCACCCGGTACCGGGACTGGGGCTTCGCGGGTCACCAGGGCATGTCCAACTACCTGTTCGTCGACGGTCACGTGAAGACGATGAAGCCGACGGCGACGGCCGCCCCGTTCAACATGTGGGGTTGGTTCCAGTCGATGGGTAGCGACCCGGGCGACACCGAGCGCATCAACAACGACACGCCGTGGCCGGCGTTCGTCGACATGTGCGCGCGGCTGGAGGACATCTACAAGTAGGTACGGCGTCCAAGCGACAGCCGCGGGGCACGGGCCGGTCACCTTGGTGGCCGGCCCGTGTTCTGTTGGGCGGCGCTAGCAGCCCTGTAACCGAGTCCAAACGTCTTCGCTCCGTAGGGTTGCCCCCGGCGTGCTCGTTCGGGTACCCTGGCGGCAGTGGCTGCGGCCACAGAAAGGAATGGTTCATGCGACGCAGAGCATTCACCCTTATCGAGTTGTTGGTGGTCATCGCGATCATCGCCATCCTCGCGGCGATCCTCTTCCCGGTCTTCGCCAAGGCTCGCGAGAAGGCGCGCGCGAGCAGCTGCCAGTCGAACCAGAAGCAGATCGGCCTGGCGTTCATGCAGTACACCCAGGACTGGGACGAGAGCTGGCCCAAGATGTACCTCGACTCGGGCACCTGCTTCCAGGTGATCCAGCCGTACATCAAGTCGACGCGGATCTTCGCTTGCCCGTCCAACCCGGCGGCTCGCAACCTCAATACGCTGAACCGTAACCCGGCGGGCCTCAACTTCCCGCAGGTCCCGGCGGGCTACGCGGTCAACTGCCGGCTGGTCTCGCCTGACTGGTGGTGGAGCTGGCGCGGGTACCCGATCGCCGCGTGCCGCAACCCGGCGGGCAAGATCCTGCTGGGTGAGCTGCGTGCCTACGACCACATGGACATCGTCTGGCTGGACTGGGACGCGGGTCAGCAATACGTCAACTGGGGCTTCGCCGGTCACTCGGGCATGGCCAACTACCTGTTCGTTGACGGGCACGTCAAGGCGATGAAGCCGACGGCGACCGCCGCGCCGGTGAACATGTGGGGCTGGTTCGAGAGCATGGGCAATGACCCGGGCGACACTGAGCGGATCAACGTCGATACCGTCTCGGACGCCTTCGTCGACAAGTGCGCCCAGCTGGAGGCCATCTACCGCTAGGCGCGACCAGCCGCTGGTAACCCGACCTGAACCACGGACCGGCCCGCGCGGCCGGTTCGTGGCGTCGGCCGGGGCTGGTTACATGCGGGTAACCGAAATCCGCACGTATGCAACGATTATCTTGTCAACGACGCGGCGGATCGGGTACAATAACCTTCGATGGTTCCCCATCGGAAGGAGTTACCCATGCGCCGACGCGCGTTCACGCTGATCGAGTTGCTGGTGGTCATCGC
>DHNJ01000072.1:0-1211 GCA_002409445.1 Armatimonadetes bacterium UBA5419 | reverse complement strand
TGGTGGTCATCGCGATCATCGCCATCCTCGCTGCCATCCTCTTCCCCGTCTTCGCCAAGGCTCGCGAGAAGGCCCGCGGCGCCAGTTGCCTGTCTAACCTCAAGCAGCACGGCCTAGCCGCCATGCAGTACGCCCAGGACTATGACGAGACCCTCCCGCGCCAGGACCTGCAGCCCAGCCTGTGGGCCGTGCTGTCGCCGTACACCAAGTCCGACGCTCTGCTCAAGTGCCCCTCGGACACCTCGGAGACCTTGTCTGGCATCTCGACCACGACCCGCCAGTCGTACGCGTTCAACCGCGGCATCGTCGGTACCAACACCGGCCGCACTCCCCCGGAGATCGCTGGTGCGCTCGCCCCGATCAAGTCGCCGGCCTCGGTGATCCTGATCATGGAGTGGCAGGCCAGCGACAACGGCAACCGCACCTTCTGGGAGGGTGACGTGCGCTGGATGTTCAACCAGAACCGCGAGTCGGTCGGCAGTAAGCGCCACACCGGTGGCGGCAACTGGGCCTTCGCCGACGGCCATGTCAAGTGGCTGAAGGAAAGCGCCATCGACGCCAACAGCTGGGGCACCGGCCGCGCCGAACCCGGCAAGTCGGCCTGGCTCTGCTACGCGCTCGACGCGAGCTAAGCTCCACCGATAGCACCTTCGTCACCGCGGCCGGCACTTGCGTGCCGGCCGCGGCCGTTTGGGGGCCGTGCTACGATGCCGCCCATGTACCGCTGCCGACCCGCCCGGCTCTGGTGGCTGGCCAGTCTGGCCGGCCTGCTCCTGGCCGGCTGCGGTGCGCCGCCCCTGCCCGCCGACGGGCGCTACCGGGTCGAGGGGCGCGCGCCGGCGGTCGAGGCCGCCTTGGCGCCGTTGGTGCTGTCGGTCAGCTGGGCGGCGCTTGAACCGGATGCGCTGCGCGTCCGCGTGGCGCTGACCAACACTAGCGATCGCGGCCTGACTGTCACCGGCCCCGACCTCGCCGGTCGAGCCACCTTGCAGGCCGAGCGCGGCGGGCCGCTGCGGCCGTTGGAGGTCTCCGCGAACCTGGCCGCACTCAGCCCGCCCGAGGGCTTCAGCCCGGGCGCGGCCAACGTCGGCGAACTGCGCTTCCCCCGCCCGCGCGCCGGCGGCCCGCTGACCCTGCGCGTGCCCGGCTTCGCGCCGTTGGCCATCGTCCTCGGCCAGCCGTACCGGCCGCCGCTGGCGCTGCCGGCCGGC
>DHNJ01000271.1:25039-50592 GCA_002409445.1 Armatimonadetes bacterium UBA5419 | reverse complement strand
AGCGGCTGGACCTGCAGCTACCGGCCGACCTGGCGCCGGGCCGGCTGATCGTCGAGATCCACGGCCGCGAGGCCGCGGGGGCCGAGTCGCCACCCGCCAGCCTGGCGGAGCTGCTGGCCGAGGTCGCCGAGGGCCAGCGCGGGGACGCCTTGCGCGCGGAGCTGCTGACGCCGGAGTTGGCCGCGGCGCGGCGGCTGGTCGCCTCACGCGCGGCGGTCCTGCCCAGCACCGACCCGCTCGAGGGCGAGCCGGTGGACCTGACGCGACCGGAGCTGGCCGCGGGCGACCTGGCGGCGCTGGCGAGTGTCGAGGCGCGGCTGGGCAGCGTGGTCCAGGGGCGGCTGAGCCGGTTGCTGACGGTGCAGGCACCATGAGCGCCCCCGCCCGGCCCGGACCCGTCCCCGCCTGGGGGCCGATCGGCGCGCTCGGGGCGGCGGTGACTGCGAGCGCCGAGGTGGTCGGCTCGTGCGTGCTGCTCTGGGGCCAGACGGTGCGGCTGGTGCGCGCCGGGCGCATTTCGCTCGGTGCGACGCTGCGCCAGGCCGACGCGGTCGGCGTGGGCTCACTGCCGATGGCCGCGCTGACCTGCGTGTTCACCTCGGCGGTGCTCTGCCTGTACGTGACCGACCTGTTCTCGCGCTACGGCTTCAACGAGTTCATCGGCATGCTGATGGGCCAGGTGGTCGTGCGTGAGATGGGGCCGCTGTTGACCGCGATCGTCGTCGCCTCGCGCGAGGGCTCGCGGATCGCCGCCGAGCTGGCGGCGATGAAGGTTACCGAGCAGCTCGACGCGCTGCGCTCGCTAGCGACCGACCCGGTCGAGTACCTGGTCGTCCCGCGGTATCTGGGCGGGCTGCTGGCGATGCCGCTGTTGTCGCTGCTCTCATCGATGGCGGGCGTGGCCGGGGCGTACCCAGTGGCCGCGGCGCGCGGGGTGTCGTCCGATGTCTACTGGGGCTCGGTGATGCGCGGGGTGAGCGTCTCGCACGTGGGCGGCGGGCTGGTCAAGGCGCTGCTGTTCGGCGCGATCATCACCATCGTCGCCAGCCGCACGGGCCTGCACACCGGCTTTGGCGCGGCGGCCGTCGGCCGCTCGGTGACGGCGTCGGTGGTGCTCTGCATCCTGTTGGTCCACATCGCCGATTTCGGCCTGGCCTTGGTGTTTGCCTGATGATCGAAATCCGCGATCTGGCCTTCCATCGGGGCGAGCAGGTGATCTTCGAGGGCCTGGACCTCCACGTGGCCGAGGGCGAGGTGCTGAGCGTGATCGGCCCCTCGGGCTGCGGCAAGACGACCCTGCTCAAGTGCCTCGCCGGCCTGGATCGGCCGAGTGCGGGCAGCATCTTCCTCAACCTGGGCGAGGACGACGGCCGGGTCGACCTGGCCGCGCTGAACGAGGAGCGGCTGAACGAGGTGCGCCGCGAGATCGGCATGGTCTTCCAGTACGCGGCGCTGTTCGACAGCCTGAGCGTGCGCGAGAACGTGGCCTTCCCGATGTACCGGTTCTGGCCCGATCGTAGCGAGGCGGAGATCGACGCCGAGGTGCGGCGGCTGCTGGCGCAGGTCGGCCTGCCGGTCGACACGACGATTGGCAAGATGCCCGCCGAGCTGTCGGGCGGCATGCGCAAGCGCGTCGGGCTGGCGCGCTCGCTGGCGCTGCAGCCGCGGGTGCTGCTCTACGACGAGCCGTCGAGCGGGCTGGACCCGATCTCGGCGGCGAGCATCGACCGGCTGATCCTCTCGATGCGCGACCAGGTCGGCGTGACCTCGGTTGTCGTCTCGCACCATGTGGCCAACGTCCTGCGCACGAGCGACACCGTGGCCATGCTGTACGGGGGCGGGCTGATCGCCGTGGGCCCACCCGACGAGATCGCCGAGAGCGCGGATGAACGCGTGCGCCAGTTCATCACTGGCTCGGCCGAGGGGCCGTTGACCGATATCGATTGAGACCGCGCGGTGCGGGCCTGATAGACTGATAGGGTGTGGAGGGAGCGGAGCGCGACGATGCAGAAGACCGAGGTACGCGTCGGACTCTTCGTGCTGGTGGCCGTGGTGTTGGGCCTCTATCTCGCCACGATGCTGAAGGGTGGTCTCGCCAGCCGCACCGGGGGCTACCAGTTCGAGATCTGGTTTGCCGAGGCGCCGAGTGTGGGCAAGGGCAGCCCGCTGCGCCTGGCTGGCGTCGATGTGGGCGAGGTCGTTGACAAGGACGTGATCCAGGTCAGCGAGACGGGCCATGTGCGCGTCGCCGAGGCGACCAGCGACAACCTGCTGCCCTACGAGCTGGTCACGCAGTGGTGGTCGGGCGACCCGCAGGGCGACAAGCCAGAGGAGGCGGCCTCGGTCGAGGTCAGCGTGCGGCGCCTGGCGCCGGTCGAGCTGTCGGCCACGCGCGACTATCAGCGCGAGCGCAACGTGGCGCGGCTGCGCGTGCGCGTGCGCGGCGGACACGACCTCTACACCCGCTACCGCTACGAGATTGTCGGCGGCATGGTCCTCGGCGACCGCCAGCTGAACGTCAGCGACGCCGGGCCGGACGGCCTGCCGTTGTCCGCGGCCGAACGCGGCGAATCGATCCCCGACCTGCTCCAAGACCGCCGGCGCATCGCCGTGCTGGGCAAGCCGCCACCCAACCTCGATGCGATCATCAGTAACGCGCAGGAAGTCGCCGACGCGGAAACGGCGCAGCGGCTGAAGCGGATCATCGCCAACATCGACCGCGCGACCGACGAGTCGGGCGAGCTGCTGGCGGCGCTGCGCGCGACGGTGCAGGCCAACCAGGGCAACGTTAACGTGATGATGGGCCGGCTGAGCGACGCCAGCGGCGAGCTGGGCAGCGCGCTGTCCGAGGCGCGGGGCAAGCTCAGCGCGATCCTCGACCACGCCAACGAGGCCAGTGCGGTGGCCAGCCGCCTGGCGATGGGCAACGAGGAGCGCGGGCAGCAGATTGTCGCCAATGTTGAGAACATCACCGGCAACCTGGCCGGCATCAGCGAGGAGAACCGGGAGAGCATCCGCGTCGCGCTCGATGAGCTGAGCAAGACGACCGCGGAGGTGCGCGCGCTGGTCGCCGAGACGCACGGCGATTGGGGCCAGGTGATGGGCCGGCTGGCCGACACCTCGCGCGACCTGCAGTGGACGACCGCCGAGACTAGCGAGAAGCTCGCCTCGGTGATGGGCATGGTCGAGGACGCGACCGGGCGGATGCGCGACGTCGTGCGCGACAGCGACGAGAGCCTGCGGCTGATCGCCAGCAACACCGCCGCGCTGACCGGCGGGGCGCGCGAGTCGCTGGACGAACTGCGTGCCGACTTGCCCGAGATCTCGGGCTACCTGCGCGACACGACGAGCAACGCGGCCGAGGCGACCGCGCGGATGCGCGACCTGGCCGGCGACCCGGCGCTGCGCGAGGCGCTGAGCAATACCGAGCAGATGACCGCCGAGGCGCGCGACTTGCTCTCGGACGTGCGCCGGCTGACCAGCGACCCGCAGCTGCAACAGGACCTGCGCGAGACGGTGACCAGCGCCAAGGAGGCGGCCCAGAGCGTCGCCTCGTTGACCGGCAACACCGGGCCGCTCAAGCCGCAGGTGGGCCTGACCGCCTACTACGCGAGCCGCGAGAGCGACTGGAACAGCGACCTGCGGCTGGGCTTCGGCATGCGGCCGGGGCGCGTTTCCTACCACTTCTTCGTCGACAACCTAACGACCAAATGGCGACTCGGGGCGCAGCTCGGGCGGACCATGATCAGCCCGAATCTGCTTACGCGGTACGGGTTCTACCGCGGCAAGCTGGCCGTCGGCGCGGACTACGGGCTGAGCCCGAGCAGCGCGGCGCGCTTCGACTTCTATGACCCGGGCGACCCGAAGCTGAACCTGCGCTATTCGCACCAGTTGCCGTTTGGCTTGAGCGCCTATGTCGGCGTCGACGACCTGCTGGACCGGCCCGACCTCATCCTTGGTGCGCAGCTGGGCGCCCCGTTTGGTGCGGTGCCGCGTTGACAGTTGGGCCGATCGCGCTACGATCGACGCGACCCCCGGTCCCTGGAGTAGCGTCGAGATGAGTCGCTTGCGTGTCGCTGTGGTGGGTGCCACCGGTCTGGCCGGTCAGCAGTTCCTGACCGCCCTCGCCGACCACCCGCGGTTTGACGTCGCCGTTCTGGCCGCGAGCTCACGCAGCGCGGGCAAGCGCTACGAAGATGCCATCCGTGCGGCCTCCGGCGCGTCGCAGTGGTTCTGCACCGAGCCGCTGGCCCCGGAGTTTGCGCAGAAGACGGTCGAGCTGGCCGACGACCTCGATGCCAGCAGCGTCGACCTGGTCTTCACCGCCCTCGAGTCGGACGTCGCCCGCACGCTCGAAGCGCGCTACGCCGAGCACGTGCCGGTGCTCAGCACGGCCTCGGCCTACCGCTACGAGCAGGACGTGCCGGTGCTGATCCCCGGGGTCAACCCGCATCAGTTGCCGCTGCTCCGCGTGCAGCAGCAGAAGCGCGGCTGGAAGGGCTTCATCGCGCCGAACCCGAACTGCACGACGGTCGGCCTGGCCATGTCGCTGGCGCCGCTGTACGAGCGCTTCGGCGTCGAGTCGGTGATCATGACCTCGATGCAGGGCGTCTCGGGCGCGGGCCGTTCGCCCGGCGTCATCGCGCTCGACATCATCGACAACGTGGTGCCCTACATCGCTGCCGAAGAGGACAAGGTGGAGGCCGAGACGACGAAGATCCTTGGCCGGCTGGTCGATGAGCGGTTGGAGCCGGCGCCCTTCCGCGTCAGCGCGACCTGCACCCGGGTGCCCGTGCTCGAGAGCCATACCGAGAGCGTGACCGTCGGCCTGGGCCGCGCGGTGAGCCTGGACGAGGTGCGCGCGGCGTGGGACGAGTGGGGCCGCGAGTTCGTCTCGCTCGGTCACGCGACGAGCCCGCGCCGGCTGATCACCTACCTCGACGACCCCTACCGGCCGCAACCGCGGCTGGACCGGCTGGCCGAGGACGGCATGACCACGAGCATCGGCCGCCTGCGCGCGGACTCGGTGCTGGAGCACGGCATCAAGTATGTCCTGGTTAGCCACAACACGAAGATGGGTGCGGCCAAGGGCGTGGTGCTGATGGCCGAGGAGCTGGTGCGGCTGGGCTATATCGGCTGATTCGCTTGACTCCAGGCGGGTTGGCTGCTAGTCTGGGCTGCTGTTAGCGACGAGTAACTGAACGGAGAGTTCGTTTTGGGTCGGTACACTGGGCCTGAACATCGCATCTGGCGCCGCTTGGGCGTCGACGACGCGCCGGAGTGGTTGCGCGGGAAGATCGCGCGCGACACGCCCCCGGGCGCGCACGGTGGCGGTCGCTTCCGCGGCGGCAAGCAGAGCGAATACGCGAAGCAGTTGCTCGAGAAGCAGAAGCTGCGCATGTACTACGGCGTGCTCGAGAAGCAGTTCCGCCGCTACGTGGCACGCGCTCAGCGGCTGCCCGGCGAGACCGGCCACAACCTCTTCCGCCTGCTCGAGACCCGCTTGGACGCGGTCGTCTTCCGGCTCGGCCTGGCGCCGTCCATGCGCGCCGCTCGCCAGTTCGTCAACCACGGCCACGTGCAGGTCAACGGCAAGCGCTGCGACATCGCCAGCCGCGAGGTCAAGGTCGGCGACATCGTGCAGGTTCAGCCCCAGAGCCGCAACCTCGAGATCGTCCAGCTAGCGCTCGCGAGCCGCAGCAACGTGGTTCCCGATTACCTGGCGATGGACCCTGCCTCGATGGCCGGCGAGTTGCTCCACCTGCCCGAGCGCCACGAGATCGCTAGCGGCGTCCAGGAGCGCCTGGTCGTCGAGTTCTACGCCCGCCGGAACGTGCGCGGCTAACGCACACCCGCGGTCATCCGTTTTCGCCCCGCCCCTCGGCCTTGTGCCCGGGGGCGGGCTGTGTTTGGGCGGCACTAGCCCTCGGCCGCCGCCGCCGCGTCGTCGGCGCTGACGGGCCGGGCGAAGACGCGGGCGGCCTCGACCAGCATCAGGGCCGCGAGCACGAGTAGCACCCCCGCGACGTAGGGCACCGGACTCGGGGCCCAGTGCAGGCCGCCGGCGAGGAAGCCGGTCCAGACGAACTGGGCCAGCGCCCAGCAACTCATCAGGACCATGAACAGCGTCGGCAGACCGGTCACCGGCCAGACCCAGCGCGCGCGGTAGGTGCGCTGCAGCCAGACGGTCGCGGCGAGCAGGCCGAGGGCGGCCAGCAACTGGTTGCTCGCGCCGAACAGCGGCCAGTAGACCTTCCAGGCGGGGATGACGTTGCCCGCGGCGTCGCGGCTGGTCTGCAGGACGAACAGCAGCGGCACGCCCACGGTCAGCAGCGTCGCGACCAATCGCCCGCCCAGCCCGCTCCAGCCGGTCAGCTCCTGGACGATGTAGCGGCCCAGACGGGTGCAGACGTCGAGCGTGTCGTAGACGAAGGTCGTAAAGGCCAGCAGCCCGAAGCTCAGCGCGAAGGCCACGGGCACGTGGAAGACCTCCATGAACCGCGCCATGCCCTGGGCGTAGACGAAGTTCGGGTTACCGCCGGTGGCCTGGTGCTCGCCGCTGCTCAGCATCATCACGCAGGCCAGCGCCAGCACGGCGACCATCGCCTCGAGCAGCATCGACCCGTAGCCGACCGACGTCGCGTCCGACTCGCGGCGCAGCTGTTTGCTCGTTGTGCCGCTGGCGACGATGCTGTGGAAGCCAGAGCAGGCGCCGCAGGCGACGGTGATGAACAGGATGGGCAGCAGCGGCTGCGGGTTGGCGCCGAGCGACTGCCAGCCGATGAACGCCGGGTACTGGATCGCATGGCCGCCGAGTGCCACGCCGATCCCGCCGACGGCCAGCGCGACAAAGAGGAAGACACCGCCCAGGTGCCCGCGCGGCTGGAGCAGCAGCCAGACCGGTACCATGCCCGCGACCAGGCAGTAGAGCAGCAGGACGACGACCCAGACTTTCTGGGCCTGGTAGACCTCGAGGCCGAGCCAGGCAGCAAGATCGAGCGGGATGAACTGGCCGACCCAGATCGCCAGGCCGACGAGCGGGATGAAGATCAGCGTCGCCACGCCGAGGCTCAGCTTGGTGTAGCGCAGCAGGAGGCCCATGGCCAGCGGTAGCAGGAGGTAGAGCACCGAGGAGCTGGCGATGCCCGCGCCGTGGACCACGGTGCCCTCGGCGAGGGTCTGCTGGCCGACGAACGAGCCGGCGACGATATCGGTGAAGGCGACGATGACGTAGACCAGGGTGACCCAGATGAAGACCTGGAAGAGCAGGTACGAGCGGTGGGTCATCAGCCGCTGGACGACATCGGCCAGCGAGCGGCCGCGGTGGCGGACGGAGCCGATCAGGGCCATGAAGTCGTGGACCCCGCCGACGAAGATCGAGCCGAAGAGGATCCAGAGCAGCGCCGGCACCCAGCCGAACATCGCGCCCGCGAGGATCGGCCCGGTGATCGGCCCGGCGGCGGCGATGGCGGAGAAGTGCTGGCCGAGCAGGAACTTCGGCTCGATCGGCACGTAGTCGACGTCGTCACGGAACTCGACGGCGGGCGTCACCGCGGTGTCATCGAGCCGGACCCAGCGCGCCAGGGCGCGGCCATAGAGACGATAGGCGAGCGAGAGCACCACGCCCGAGACGAGAACCACCAGCAGCAGGCTCATCGGCGGCCACCTTGCGCGGCCTGTTATGCCACGTGGCGGCTTCCACGGCAAGGGGTTAGCGGCGCTTGACCCCGGTCTTGGCCCGCGCGCGGGCGGCTTCGTCCGCCGGACCGGTCAGCCGGTCGGCGGGTACGCCCGGGGGCAGGCCCATGGTCCCCGCGGCGCGCTGGTGCTCCTCGGCCATGCGCGCGAAGAGCCGGTCAATGCGCATCTTGCGGCGGATGAGCAGGCTGATGACCACGACCGCGAGCAGGGCGAACGCGACGTTCCGCACGCCGATGGGCAGGCGCGTGTAGGTGAACATCAGCAGCATCAGCGCGACGAGGCTGCTGAGGTTGATGATGTCCTCGATGAGGATGGCGCGGCGTTCGGGGTTGACGGGCCGGGGGGCGGACATGGTTAGCGGTTCCTGCGCCTAGAGGATACCATGGGCGCGGGGGCGGAGAGAACCCATGGAAGTGTTGATCCTGCGCCACGGGATCGCCGAGGACCTGGCCTATAACGACGCCGCACGGCGCCTGACCGAGGAGGGCCGGCGGAAGGTCGTGCTGGCCGCGCGCGGGCTGGACACGCTGGATGTCGTGCCGACGCACCTCTGGACCAGCCCGCTGACCCGCGCGCTGGAGACGGCTGAGGCGCTCGGCCTGCAGTTGGAGATCGAGGTCCGCGACGAGCTGGCGATGGCGCCGCTGGCGGAGCTGGTCGACGCGCTGCGCGAGCTGCCCGACACCGCCGCGCCGCTGCTGGTGGGCCACGAGCCGCAGCTCTCCGGCCTAGCCGAGTCGCTGGTCGGCGCGCGGACGGGCTCGATCCGACTGAAGAAGGCCGGCCTGATCTGGCTCAGCGTCGACCTGCGCCGCTGGCCGATGCCGCCGGCCACCCTGCAGTGCCTGCTGACCCCCGCGCAGTTGCGCGGCCTGGGTACGCGCGGCTGAGCCCGGACTGGCTCACCTGAGCGGGTTGATCTCCGTGCCGTTGCGGTAGATGGTGAAGTGGAGGTGGGCGCCGGTGGAGAGACCGGTGCTGCCGACGCGGGCAATGGCCTGGCCCTGGCTGACGCTAGCACCGTTGCTCACGAGCAGCGAGGAGCAGTGCGCGTACATGCTCACGTAGCCGTTGCCGTGGTTGATCATGACCGTCTTGCCATAGGCGCGCATCCAGCCGGAACTGACGACGGTGCCGGCGGCCGCGGCGCGGATGGTCGTGCCGCTGGGGGCGGCGAAGTCGACACCGTTGTGGAAGCGGCGGGTGCCGAGGATCGGGTGGCGGCGCCAGCCGAAGGTGCTGGTCACGCGGCCGTTGACCGGGCGGGCGAAGCCGCCGGCGAAGTTGGGGTTGCCGCCGTAGCTGCGCACGCCGTTGGCGCTGGGCGGGTTGAGTAGGCGGCTGAGGGTGCGGCTGATCTCGCGCTGGGTCTCGCGCAGCTCGGTGTAGATGCCGTCCTGCTCGGCGCGCTGGGCGAGGATGGTGTCGAGCGCCGACTGGTGCTCGTCGCGGACGCTGCGCAGCTCGGCGGCGCGGTCGGCCTCGCTCTGGCGCAGCCCCTCGAGCTCGGTAACGTTGGCCGTGACGGTCGCCACGAGCGCTTCGCGGCGGGCGCGTTCGAGCTCGATCTGCGCGCGCAGCTCGAGGTCATGCTCGGCGATCTTCTTGAGCAAGATGCCCCGATCGACAAACTGCTCGAAGTCAGCGGCGCCCAGGGCGACCTCGACGTAGCCGAGGCTGCCCTGCTTGTAGAAGATGGCCATGCGGTCCCAGAACAGGTCGATGGCCTTCTTCAGCTCGGCCTCGACGCGGGCTAGCTCCTCGCGGCTGGCCTCGAGCCGGTCCTTGGCCGCGCGCAGCTTGGCGCGGGTCGCGGCCAGGTCGTCCTCGGCGCTGGAGAGCTTGCGCTGGGCGGCATAGAGCCGGGCGCTGGCGCTGCGCTGTTGCTGCTTGGTTTCGCGCAGCTGGCTTTCGATATCCTTGATCGCGGCCTTGTTGGTCTTCTTCTTGGCCTGCAGAGACTTGACTTTGGACGAACTCGACTGCGCCTGTGAGGGGCTGGACCCGCCGATGACCACGAAGGCCAGCAGCGCTAGCACCACACGTTGCAGCGGTTTGGCGACCATGGATATGTTGCTCCTCGGCACGTTCCTCACTCCTCCCGCAAGAAGGCGGTCATGGACCAGAAGGCGCTGACCAAGCCGATGGCCGCGCCGGTCCCGACCAGGCTCCAGGCATACGGCACGCGCAGAGAGTCGGCGGGGATGAGTTTGAGGAACGGGATGAACCCGACGATCGATTCGGCCATGTGCTGGTAGAGCACGAACGTGACCACCGCGGCCAGCGCACCACCCAGCACACCATGAAACAAGCCCTCCATCAGGAAGGGGATGCGCACGAACCCGTCGGTCGCTCCCACCAGCTGCATGATGCGAATCTCGCGTCGTCGAGCATAGATTGTCAGACGTATCGCGTTGCCAATGATCGCACAGGTGGCCAGGACAAGCAAGGCGAGCGCAATATAGCCCACGAGTCGCACCTGCTTGAGGAGGGTGTTGAGGATGCGCGTGACGTTGCCCGCGTAGCGGACCTCGGCGATGCCCGCGAGTGGGCGGACCGAGTCGGCGACCCGGTCGATGACCGCGGGGTCGACGGGGGTGACGTTGAACTTGGCCGGCAGCTTGGTCTCGCCCTCCTCGCCCAGGGCGGTGAGCATGTCGGAGTCGAGGTCGGCGGCGAGCGACTCGAAGGCCTCGCGCGGCGAGACGTACTGCACATCGCGGACGTCCGGCAGCGCGGCGATCGTCGCGCGCAGGGTGTCGATGTCGGCGGTGGCGATATCGTCCTGCAGGAAAGCGGAGATCTGGGCCTTCTTGGCCTCCTCGAACAGCAGGTTCTGGATGTTCGCGTTGGCCAGGCGGAAGAGGCCGAGGACGACCATCGCGCTGACCACGGTGATCAGCGCGGCGATGGTCAACAGGCCGTTGCGCCGTAGGTTGGTCAGCAGCTCGCCCAGCTGGAACTCGATGCGTTGCATCAGTCTTCGACCTCCTGCAGCGCGAGGTCGGCCGGCGCGGTGGCAGACCCGCTGGCCTCGCCATTGGCCTCAGGCGCGGGCGGCTCGGGCGCGGGCGGCTCGGGGATCTCGGCGTCGTAGCCGCCGACCTCGTCGCGGGCGACCCGGCCCGCCTCGAGGACGATGACCCGGCGGGCCATGCGGTCGACGATGTCGCGGTCGTGCGTGGCGACGACGATTGTGGTCCCCATTTCGGCACAGATGGACTCGAGCAGTTGCATGACCTCGAAACTGGTGTCGGGGTCGAGGTTACCCGTCGGCTCGTCGGCGAGGAGGGCGACCGGCTCGTTGACCAGGGCGCGCGCGATGCTCACGCGCTGCTGCTCGCCGCCGGAGAGTTCGTGGGGCATGGCGCTCGCGCGCTCGAAGAGGCCCACGCGGCGCAAGCTGGCCATCGCTCGGCGGTGGATGTCGCGCGGGTCGTGGCCGATGACCTGCAGGGCGTAGCTGACATTCTCGAGCGCGCTCTTGTACGGCAGCAGGCGGAAATCCTGGAAGACCACGCCCATCTGCCGGCGGAGGAAGGGGGTGTGCCGCGGGGGCATCAGCGTCACGTCCTCGCCGCGGAAGTAGACGTGGCCTTCGGTCGGCGCGAGTTCGCGGTAGAGCAGCTTGAACAGCGTGCTTTTGCCCGAACCCGTGCTGCCAACGAGGAAGACGAAGCTGCCTTCGCCGATAGATAGGTTCACCCGCGTCAGCGCTTCCACGCCGCCGCGATAGCGAACCGACACGTTGCGGTAGATGATCATCGCGCGGTACTAACCCCCCATCATAGCACAGCCACGCCCGGCGCCCCGGCTCAGAACAGTCCACGCTCGCCCAGTCGCCGGGGCCGGAGGTCGGGCTGGGGCGGGTCGGTGACCGTGTGGACCCAGCCCTGGGCACCGGGCCAGGCGGCCAGCAGCGCGCGCCCAGCGGCCGCGTCGAGCACGCCGACGGCGGTCGCCAGCCCGTCCGATTCCAGGCCGCGCGGGGCGATCACATGGCTCAGCCGGCGGCTGGTCAGGCCCAGGCCGGTGCGCGGGTCGACCACATGCGAGTAGCGGCGGCCACCGATGACCACGTACTGCGCGGTATCGCCCGAAGCCGCCACGCCGCAGTAGCTCAGCTCGCGGCTGGTGCCGTCGGTAAACGCGATGGACCAGCCGGCCTCGCCCGGCGGTGGGGCGCCGAGGACGGTGTCGCCGCCGGCTTCGAAGAGGCAGTGGGGGAAGCCGCGGGCGGTCAGCGTGGCAATCACCTCGTCGCCGATGTAGCCCTTGGCCAGGCCGCCCAGATCCAGCTTCATGCCCTCGCGGCCCAGCTGGACGGTGCGCGCGAGCGGGTCGAGAGTGACGTGCTGCCAGCCGCTGCGCGCGAGGGCCGCCGCGCGCGCCTCGGCGCTGGGCAGGACGCCGCTGCGGCGCGCCTCGCGCCAGAGTGCGACCACCGGGCCGATGGCCGCGTCGAAGGCGCCGTCGCTGGCGCGCCAGAGCCGGTTGGCCATCTCGAGCACGGTCCACAGCTCGTGGCTGATGGCGACTGGGGCGGTGACGGCCTCCGTCGATAGGCGGCTGACCTCGGAACTCGAGCTGTAGTCGCTGAGGATGGCGTTAAGTTCGATGACCCGGTCGTAGGCGGCCTCGGCGGCATCGTCGGCGGTCGCCTCGTCGGGGGCGTAGAGGACGATGCGCACGCGTGTGCCCAGATGCGCGCGAGCGTAGGCGAAGCGCTCGAGCGGGCCGTCGGCGGCCGCCGCCGCGGGCAGCAGGACTAGGAGCAGGAGCAGGGCGAGCAGAGGCATGGCTGACAGTAGTGTAACGCGCTCGACACACAGGTTGGCAACGGGCGGCGAGCACGCGTCGTCTAGATCAGTAGCGGCGGACAACTAGGCCCAATTGGCGAGGCCTGGAGTACACTGCCGGTAAGGAGCGACTTTTGACCATGCGAAGCCGATTGTTGTGGGGCGCGATGCTCAGCCTGCTGTGTCTGACGGCCGGCGGTCTGCGGGCCCAGGAGGCCGAGGCCTACACCGAGCGTCTGCCCAAGAACATGGGGCGGCTCCAGATGGTGCCGATCCCCGCCGGCCAGGTAACCCTCGACGACCCGGCCAACCCCGGGACCGCGGTGGTTGTCGACGTGCCGGCGCTCTACATGAGCAAGACCGAGGTCCGCTGGGACGAGTTCTCGTCCTACATGTACCGCTTTGACCTGACCGACGCGCAGGCGGCGGCCGGCTTCGACTCGGAAAACCGGCCCAGCATGCCCTACGTTCCGCCAGACCGTGGGTTTGGCACCGATGGCTTCCCCGTGATTTCGGTCAGCTACCAGAACGCGGTCAAGTTCTGCGAGTGGCTGTCCAAGCTGACGGGCAAAACCTACCGCCTGCCGACCGAGGCCGAATGGGTCTGGGCGGCGCTGGGTGGTGAGCTGGGCACCGACGCGGCCAGCTGCGAGCCGCTGACCACCGAGCAGCTGGACGCGGTCGCCTGGTACGGCCGGACCATGGCCAACCCGAACAACGGTGGCCAGCCGGGGACGATGCCCGTGGGCAAGCAGGAAGCCAACGGCTACGGTCTGTTCGACATGTTCGGCAATGTGCGCGAGTGGGTCACGGGCCTGGACGACGTGCCGGTGACCAAGGGCGGCGGCTGGGTCGATGAGGCCGACGCGCTGCAGCCGTACGCGCGCATCTACCAGGACGACAGCTGGCGCCTGACCGACCCGCAGGACCCCAAGAGCCAGTGGTGGCTCGCGGACGGGCCGTTCGTCGGCTTCCGCGTGGTCTGCGAGGAGGGCCCGGCGGCCGAGGCCGGCGGCTAGCCCTCGACCAACCAACCCAAGCCCAACGGGAGCGCGCCGCCAGGCGCGCTCCCGCTGTGTTTGGGGGACTCTAGGGCGCGGGCGGCGGGACGGCGGCGGCGTTGGGGCTGAAGAAGACGCCGATCCGCGTCGTCCCCGCCTCCGCCGGGTAGCGCACGCGCAGCTTAGTGATGCCGTTGGCGGGTCGCTGCGGCGCGGCGAGTTCGACCGGCATCGCCTCGAAGATCGCGCTGGCCGGGCCGACGACCGTGGCGTAAATCGACTGCCCGCCGCGGGTCAGCGTGGCCAGCCTGCCGGCAACGGTCACCGTGGCAGCGGTGTGCGCCGCCCACTCGAGCTGCAGCGGCGCGTCGGTGGTCACCTCGTCGACGACCAGTACATCGCGGCGGTCCAGCAGCTCGAAGGTGCGGGTGACGCCCTGGGTCATCGGGTAGGCGGCGCTCAGGTCGACGGTCGCCGCGGCGCGCGCGGGCTGCGAGTCGAAGCTGGTGATCTGCGCCTTGGCCGTCGGCGGCTGGTTTTCCTCATCGATCAGCAGCGTGTTCTGCCCCTCGGTGCGCAGCCGGTAGTAGGTCCAGCGTTGCCCGCCGAAGTAGCCGGGCATGTTGTAGTCGTCGCCGCCGAGTTCGGAGATGAACCGCTGCCCCTTGGCGTCGAGGACGAAGGTGCCCAGGTCGAGGTGGCTGTGGTTGGCCTGGTTGTCGCCGCCCTTAAAGCCGATCCAGGTGGTGTTCGGATCGGCCCACGAGCCGCGGAAGAAGCCGACGTCGATGCCGGTGAACAGCGCGTCGAGCGGTACGCCGCCGCGCTCGGGCGCGACCTCGTCGCCGCTGTACCAGGCCAGGTCGAACGGGTCGCCGTTGGACAGTTGGTGCTCCTGCCAGAAGTAGAGCGGCTTGTTGTAGCGTCGGCCGAGCCAGAAGAGGCACGGCGCGGCGCCAACCCCCGAGCCCGCGTCGGCGTAGTTGAACGTCTCGCGCGAGGGACCGGAGAAGTGCAGGCGGAAGTCGCCGGTCTCGGCCATGCCGGGCAGGTCCGAGAGGCCGAAATCGGTGCCCAGCGCGGTCTGCAGCGCGGAGAGGACGTAGACCGTGTAGCTGGTCGCATAGAGCCAGTAGCCCGGCCCCTCGTCCCAGCCGCCGTCGGGTGCGTAGGAGCCGAGCGCGCGCGGCAGGTGCTCGACGGCCTGGCCGACGATCTCGGCGGCCTCGGCGGGGAACAGGTCGGCCAGGGCCAGTGCGGCGACCGCGTTGCCACCGTTGCAGACCTGGTTCCAGTTGTGCGTCACGCGGGTCCACCAAGCCGGCCGCTCACCGCGGTAGCCGTCGAGCGCGGGCAGGATGCCGTGGCGGTACCAGCCGCGGAGGATCTCCTGGCGCTGCTCACCCTCGAGCAGCGGCTGCAGCCAGTCCCAGCCGATGCCGAAGGCGTTGTTCAGCTCGGCGGTGTCGAGGAAGTGGCTCGGGTTCCAGTGCGGCCAACCGGCCGCGGCGACCATCTCGGCGACCGCGCGCTGGCCGGCCTCGACGTCGCCATCGAGGCGGTAGAGCAGGGCCAGCGTGCTGACCCGGCCGAGCACGCTGCGGCTGGCCGAGAGCAGGCGCGGGCCGACGATGCGGAACTCGGTCGGCTCGGCGGTCAGCAGTTTGTCGCGCTCGCCGCGCAGCCGCTGGTGCCAGCCGCGGGCGATCGGGTCGTTGCGCACGGCGGTGCGCAGCGCGGGCAGCTGCTCGTCGAGCAACATCAGTCGCGGGTGCTCCGCGCGCAGGGTGGCCAGCGGGTTCTCGGGCGGGGCCGAGACGCTGAGGGCAATCGAGAGCAGCCACAGGGTCGTCATGTTAGGTCTCCGAAGGTTATTTGATGATGCCAGGCCAGAAGTCATACGGTCGGAAGTCGAAGGCCAGGCCGCTAAGATTCCAGAACCCGCCCATCAGGAAATCGCCGAGGGTCAGGCCGAGGAAGAAGGGGATCCACTGCCGATAGGCGCGCAGACCGCCCCAGCGCAGGAGCGCGCCCTTGATCATCGCGGCGATCAGCAGGCAGAGCCAAAGCTGCTCGACGCCCCAGCTGTTGGACAGCGCGTAGCTGAGCGGGTGGAGCGGCCAGCCGATCAGCCGCACGCGCGCCGCGCCGAGGACCAGGACGATGCCGAAGCCGACCAGCGTCGCCCACCAGTGCCCGCGGTCGAGCCGGTCGACCCGCCGCAGCCAGCCCTCGAGCATGGTGAAGCCCTCGCGGCCGAACTGCGTGCCCCAGGTGTTGACCCGCCCGGAGGCCGCGCCGTACTGGTAGTAGTAGTGGGGCACGATGAGGAAGACCAGCAGCGGCGCGACGATCGCCGCGATGATGACCCCGCGGCGCAGCGCGACCATCGAGCCGTTGGTCTCGGTGGTCATCTTGTAGCCCTCGAGCATGTGGGGCATCGGGTGGCTGGCCAGGACGCGGTTGAACCACCAGAAGCTGGCGAAGCCGACCAGGTTGGGGACGCCGTAGGTCTGCGGCGGGAGCAGGCGAGTGAACGTCTGGGGCGGCGCCATGTAGTGCAGGTCGTGGGTCGGGAAGCCCATCTCCGCGCGGATGCGGGTCATCATGATCGCCAGGGCGAAGTAAAGCAGGAAGAAGGCCAGCGCGACCCAGACCGTGATGCCGACCTGGGTGGCGAACCAGGTGAGGTAGGCAATGCCCGCGATCGCGCCCCACAGCGCCAGCCGCTCGCCGCGCTCCTGGCCGGGGCCGACCCGCCGCCAGAAGGCCAGGGCGTCGGTGACCACGCCGGCGAAGTGCTGGCGGCCAACCCACAGGCCCATGAACAGCAGGCCGATGTAGGCGCCAAACGCGCGGTCGGTGGACCAGGGGTAGCCGCCGGCGCTGCTCCAGCCGGTATAGGCGCCGAGGACGCGTTCGGCGCAGAAGAGGACGTAGAAGAGGAAGGCGGAGAAGGCCAGGTCGAGCGGCATGAGGAAGAAGATGCCCAGGGCCCAGGGGTAGATGCCCCAGCGCATGCCGCGCAGTACGGTCCAGGGCGGCTCGGTGAACATCTTGTCCATGCTGTAGCGGCCGATCGGCGCGGCGGGGACAGCGGGGTAGAGCTCGTGGAGGCCGGCGGAGAGCGAGAGCAGCGCGGCGACCGTCGCGCCGGCCCAGAACATCCGCGAGCCCAGCAGCGCGCGCGGCTGGCTGGCGAGGGCCAGGGGCAGCTGGACCACGGGGTAGCTGAGCCGCTCCTGGTGGATCCAGCGGCGGCGCAGCAGGCGCGCCAGGCAGTACATCGTCAGCAGCAGCGCGGTGCAGAAGATCGACCAGCTGAGCGCGGGCATCAGCCAGCCGCTGAGGTGCTCCCAGGTCCAGTAGGTCGAGTTGCCCAGGTAGAAGTCGTGGTAGACCGACTCGCGGCGGATGAACAGCCACTCGGGCAGCCGCTCGACGAACAGCTCCTGCCAGCCGTTCTCGGGCCGGGCGTAGGCCGCGGGGTAGCAGATCGTGCCGATCAGGATCTGCATCATGTTGTGCGAGCAGAGCGCGCCCTGCAGGCTGAGCATGACGTAGATGATGACCAGCTCCGCGGCGGTCAGCGAGAAGCGCGGGACGTAGCGGACGAGCAGGCGGTTGAGCAGGGTCAGCGCGAAGAGGATGCAGACGACGTTGAAGAACGGGGCGGCGTAGGTCGAGAAGCAGTAGAAGATGACCTCGATATGGTAGTTCCAGGCGACCAGCGCGGGCATTAACAACAGACCCACGATGACCGCCCGCCAACGTGGCCGGGAAGAACGGGACACCACGATACACAACAGCCTCTGTGGGGAGGCTGTTCGCGCTCGTGCGCCGAGATCCTTGCGCTAGAGCTGGCGCAGCACGAGCACCGCGCGGCCGAGGATCTGCAGGTCGTCCTCGGCCCCGACGTAGATCGGGTCCATGGCCTGGTTGGCCGGCTGCAGGCGGATGCGGCGGCCGTCGCGGAAGAAGCGCTTGAGCGTCGCCGCGCCGAGATCCTGGTGCGGGGTGAGGGCGACGACGATGTCGCGGTCGCGCGCGGTCTGCTGCTGGACGCAGACGACCACGTCGCCGTCGAGGATGCCGTCCTCGATCATCGACTCGCCGCGGACCTTGAGCGCGAAGTGGGTGCCGCGGGCGAGCTGGCCCTGGCCCACCGAGATCCAGCCGGTGATGTTCTCCTCGGCGAGGATCGGGCTACCCGCGGCGATCTGGCCGACGAGCGGGATCTCGACGACGTCCTCGGGCGCGAAGTCGGTCGCGGTGATCTCGATCGAGCGAGCCTTGCCCCGGTCGCGCTTGAGGTAGCCGCGCCGCTCGAGGTTCTCGAGGTGGCGGTAGACCGTGCAAGGGGACGACAGGCCCACACCATCGCCGATCTCGCGGACCGCGGGCGGACGCTTGTAATTGCGCTGGAAATCGCGGATGAAGGTGAGAATCTGTTCCTGTCGGGGCGTCAACTGGTCGCTCATGGTGGCCTCCACGCGCAGCACTCTAGCACGAAATCACGTTTCGTGCGAACACTCGTTCTCTTGGAGGCCGAGCGGCGGCGAGAGTTTCAGCGGTCGCGCGGGATTGGGCGATTGGCCTACAGCTTGACCAGGGTGCCGGCGACCTCACGGCCGGCCAGTGCGTTGCGTGTATCGACGATCGAGCGCGCCTCGCGGGCGATCAGATCCCAGTCGATGCCCTTGTGGTTGGTGATGATCAGCACGACGTCGTAGTCGGCGACGGACTCGGCGCTCAGCGGCACGCTGGTCAGCGTCTCACCCTCGATCTGAGCTTCGGCGACGTACGGGTCGTGGTAGGCGAGGATGCCGCCGCGCTCGTTGAGCAGGTCGAGGATGGTCAGCGCCGGGCTCTCGCGGACGTCGTCGACATTCGGCTTGTAGGCGACACCGACCATCAGGATGCGCGAGCCGCGGATGGCGCGGCCGACGTGGTTGAGCGCCTCCATGACCTTGGTCACGACGAACATGGGCATGTCGGTGTTGATCGAATCGGCGAGGGCGATGAACCGCGCCTCGTAGTTGCGCTCGCGCAGCTTCCAGGAGAGGTACAGCGGGTCGATCGGGATGCAGTGCCCGCCCAGGCCGGGGCCGGGGGTGAACTTCATGAAGCCAAAGGGCTTGGTCGCCGCGGCGTCGATGATGTCCCAGACATCGAGGTCGAGCCGGTCGCACATGATCGCGAACTCGTTGACCAGGCCGATGTTGACCGCGCGGAAGGTATTCTCAAGCAGCTTGACCATCTCGGCGGCCGCCGGGCTGGCGACGCGGACGACCTTGGTCACCGCGCGTTCGTACAGCGCCTGGGCCAGGTCGCCACAGGTCTGCGTGTGCCCGCCGATGACCTTCGGCGTGTTGTGGGTGTTGTGGCTCAGGTTGCCCGGATCGACGCGTTCGGGCGAATAGGCGACGAAGACGTCCTCGCCCACGACTAGGCCCTGCTCCTCGAGCCGGGGGATGATCAGCTCGGCGGTGGTGCCGGGGTAGGTGGTGGATTCGAGGACGACCAGCAAGCCCGGGTGGGCGTACTTGGCGACCTCGGCCATCGCGTCGACGACAAAGGAGATGTCCGGATCCTTGGACTTGCGCAGCGGGGTGGGCACACAGATGCTCAGCGCGTCAAGCTCGCGGATGACCGAGAAGTCGGTGGTCGCGCGGAGGTTGCCCGCGCCCACCAGCTCGGCGACCGCCGCGTCGTCGATGTCGCCGATGTAGCTCTTGCCGGCGTTGACCAGGGCGACCTTTTCCTTCGATACGTCGACGCCCGTGACATCGATGCCGGCGCGTGCGAACTCGCAGGCCAGGGGCAGGCCGACGTAGCCCAGACCGATCACCCCGAGGCGTAATTCGTTGCGCTCCAAGCGGTCGAGTAGCTCGCGGGACCAGTCTTGGGTACTCATCGGTTGCCTTCTCCTTGCTGGCGGGCTGGCCACTAGCATACACCCGCGTTTCGCCCTAAAGACGACAACAGTTTACCCAGGGGTCCAGATCCGCGCGAAACGCAGCCTCGACGGCCGCGGCCAAGGCGGCGGGATCACCGTCGTTATCGAGCACGCGCTCGGCGGCCGCAACGAGCGCTGCGCCGCCACCTTGGGCCGCGATCCGCTGGCGCGCGGTGGCCTCATCGAGCCCCCGATCGGCGACCAGCCGCCGCAGCCGCACCTCGGCGGGGGCGCGGACCACCCAGACCGCGTCGCAGACCTCGTGCAGGCCCGATTGCAGCAGCTTGACCGCCTCGACAACGACCAGCGGGACCGTGCCGCGGGCGGCTAGGTCGGCCAGGCGGGCCTCGAGCACGGCCCGGATCCGCGGGTGGGTCAGCGCTTCGAGCTGGGCGAGGGCGTGGGGGTCGGCGAAGACCAGGCGACCGAGCGCGGCGCGGTCGAGGGTGCCGTCGGGCTGTTGGTAGGCGGGGCCGAAGTGGGCGATGATCTCAGCGAGGGCGGGCTGGCCGGGCGCGACGACCTCGCGGGCGACCTGGTCGCAGTCGATGACCACGGCCCCACGCTCGGCCAGCAGTGAGCTAACCGAGGACTTGCCCGCCGCGATCAACCCGGTCAACCCCAGCACGTACACCTGATGCTCCGGGCAGTTACGCTAGCACCCCGCGCCCGCCTGTCAATCGCGCGTCGGGGCCGGCGGCCGTTGCGGCCGAGGGTCTGGGGCGGCTAACCTGGGGACAGGAGGCGGCGGTGATCCGAGTCGGCTGCTCCGGCTACAGCTACGACGATTGGCACGGGCCGTTCTACCCGCGCGCGCTGCCCGCGGCCGGCCGACTGGCCTACTACTGCCAGCATTTCACCACGCTGGAGCTGAACGCGACCTACTACCGCCAGCCCGCGCCGGCGGCCAGCGCGCGGCTGGCGGCGGCGGTCGGGCCGGACTTCCGGCTGGCGGTTAAGGCCTGGGGCGGGCTGACCCACGACCATCCCTACGCCACGCGGGCCGACTTCCGGTGCTTCCGCGAGGGGGTTGCGCCGCTGGCCGAAGCGGGTCAGCTGGCCTGTGTGCTGGCCCAGTTTCCCCAGCGCTTCCGGCCGGGGCCCGCGACCGAGGCGTTCCTGGGCCGGCTGCGGGAGGAGTGGCCAGAGCTGCCGGTCTGTGTAGAGTTTCGGCAGGCGAGCTGGCAGACCGACTCGTGGGTGGAGCGACTGGCGGCGTTGGGCCTGGGCTGGTGCAATGTCGATGCGCCGGACCTGCGCGGGCTGCCCGCGGCGGGTGAGGTGTGGACCGCCGACCCAGCGTATGTGCGCTTCCACGGGCGCAACGCGGCCCGCTGGCACGAGCACGAGGCGGCCTGGGAACGGTACGACTACCGCTACCAACCGGCGGAGCTGGCCGCCTGGGTGCCGCGAATCGAGCACTTGGCGGCGGTCGCGGGCGAAGTCTTGGTCTTCTTCAACAACCACTATCAGGCCCAGGCGGTGCTCGATGCGCGCACGCTCGGGGCGGCTTTGGGCTTAGAGTCGGGGGGCGAGGAGGAGGTCGCGCGCGAGTAGCGAAGTGGTGCAGTTGGACTCCTCTTGGTGAGCTTGACAGTCCCCGTTGTTCATCGTAAACTAATCGTTCACCATCTGGGATGACTCCGTGCGGTTGTCCCGCGGCGCTTACGGTCGGCCGCCGCGACACGGTGGATCGAGAGTATGGCAACCGATGACCACGCGCGCTTTGCTCAACGCTCGTCCAACAACACATCGGTGGTCGCCACGTCACGAGACTCAAGGGGATAGCTCAAGCCCGCCGCTGCCTACCGGCGCCCCGGCCGCCTAAGGCGCGCGGCCCGGCTCGGGGTTCACGGCCCGAGTTGCTCAGGGGCACTGCTATGGCCGGGCGCTGGCCAAGCTCTTTTTGTCGTTCGACCATGAATTCTGCCGCAAGTTAAGGACTGCATCACACATGGCACAGACCAACGGTGCGCTACCGACGCTGAACCCGCCGCTGGGCGGTTTGACCCGCCGCCGCGATCCCGGGCCTCATATCTATCGCTGGGAGGGGGTGCCGGACCATATGGCGGTACCCAACTTGGTTCAGCTGCAGGTGCAGAGTTTCGAGTGGTTCCTGACCGACGGCCTGCGCGAGCTGTTTCGCAGCTTCTCGCCGGTCGAGGACTTCACCGGCAGCCTTAGCCTCGAGTTCCTCGACTCGAGCCTCGGCGAACCGAAGTACAGTTTGCAGGAGTGCCGCGAGCGCGAGGTGACCTACGAGCGGCCGCTGCGCGTGCGGGTCATGCTGGTCCATAAGGAGACCGGCGAGATCCGCGAGAGTGAGGTCTACCTGGGCGAACTGCCGATCATGACCCCGCGTGGCACGTTCATCATCAACGGCGCCGAACGGGTGGTCGTCAGCCAGCTGAGCCGCTCGCCCGGTGTCTACTTCCGCGACGATATCGACAACGCGGGTCGCACGCTCTATTCGGCCCAGGTCATCCCCGCCGAGGGTGCGTGGATCGAGTTTGACGTGGGCAACACGAGCGTGATCTCGGTCAAGCTGGGCCAGGCGCGCAAGTTCCCGGTGACCACGCTGCTGCGCGCCTTCAACTACTTCGAGGAGGCCGAGCCGCGGACCCAGGAGGCGCGCGAGGTCAAGGCCAAGAAGGCCGAGGAGATCGTCGGGCATGTGCTGGCCGAGCGCGTGGTCTCCCGCGAGACCGGCGAGATCGTCTGCGAGGTCGGCCAGGAGGTGGATCCGGCGGTCGCCCAGATGCTCCTCGAGCGCACCGACCTGACGCCGATTCGCGTCTTGCCGCCCAAGCTGGCCTGCGCGACGACCGCCGACCTGCTGAAGATTTTCGGCACGCCCATGACCTTGCAGCAGCCGGCGACGCTGGCCGCGCCGCTGGTCATCCCGCGCACGGGCGAGGTGCATGAGGCGCCCGTGGGCAAGCCGATCGACCGTGAACTGCTCAAGTCGTTCGAGGCGTTCGCCCAGCAGCATCGCGTTGATCGCGGCCGGTTGCAGGTCAGCGTCCTGGTACCCGACGAGAAGAGCAAGGACGGGCTGAAGACCGAGGAGATGAGCCTGCGCGCGCTGGACCGCCTGGTCCAGAACACGCCGGCGCTGACCATCGACCAGCTGACCGGCAAGCGCCTGCTCGCCGATCTGCTGATCCCGGGCCATGCCGAGCCGATCGCCCGCGCCTACGACCGGATCACCCCCGCGATCGCGGAGATGATCGTCGATCTGCAGCTGGAAGAGATGGTTGTGCTGGCCGTCGACGAGGCGATCGAGCAGACGCTGAGCGACGACCTGATCACCGAGCGGCCGGGCGAAACTGCGGCCGACATCGAGCGCGCGGTCTTCGAGACGGTCTACCGCATCATCCGCCCGGGGGACCCACCCAGCCAGGACAGCGGCAAGGGCCTGCTGAAGAACATGTTCTTCGAGCAGCGGCGCTACGACCTGGCGCGCGTCGGGCGCTACAAGATGAACCGCAAGCTGCGCACCGAGCTGGACCCGGACGTGCGGCACCTGACCAAGCTCGACCTGATCGCGATCATCAAGTACCTCGTCGAGTTGCGCAACGCGCAGCTGCGGGCGACCGGGGCCGAGGCGCGGCGCGGCGAGACCGAGTACAGTGTCGACGACATCGACAACCTCGAGAACAAGCGCGTGCGCGCGGTCGGTGAGCTGTTGCAGAACAGCCTGCGCACCGGCTTCCTGCGCATGGAGCGCGTGGCCCGTGAGCGGATGACTCAGGCCGACCCGGCGACCGCGACGGCGCAGACGATCATCTCGATCAAGCCGATTACCGCAGCGATCAAGGCCTTCTTTGGCAGCGGCGCGCTGAGCCAGTTCATGGACCAGGTCAACCCCCTGGCCGAGCTGGCGCACAAACGGCGCGTCTCGTCGATGGGCCCGGGCGGCCTGTCGCGCCAGTCGGCCAAGCTCGAGGTGCGCGACGTCCACCGTTCGCACTACGGCCGGCTTTGCCCGATCATGACCCCCGAGGGCCCGAACATTGGCCTGATCTCGGCGCTGTCAATCTTCGCCCGGCTCAACGAGTTTGGCTTCCTCGAGACCCCGTACCGCCGGGTCGTCGACGGTGTGCCGAGCGACGAAGTGGTCTGGCTGACCGCGGACCAGGAGACCGGCTACCTGCGCGACCGGAAGCGGCTGCCGACGATCGCCGCGGCGAACAACTGGGACGCCGATCGGGGTACGTGGGTGGACGACTTGGGGCGGCCGGACCACATGGTTGTCTGCCGCCAGGGCCAGGGCTTCCCGCGGGTCGAGCCGGCCGAGGTCGACTACATTGACATCTCGCCCAAGCAGATCTTCTCCGCGGCGGCCTCGCTGATCCCGTTCCTCGAGAACGACGACGCCAATCGTGCGCTTATGGGCTCGAACCAGCAGCGCCAGGCGGTGCCGCTGGTGCGGCCGCAAGCGCCGTGGGTCGCGGCGGGTATCGAGACGCGCATCGCCGTCGACTCGGGCGCGGTGACCTGCGCTGGCCGCGACGGCGTGGTCACCGAACTGGACGCCGAGCACATCACGATCACCGGCTATGACGGATCGCAGGAGACGCATCGGCTGCTGACCTTCGAGCGGACGAACCAGGGCACCTACATGAACCAGATGCCTATCGTCGCCCTGGGCCAGCATGTACGCGGGCCGCGCAACGCCGAGGGCGAGCCGATCACGTTGCAGCCCGAGGGCCAGTTGCCCGACGGCGCTAGCTCCGGGGACGCGATCGCCGACGGTTCGTGCACGGAACAGGGCCGCCTGGCGTTGGGCAAGAACGTGACGATCGCGTTCATGCCGTGGGACGGCTGCAACTACGAAGACGCGATCATCATGTCCGATCGGATGGTCCGCGACGACGTGTTCACCTCGATCCACATCGAGAAGTACGAGATCCAAGCGCGCGAGACCAAGCTCGGGCCCGAGGAGATCACCGCCGACATCCCCAACATCTCCGAGGAGCTGCGCAACCAGCTCGACGAGCAGGGGATCATCAAGGTCGGCACGGTGGTCCGCGCCGAGGACATCTTGGTCGGCAAGGTCGCGCCCAAGGGTCAGTCGGAGATGACCGCGGAAGAGAAGCTGGTCATCGCGATTTTCGGCAAGAAGGCCGAGGAGATGCGCGACGTCTCGCTGCGCGTGCCGCACGGGGGCAAGGGCAAGGTGGTCGCGGTGCGGCTGTTCAGCCGCTTCAAGCACCGCTGCCTGAACGACGCCTGCCGCCACGAGCACGCCTTCTCGAAGACCGCCGAGCTGGCCATGTGCGAGGTTTGCGGCGGGCGCGAGCTGCGCAAGGAGCCGGGCGACGAACTGCCCGCCGGCGTGAACCAACTGGTGCGCGTCTACATCGCCCAGCGGCGCAAGATCATGGAAGGCGACAAAATGGCCGGGCGGCACGGCAACAAGGGTGTGATCTCGAAGATCATGCCCCTGGAGGACATGCCGTTCACCGCGGACGGGACGCCGATCGACGTCATCCTCAACCCGCTGGGTGTGCCCAGCCGGATGAACGTGGGTCAGATTCTCGAGACGCACCTGGGCTACGTGGCCAAGCACCGCGGCGAGCGGTTCGACTCGCCGGTCTTCGCCTCGATCCCCGAGGAGCAGATCTTCGTTTGGCTGCGCGAGGTCTACGACGAGCTGCACAGCGTCGCGCTGGCCGAGTACCTGACCTACGAGGTGCCGTTCTACGACGACGCCACGCTGGGTGGGCTCGACGCGCTGCGTGAGCGGCTGACCAAGGCGGTCGAGGCGCTGGCCGACGACGACCTGCTGGTCGAGAGCGAGCGGCTGGGCCTCGACGCGGAGGCGCTGGCCGACGACCTGGCCGCGGCGCGCGCGGCGGTGATCGAGACGATCGTTGCCAACGCGGCCAAGCGGGTCGGGTTCGACTTCGAGGACGGCAAGACCACGCTGCGCGACGGCCGCACGGGCCAGAAGTTCGACCGTGACATTACGGTGGGCACGATGTACGTGCTCAAGCTGGCGCACTTGGTCGACGACAAGATCCACGCGCGGAGCACCGGCCCGTACAGCCTGGTCACCCAGCAGCCGCTGGGCGGCAAGGCGCAGTT
>DHNJ01000271.1:24488-24861 GCA_002409445.1 Armatimonadetes bacterium UBA5419 | reverse complement strand
GGCCAGCGCTTCGGCGAGATGGAGGTCTGGGCGCTCGAGGCTTACGGCAGTGCGCACAGCCTGCAGGAAGTGTTAACGATCAAGTCCGACGACGTCCAGGGCCGGGTCAAGGCCTTCGAGTCGATTGTCAAGGGCGAGAATCTGCAGGAACCGGGCATCCCCGAGAGCTTCAAGATCCTGATCAAGGAGCTCCAGAGCCTGGGCCTGGATGTGACGGTCGAGTCCAAGGAAGGCCGCGCCGTGGACATCAACGAGACGGACGATTAGGCGAAAGGAATCCCCATGCCGCAACAATTCGATATCCTGAGGCTCGGTATCGCTTCGCCCGACGTGATTCAGTCTTGGTCGCACGGCGAGGTGAAGAAGCCCGAGA
>DHNJ01000271.1:12962-24328 GCA_002409445.1 Armatimonadetes bacterium UBA5419 | reverse complement strand
AAGCCCGAGCGCGACGGCCTGTTTTGCGAGAAGGTCTTCGGCCCGCAGCGCGACTATGAATGCCACTGCGGGAAGTACAAGAAGATCAAGTTCAAGGGCATCATCTGCGAACGCTGCGGGGTCGAGGTAACGACCTCGAAGGTGCGCCGCACGCGGATGGGCCACATCGAACTGGCCGCGCCCGCGGTCCACATCTGGTACCTGAAGGGCGTACCCAGCCCGATCAGCCAGATCCTCGATGTCTCCGCGCGGAACCTCGAGAAGGTCATCTACTTCGCCAGCTACATTATCACCAAGCTCGACGCCGAGCGGCTCGCGGAGCACCAGCCCCTGATCGCCGTGGCCGTCGAACGCGAGAAGGCCGAACTGCGTGAACGCGCCGACCAGACCATCCGCGAGCTCAGTGACGAGCACAAGGCGGTGACGCTGGAGCTTGCTGAAGCACGCGGTGATAAGGAGAAGCTGGGCGACGTGGCCTTGGAGATCACCGAGGAGGGGGCCACCGAGAAGCCGGCCGAGGACGCTGAGGAGCAGAAGCCGACGATCGAACAGCTCGAGCGCCGGCTGGAGCGGCTGAGTGAGGGGATACTGGCGGCCGAAGCGTCGTTCAAGGACCAGTCCGCTGAACTGGACAAGGGCTGGGAGCTGGCGCGCACGACGGCGCACAAGGCGCTGCACTCGGACCCCGAATTCCGCCAACTGCGGCGGTTCACCAATTGCTTGGAGAAGCAACTGGGCGACGAGTGGGAGGGTGTTTGCGAGGCCGGACTGGGTGCCGAGGCGGTGCGTGAACTGCTGCGCGAGGTCGACCTGGAAGCGCTCGCCGGCGAGCTGCGCGAGGAGATGGAGCGGCTGACGGGCCCGCGTCAGGTCAAGGCGATCAAGCGGCTGACCGTGGTCGAAGCGTTCCTCACCTCGCAGAACAAGCCGGACTGGATGGTCCTGCAAAACGTCCCGGTCATCCCCCCCGACCTGCGGCCGATGGTCCAGCTCGATGGTGGCCGGTTCGCCGCGAGCGACCTCAACGACCTCTACCGGCGGATCATCAACCGCAACAACCGTCTGCGCCGGATCATCGATATCAAGGCGCCCGAGAGCATCATCAACCACGAGAAGCGGCTGTTGCAGGAGGCCGTCGACGCGCTGATCGACAACGCCCGCCGGCCGCGGCCGGTCACGGGCTCGAACCGCCGCCCGCTCAAGTCGCTGTCCGACATGCTGCGCGGCAAGGAAGGCCGGTTCCGTAAGAACCTGCTGGGCAAGCGCGTCGACTACTCAGGCCGCTCGGTGATTGTCGTCGGGCCGGACCTGCAGCTGCACCAGTGCGGCCTGCCCAAGGAGATGGCCCTCGAGCTGTTCAAGCCGTTCGTCATGAAGCGGTTGGTCGAGTTGCAGTACACGGGCAACGTGAAGACGGCCAAGCGCATGGTCGACCGGCTCGACCCGGCGGTCTGGGACGCGCTGGACGACATCATCCGGCAGCACCCGATCCTGCTCAACCGCGCGCCGACGCTCCACCGCTTGGGGATCCAGGCGTTCGAGCCGGTGCTCGTCGACGGCAAGGCGATCCAGATTCATCCGCTGGTCTGCGCGGCGTTCAACGCTGACTTTGACGGCGACCAGATGGCCGTCCACGTGCCGCTGTCGGCCGCCGCCCAGGCCGAGGCGCGGCTGCTCATGCTGTCCACGCAGAACCTGTTCTCGCCGGGCAGCGGGCGCCCGCTGGTTGCGCCGGCGTACGACATCGTGCTCGGCTGCTACTACCTAACCGCCGACGAGGAGGCGCTGGCCGAGGGCGCGCACCGGCCGGTCTTTGGTTCGGCCGATGCGGTGGTGACGGCCTTCGAGATGGACCGGATCGGTCTCCACGAGCCGATCGAAGTGCGCTTCGAGCTGCTCGAGGTGGGCACCGCCGACGAAACGGTGCTGACTCGCGAGCGAGACCGGCTGCTGCACGACCTGGGCGCGAGCCTGGCCGAGCTGCCCTACGGCGCCGAGCTGCTGCGGCAGGGCGTGCAGGCGACCGCGGACGAGGCCACGGCCGAGAGCTATCGCGTCTGGCTGGCCGCGCGCGCGGAGCAGCAGGCCAACCTGATGACGCGCACCGAGCAACCGGCGCTGCCGTCGGTCGGCGCGGCCTGGTTGCAGGCGCTGGAGGCTGCGGCCGAGGCGTTGGCCGTGACCTGGGGCCCGGACGCCCCGAGCGGGGAGGACCGCGAGCCGCTCGACGCGGAACACGAGACGACTCTGCGGGCGGTGCTCGGCGCGCCGACCTGGAACCGCCTGGCGCGGTTGGGCACGCCCTCGGAGATGGCCTTCCTGGCGACCGCGCTGGCCGACCATGTCTCGCTGATCGCCGAGTTCGAGCGCCGGATGAACGAGCTGGCCACGGACGACCTGGCCGCGGTGCCGCAGACGATGACCGTCCGCCTGGCCTCGCGCCGGATCGAGACGACCGCGGGCCGCGTGGTTTTCAACCTGGCGCTGCCCGTCGACCTGCGCTTCCAGAACAAGCTGATCAACAAGAGCAGCCTGTCGGTGCTGATCGACCAGTGCTACGAGAGCCATGGGCAGCAGCGCACGGTGCAGCTGCTCGAGGATATCAAGCGCCTCGGCTTCGACTACGCGACGCGCGCGGGGGTGACCATCTCGGTCACCGACCTCGTCGTCCCGCAGTCACGCGCGGTGCTCGATGGGCATCGGCTCGAGTTCAGTGGTGGCGACATCGTCACCGAGCGGCCGATCACCCGCCCGGGCCAGCCGCGCGCGGTGGGCAAGACGGTGCGCGTCGAGGTGCTCGACGAGCTGCCGCTGACCTTGGGTGTCGCCGAGGAGAACCTGAACCTCGAGGACGGCGGCGACGGACGGCCGTTGATCGTCGCGCGCGGTGCGGTCGTCGTGCGGCCGGCGGGCGCGGAGTTGCCCCAGGGCGTGGCGCCGCTCGAGCTGAAGCCGGGCGACGTGCTGCGGCCGAACGTCAACCAGGCGATTGGCGCCCATATGCAGCATCTGCGCGGCGAGGACCCGGCGGCCTATGACCAGCTCGAGGCTGAGCTGACCGCGCACCTGCGGGTCTGCGGACGCGACGGCATCGTCGACTACGCGCTGGCGCAGGCGCTGCAGCTGTCACAGGCCATGCGCCAGGGCCTGGTCACCGCGACTGAGCGGCGCGACCGGGTGGTCTCGGCGTGGGCTACGGCGTCCGAGACGGTCTTCGACTCGATGTTCCAGGCGATCCAGTATCGCGACCTGAACCGCGACGAGTCCAACCCGTTGCAGGTCATGGCCGACTCGGGCGCGCGCGGTAACCGCCGCCAGATGGTCCAGCTGGCCGGCATGCGCGGCCTGATGACCGACCCGTCGGGTCGCATCATCGAGGACTTGGCGATCACCTCGAACTTCCGCGAGGGCCTGACGATCCACGAGTACTTCATCTCGACCCACGGCGCGCGCAAGGGCCTGGCCGACACGGCGCTGCGCACCGCGGACGCGGGCTACCTGACTCGCCGGATGGTCGATGTGGCGCAGGACGTGATCGTTCGCGAGGCCGACTGTGGCACCGCCAACGGTATTCCGGCCGAGAGCATCTGGGGCCAGGCCCGCCGCTGCGACACGTGTGGCGCGAATGAGCGCCACGTCGGTCGCCACGGCCTAACCGCGGCGCGCTTCGTCGAGGCGCTCGCCGCCGAGCTGGGTCTGGGCGAGGAGAGCCTGCGCCGGGACCAGTCGACCGAGGTCGGCTACATCTACGCCTTCCGCCCGGCCAAGGAGTCGGACGTGCGCAAGTACCGCACGATCGCCGAAGGTACGGTGATCGGCGGGCTGACGGCGGACCGCGAGTACAAGTTCGACCAGAGCCACGACGAACATGGGCGGACCTGGCTGGAGATCAAGCCGCTCGGCCTGGAGCGGCCGGTCGAGAGCCTGGACGCGCGCATCGCGGGCCGGACGACGATCGAGCCGATCGTCCATCCGCGCACGGGTGAGGTGCTGGTCGGGGCGAACGAGACGATCGGCGACGAAGTCGCGCGGCGGCTGACCTACGACCTGCTCTTCGAGTCGGTGCTGATCCGCACGGCGGCGACTTGCGACAGCCGGCGCGGCATCTGCGCGAAGTGCTATGGCCGCGACATGTCGACCAAGCGCGACGTCGAGATCGGCGAGGCGGTGGGTATCATCGCCGCTCAGTCGATCGGCGAGCCGGGCACGCAGCTGACGATGCGCACGTTCCACACCGGTGGTGTGGCGGTGGGCGCGCAGCTGACCGGCGTGGCCAACGTGAAGCGGGTCAAGATGGAGGCGATGCGCCAGCTGCAGTCCGAGATGCACCAGGGCAAGCTGAGCGTTGATGAACTGGGCAGCGGCGAACGCGAACGCAACCGCGCTATTCAGACCATGCTCAAGGTGCTTGAGGCGCCCACAGGCGGCCTGCTGCGCGTCGTTGAGCTGTTCGAGGCGCGGACGCCCAAGGGTGAGGCCATCACCACCGATGTCGACGGCATCGTCGAGGACGTGGGCGGCGGCGGCGTGCGGCGGGTGATCATCCGCTCGCGCCAGTCCGTCAACGCCGACCCCTCGGTGTTCAAGGGTGCGGTGGCCGCGGACGCGGTCGTCGAAGGCCGGCGAACACTGCTCAAGGAAGGCAAGAACATCACCCGCCGCGACCTGCAGACCCTCGAGGAGTATGAGCACCGCGACGTGCTGATCCGCAAGGAATACCTCGGCCCGAGCGGCAACCTCTGGGAGGTCAACCGCGGCGACGAGGTGCAGGCGGGCGACCGGCTGACCCCCGGCCCGCTCGATCCCTCCGAGGTGCTCGAGTACCGCGGGGTGAAGGGTGTTGTCAGCTACATCATCCAGGAGATCCAGAAGGTCTACGCGGCGCAGGGCGTGTCGATCAACGACAAGCACATCGAGGTGGTCGTCCGCCAGATGCTGCGCAAGCGGGAGGTGGTCTCGAGCGGTGATACCGACCTACTGCCGGGCCAGAAGGTGGACCGTGCGCTGTTCGAGGAAGAGAACGAGCGCGTGATCAGCCAGGGCGGCCAGGGCGCGACGGCGCGGTTCATCATGCTGGGCATCACCGAGGCCTCGCTGGCGACCGAGAGCTTCCTGTCGGCCGCGTCGTTCCAGAAGACGACCCGCGTGCTGACCGAGGCTGCGGTCCAGGGCCGCGAGGACCAACTGCTGGGCCTCAAGGAGAACGTGATCATCGGTCGGCTGATCCCCGCGGGGACGGGCATGAGCGCCTACGCGGGCACGACCTTCGATTACGACAGCGTGACCAAGGCCGTCCTGCAGGGCCATCTGACCGAACCCAGCGAGCTGGAGCGCGAGGAGGACGATGAGCTGGCGCGCGAGCGCCGGTTCAGCGCCGCCCTCGGGCACGGCACCGGGCTCGACGGCATGGAACTGCTAGACCTGGATCGGGTCGCTGAACTGGACGACGAAGACGAGGATGAGGACGACGAGCTGGACGTCGCCGTGGAGGCCACGGACGAGGAGTAAGCTCGCGTCGACCTTGACGCTATGCGGCCCGGGCGCGTACGATGGCGCCGTCGGGCCCATAGCTCAATGGTCAGAGCAGCCGGCTCATAACCGGTAGGCTACAGGTTCGAATCCTGTTGGGCCCATCCTTTACGCTCCCAGCTAATGGTGGACTCCGCAGTGATTCCGAGGAGAATTGACATGGCGGTAACCGCAGTCGTGGGCGCCCAGTGGGGCGACGAGGGCAAGGGCCGCGTGGTTGACCTGCTCGCGCAGCAGGCCGATGTCGTCGCGCGCTTCCAGGGCGGGAGCAATGCCGGCCACACGGTGATCAACGACTACGGCAAGTTCGCCCTGCACCTCGTGCCCTCGGGTATCTTCAACCCTGGCGCCTGGTGCCTGCTGGCGCCGGGCGTCGCGGTCCACCCGGGGGATCTGCTCGCCGAGATGGACACCTTGACCGCCGCTGGCGTCCGCCTGGACCAGCTGCGCATCTCCGAGCGCGCGCACGTCGTCATGCCGTACCACCAGCTGCTCGACGGCCTGGACGAGGCGCGCCGCTCGCAGGACGGCTCGGCGATCGGCACGACCAAGAAGGGCATCGGCCCTTGCTATACCGACAAGGTCTCGCGGGTCGGCCTGCAGGTCGGTGACCTGCTCGACCGCGACTGGTTGGCCGGCTTCATCGCCCGCGCGGTGGCCGAGAAGAACCTGGTCATCACCCGCATCTACGAGAGCGACCCGCTCGACGCCGAGGAGGTCTTCGAGACCGTCTGGGCCCAGGGCCAGCGGCTCGCCCCGCACATCGGCGACACCTGCGAGATCATCGAGGCCGCGCTGGCCGCCGACCAGGCGATCCTGCTCGAGGGTCAGCTGGGGGCGATGCGTGATCTCGACTGGGGCATCTACCCCTACGTCACCTCCTCCTCGCCGACCGCCGGCGGCGCCGCGGCCGGTGCGGGCATCCCACCCGCCTACATCACCCGCGTCGTCGGCGTGGCCAAGGCGTACAGCAGCGCGGTCGGCGCCGGGCCGTTCCCCACGGAGCTACACGGTGCGGAGGCCGAGCAGCTGCGCGAGATCGGCGGCGAGTACGGGGCGACCACTGGCCGGCCGCGGCGCTGCGGTTGGTTTGACGCACTGTCCGTCCGCCATTCGGCGCGGCTCTCGGGCTTCACGGAGATTGCGCTGACGAAGCTCGACGTGCTCGATAGCTACGCCGAGATCCCGATTTGTGTCGGCTACGAGCTCGACGGCGTGCGGCTCGACCGCATGCCGATGACCCGGCTGATCGACCGGGTCACGCCGATCTACGAGACGCTGCCGGGCTGGCAGAGCCCGACCGTCGACTGCCGCACCTGGGCCGACCTGCCCGCGACGGCACAGGCGTATGTGTTGCGGCTCGAGGAGTTGTGCGGCGTGCATATCAGCCAGGTCAGCGTCGGGCCCGAGCGCGCGTCGATGGTCGAGCGCTAGGCAGCCGGCCTAAGCTGGCCTGTCGACCGGCAGGTCGGCCGCGGCCTCGGCGGGCGCTGGGGCATCCTCGGCGGGCTCGTCACCGCCGTCACCGTCGCCGTCGTCGGCCGGCGGCGGGACCGGGGCGCCGGCGGTCAGCAGCTCGTCGTAGTACGTCCTGGCGTTGATCCCCAACTCGGCGCAGACCTCGAGAATCTCCGTCCACGCGCCGACCGGGAAGTGGTCGTCGAGCAGGACCACGTCCTTGGCCCCGGTGCGCAGCAGGTGCTCGCGCACGCCCACGGCGGTACACAGCACACTGACGCCGAGCAACCGCAGGCCGACTTGCGCCGTATGCTCGCTGACCAGCCCGATCGGACGCAGTGACGCCTGCCGGTCGTAGAGGAAGTGCCGCAGCAACGACTCGGCACGCTCGCTGGTGCCAACCATCAGCGCCGGGGTGGTCGCGCTGGAGGTGCGGAGCATGTCGCGGATGAGCCGCAGGGTGACCCGCGTGCCCGCGAGCATGAACATCTGCAGCAAGCCATTGATGACCAGGATCGTCGATGATCCGCCCAGGTTGTTGCCCAGCAGGTGCAGGACGAGCCCGGAGACGACACTGCCCATGACCACGGCGAACACGAAGCGGGGCAGGTCGACCACGCTGGTGAACCGCCAGATGCCCCGGTAGACGCCGGCCAGCGCGTAGATGACCAGGTGAATGCCGACGACTAGCGGCAGCGCGCCGACCAGTTGGGTTTGCAGCTCGGGCTGGACGATACGGCCCTCGTAGCGCAAGACGAAGGCGATGAACAGGCCCAGCCCGATGCCCACAGTGTCGAAGAGCACCTCGCCCACGCGGCGGCGGTAGCGGTGCTCGCTCAGCAGCGGCAGCGAGGCGCGGTCGAGGACCTGGGTCAGGCTGTCGGTCTCCTCGTAGATGCGCACGCGCAGCAGGTACCAGGCGAGCAGCGCGGTGATCAGGATGACCGTGAGGCCAATCGGTACCGCGAGCCACCAGTCGAGGTAGAGCAGCATGATCGCGGCGAAGCCACCAGCGCCCGCGAGGATCCAGAGCAGGCGCACGGCGGCCGGCTCGCTCATGCCAATCGCGCACAGCCGGTGGCTCGTGTGGTCGCGGCCGCCCTGGGTGATGCGGCGCTTGAACCAAGGCCGGCTGAGGCTGACGATGGTTGTGTCGACCAGCGGGATGAGCATGACCAGCGCGGGCACGGCGAGGACCAGCCCGAACCCGCCGGAGCCGCCCGCGCCGGGCATGAGTAGCGCGGCACCGGCGAGCATGTGGCCGAGGAACAGGCTGCCGCAGTCGCCCATGAAGATGGTCGCGGGGTGCTTGTTGTACTTGAGGTAGCCCAGGCAGGCGCCGACGAGGGCGGTGCAGACGGCGGCCAGCGCGTAGCTACCGGTCTTCATCGCGATGACCGCGAGGACCAGCCCAGCGACCGAGGCGATGCCCGCGCAGAGGCCGTCCATGTTGTCCAGCAGGTTGAAGGCGTTGGTGATCGCGACCAACCAGAAGAGTGTGAGCAGGGGGTCGATGACGACGGGCCAGCTCTGGGGCAGGCCTATCCGCAGGCCACCGACGACCATGACGATGGCCAGCAGGATCTGGGCGATCAGCTTGAGCTCGGGCCGGAACTCTTTGCGGTCGTCGTAGTAGCCAACGAGCGCCATGGCCAGGCCGGTGAGCAGCAGCAGCGGCCCCGGGCTGCCGAGGCGGGTGACCACGGGCAGGCAGGCGACGAGCACGGAGGTGACGATCGCCACGCCGCCGAGCATGGCGACGACGCGCTGGTTCCAGCGGTCGGCGCGGGGCTGGCTGCAGAGTCCGAGGTTGATGGCCCAGGAGCGGACGACCGGCGTCAGCGCGAGCGCTAGGAGGAGCGCTGCAACTCCCGTGACCAAAGGCATCCAGTTCATGTCGCCGCCCGACTAAGTCTAACGCGGGGCGTCTGGATTGTTGCGGTAGTACTCGATGACCGAGTCGATAATGTTGTCGAGATTCTGCGTGGGCTGGTAGCCGACGTACTCGCGCACCTTATCCAGACAGGGCACACGCTGCCGCATGTCCTCAAATCCGCTTGAGTAGGCCTGTTCGTAAGGGATGTAGCGGATCCTGCTGCTGCTGCCGGTCCGCTCGACGATGCGCTCGGCCAGGGCCTTGATCGAGACCTCTTCGTCGTTGCCGAGGTTGAAGACTTGGCCGTTGGCGCGCGGCTCAGCCATCAGCGCGACCATGCCGCGTACCACGTCCTCGACGTGGCCGAAGCAACGCGACTGGAGGCCGTCGCCATGGACCTCGAGGTCGCGGCCTTCGAGCGCGGCGCGCACGAAGTTGGGCACGACCATGCCGTAGCGGCCGCGCTGGCCGGGGCCGACGGTGTTGAAGAAGCGCGCGATGACCACGGGCAGGCCGCGGTCGGCGTGGTAGGCGAGGGCCAGGAACTCGTCGACCATCTTGGCGCAGCCATAGGCCCAGCGGCTCTTGGTCGTCGGGCCCAGGACCGAGGCGTTCTCTTCGCTGAAGGGTGTTGTCTCGAGCTTGCCGTAGACCTCGGAGGTCGAGGCGAGGAAGGTCTGGCGGTGGTACTTGGCGCAGTATTCAAGGACCACTTCGGTGCCTTGGATGTTGGTTGCCAAGGTCTTGACCGGCTCATCGACGATCAGCCGGACGCCGACGGCGGCGGCCAGGTGGTAGACCTGGTCGGCGGCGCGGACCTCGCGTTCGACCGCGGGCGCATCGACGATGTCGGTGACCACCAGGCGGAAGCGGCTATCGTCGAGGAACGGCTGTACGTTCTTGTACGAGCCGGTGGACAGATCGTCCAGGGCACAGACCTCATGCCCCGCGGCGAGCAACGAGGTGACCAGATGTGAGCCGATAAACCCTGCCCCGCCAGTGACCAGTATCTTCACAGTGTTCTGTCTCCATCGCGCGGTGTGCGAACGTCGCGGGCGCAGGGGAGCTCCTCGCAACCCATCAGCCAGGATAGGCGCATCGGGGGTCCGCGTCAACCCGCGCGCCGTGGATCTGCTATAGTAGGAAGCAGTCAGGTTGACTTAGGAGAAAAAGGATGACTCAAGACCAGCCGGGGGTCTCACGACGCAATTTCCTGGCGACTTCGGCCGCCGCGGCGGCGTTCGCGGCCGCGGTCGGTTCGCGCGCCCATGCCCAGGCGGTCGGCGAACTGCGGATCGGTCTGGTGGGCTGCGGCGGGCGCGGCAACGGTTCGGTCACGGACGCTCTAGCCGCCGCCGAGCAGGTCGGCATGAACGCCAAGGTGGTCGCGCTGGGTGACCTGTTCCCGGAGCGCACGCAGGGCGCCTACGACAAGTTCCGCGAGCTGGGCGACAAGCAAGAACTGACCCCAGAGCGCTGCTTCACCGGCTTCGATGCCTACCGCAACGTGATCGACAGCGACGCCAACTACATCCTGTTGGCCACGCCGCCGGGCTTCCGCCCGCAGCACTTCGAATACGCGGTCCACGCGGGCAAGCACGTCTTCTTCGAGAAGCCCTGCGCGGTCGACCCGGTCGGCGTGCGCCGCGTGCTGACCTCGGCGGAGCAGGCCACGGCCCAGGGTCTCGCGGTCGTCGCGGGCACCCTCTACCGCCACTCGGGCTGCTACCGCGAGACGGTTCAGCGGATCCACGACGGGGCGATCGGCGAGATCACCGCGGGCCAGATCTACTACAACACCGGCCCGCTCTGGAGCCGCCCGCGCCAGGCCGAGTGGAGCGACGCCGAGTATCAGCTGCGCAACTGGTACTACATGACCTGGCTGTCCGGCGACTTCAACGTCGAGCAGCACGTGCACAACCTCGACGTGATGCACTGGGTCATGGGTGGCCCGCCGGTCAAGTGCATGGCCCTCGGTGGTCGGCAGGTGCGCACGGCGCCCGAGTTCGGTCACATCTACGACCACATCATGACCGACTACGAGTATGCCAACGGCGTGCACATCATGAGCAGCTGCCGGCAGCAGGCCAACACCACGCCGAACAACAGCAACCACTACATCGGCACCAATGGCCGCAGCGACCCCAGCCGCGCCATCTGGGGCGCCAACGAGTGGGCCTATGACAACCCGCAGCCGTTCGAGGGCTACGTCCTGGAGCACGCCAACGCGCTGCGTTCGCTGCTCGCCGGTGAGCCGATCAACGAGGCGCACCAGCAGGCCGAGAGCACGATGATCGGCATCATGGCGCGCATGTCGGCCTATACCGGCAAGGAAGTCACCTGGGACTTCGTGATGAACGAGAGCGAGCTCGATCTGTGGCCCGAGGAGTGGCGCGGGACCGAGCCCAACTTCGGCGACATGGCCGAGGCCGAGGTCGCGATGCCCGGACGCACTCCGCTCATCTAGCGGCTCCCCCCAACTGCCTCGGGGCGGGGCCCCCCC
>DHNJ01000271.1:11592-12823 GCA_002409445.1 Armatimonadetes bacterium UBA5419 | reverse complement strand
GGGCCCAGCCTGGCTGGGACCCGCCCCGAGTGCGTTTGGGGCGCCGCGCGGCGCCCCGGCGCGGCTTAGAACTGCACGTCCTTCGGCTCGGCCACGGCGGCCTCGCCCAGTTCGGTCAGCGCACCCGCCTCGTCCAGCTCGTCGACCGTGGCCAGGTCGAGGTTCCGCGTCTCACGCGCGAACGGGATGACCACCAGGCCCAGCAGGTAGATGATCGACATGATCGCGCAGGCTTTCGCCGGCCCGCCCAGCTTCGCCGCCAGCGCACCGGTGAACAGCACGCCGATACCCGAGAGGACGCGGCCTGCGTTGAACGTCAGACCCTCGCCCGTCGCCCGCAGGCGGGTCGGGAACAGCTCGGGCAGATACAGCGGCAGCCAGCCGAAGAACGCCGCCGAGAACGCACCGCCGAGCAGCACGAACAGCAGCATTCGCGTGTTGACCTCGACGTTGGTCAGGAACAGCAGCAGCGCGGAGATGATCGCGCCCACGCAGTAGAACGCGTAGCTGGCGCGGCGGCCCATCTTCTCCGCCAGCACGCCGCCGAACAGCGAGCCGATGATCGCCCCGTAGGCCATATACTCGCCGACCCGCGCGCGCGCCATATCGACCTCGAGCTGGCGGGCCGCTGGGTCGAGATGGGCCTTGGCCACCTCGGTGATCTCCTGCACCCACGACTGGACCCAGGCCTGGAACACACCCCACATGCCCAGCACGGCGACTGCGGCCAGTGCGGTGCCGACCAGGGTGCTATAACGCAGACCCGGGTTGGTCCACAGCTCGGACAGCTTCGACTCGCGGGCCTTCTCCTTGACCTCTTCGTACCGCTCCGACTCCTTGACGAAGAGCCGCACGAACAGGGTCAGGATGGCCGGCACGAAGCCAAACATCAAGGCCACACGCCAGTTGGCAAAGTCTCGCCACAGGTGGACCACCTGGTGGTTGGACAACCACTTGGTGAAGAGCGCCGCGACCAGGAAGCCGACGTTGGCCGCGGCGCCGAGCACGCCCGCGAGCAACGGCCGCTTGGCGTTCGGCCAGGTCTCCATGACCAGCGCCACGCCGAGCCCCCACTCGCCGCCCAGGCCCATCGCGCCGAGGAAGCGGCAGACCGCCAGCTGCTCGAAGTTGGTCACGAAGCCGGATAGGCCGGTGAACGTGGCGTAGACCAGGACCGTGATCATCAGCGTCTTGACCCGGCCCAGCGTGTCGCCCAGGCGGCCGAAGAACA
>DHNJ01000271.1:11075-11402 GCA_002409445.1 Armatimonadetes bacterium UBA5419 | reverse complement strand
CCGCCGGCGGACATACCGATCAGAAACAGCGAAACGGTGTAGGCCAGGTACGGCTGGCGCTGGCCCGGGTCGAGATTGGGCAGCAACTCGTGCAGCGCGCGCGGCACCGACCACGAGTAGAGACCCATCTCCATTCCATCAAACAGCCAGCCTAGCCAGGCGACGATCAACGCCGACCACATGGCCACTTTGGTCGGGCCAGATAAACTTGATTCCGGCCGCGGCGCGTCAGACATCAGACAACTCCCGGGCGCACGCTAACACATGCCCGCGCCGAACGCAACGCCACGCCTCGCGGCCGTTGGCCGCGAGGCGTGGCGCGACGTG
>DHNJ01000271.1:7013-10864 GCA_002409445.1 Armatimonadetes bacterium UBA5419 | reverse complement strand
GGCGTGGGCTGATAGCCCGCGACGAGACCGAGCCCAGCGTGCTGGGCCGGAAGCAGAATCAGCTCAACCTTGTTTCGGCCTTCGCTGCGCTACGGCCGAGTCTAAGGTCGCGGGCTATCAGCCCACGNNTACCACCCCACGCCACATGGGGAGCGTTCTGAGCCCCGTCCGCCCCCGCCCGTCAGGTACAATCAGGCCGGAGACGCATGATGGCCTGGGATCGGCTGGCGGTGGTTGCCTATGAGAGCCCGTTTGCTCCCTGTGGCGGTGTGGCGGCGGTGATGAAGCATCTGCCCGGCGCGCTGGCCGCCGAGGCTGGCGGCCGGGTGGCGGTCTTCACCCCGCTGCACTACCGCATGCTCCAGGCCCCGCGCCCCGCCGACCTGCTGTTGGCCGCGGTCTACTCCGTGCCCCTGGGCACCCGCCAGGTCACCGTCAACCTCCGCCACCTGGCCCAGGACCCGATCGACTGGTACTTTGTCGGCACCGATCAGATCGAGCTGTTTGCCGGCGCGCCCGACCCCTACGGCGTCGGCGCCAACCTGACCCGTGACGCTCTGTTCTTCGGCGCGGCGGTCGCCCGTGGACTCTGGATGCTCGATCCGCGCGCGGCCTGGGGCCTCCACGTGATCGACTGGCAGGCGGCGACGACCGCCCTGGCCCTGGCCAGCGGCGGGCAGATCTGGCCGCACCGGGTCCAGCTCGCGCTGCACAACAGCTACGACGCGCCGCTGCGCTACTACGACCTGCACCAGGTCGGCATCTCGCCGCACGACTGCCCGCCCGCTGGCTCGCCCGAGACCAGCACCGTCCTGCTCCGCGCGCTGCCGCTGGTCGCGCCGACCGTCTGCACCGTCAGCCAGCAGTTCGCCCACGACCTGGTCAGCGAGCCGCTGCATACCCACCTGCTCGCCGCCCACCTCCAGCCGCACCTGCCCGGGCGGCTGCGCGGGGTCGATGACGGCTGCTTCGTTGCCCCCAGCGTGCCCGCGGAGATCACCTCGGCCAAGCCGGCCGCCGCACCCGCGCGGCTGCTGGCCTGGAAGCGGGAGCGCTGGGTTCAGGCGGTCGAGGCGCTGACCACGCTGCCGGGCCAGGAGCACGAGCCCGTCTGGGGCGACCGCGTCGCCTTCGCCCAGGCCGCTGCGTCCGGTGCGCTCGCGCCGCTGCTGATGGGCGGCCGCGACGACTCGCAGCAGAAGGGCTACGACCTGGCCGCCGCGGCGATCGACCGGTTGCTGGCCGCCGACTGTCCCGCGCAGTTCATCCTGCTGCCGATGCCCGGCGGCGAGGGGCTGGCCGGGCTCGGCTACCTGCGCGAGCTGGCCGCGCGCTGGCCCAGCCGCGTGCTGGCGCTACCCTTCCGCTTCCGCGGCTATGCCGACCTGCTCGCGGGCACGGCGTACGGGCTGATGCCCTCGCTCTACGAGCCGTTCGGTTCGGCCAACGAGTTCTATCTGGCGGGCACCGCGGTCATCGCGCGGGCGACCGGCGGGCTGGTCCAGCAGGTGGTGCCGATGCCGCTGGCCAGCGGCTGGGCGGTCGGCGTCGAGCGGCTGGCGCGCGCCTGGCACCAGCCCGCGGCGGTGCCGACCGGCTACCTGTTCAGAGAGGACGAGGGGCTCTCGGCGCAGCCGGAGGCCTGGTGGCGGCTGCGCGGGAGCCGCTACGGCGGGCCCGACGGCCGCGAGCACCAGCCGCTGTTCGGCTCGATGGTCGACGCCTTCGTCGACGTCACCCAGGCCGCGGTCACGCGCTGGCGCGACGAGCCGGAGGCGTACGCGACGATGGTCCTCGCCGGCCTGCAGCATGTGCGCGACGGCTTCACCTGGCAGCGGGCGGCGCGCGAGTACCTCGCCGCGCTGTAACCGGGCCACATCGGTACAGTTAATTGACCCGCAGGCCCCCCGGGGTACAATGAAGGCTGCTCCCGCCCCCGTGCGTCGGCTCGGTGGGCCTGCTTGTGGAGGGCAGATGTCCGACCTTGCTTTGACCCGTTGTTTCTGCATCGTGGCCCATATCGACCACGGCAAATCGACTTTGGCTGACCGCTTGATCGACCTGGCCGGCACGGTCGACCGCCGCCAGATGCGCGACCAACTGCTCGACAGCATGGACCTCGAGCGCGAGCGGGGGATCACCATCAAGGCCTCGGCCATGCGCCTGCCGTACCGCGCCGCCGACGGCCAGACCTACACCTTTAACCTGATCGACACGCCGGGCCACGTCGACTTTTCCTACGAGGTGTCGCGCGCGCTGCTGGCCTGCGAGGGCGCGCTGCTGGTCGTCGACGCGAGCCAGGGCGTCGAGGCGCAGACCATCGCCAACTTCCACCTGGCGCAGTCGGCCGGGCTGACCATCCTGCCCGTGATCAACAAGATTGACCTCGCCTCGGCCGATGTCGAGCGGTGCAAGGCCGAGATCGAGGAGATCCTCGAGATCCCCGCCGACCACGCCGTGCCCGTCTCCGCGCGCGAGGGGACCAACATCCCCGAGCTGCTCGAGGCCATTGTCCGCCTGCTGCCGCCGCCCGAGGGCGATATCGCGGCGCCGCTCAAGTCACTCATCTTCGACTCGAAGTTCGACATCTACCGCGGCGCGGTGCCGTACGTGCGTGTCTTCGACGGCGCGCTGCGGCGCGGCCAGACGATCTCGATGATGAGCAACGGCAAGCAGTTCGAGGTCGACGAGATCGGCGTCTTCGAGCCCGCGCCGCGCAGTGTCGACCAGCTCGAGCCGGGCGACGTCGGCTACGTCGTGGCCAACATCCGGACCATCGCCGACACCCGCGTGGGCGACACGGTGACCGAGGCCGGCCGGCCCGCCGCCGCGCCGCTGCCGGGCTACCAGCCGGCCAAGTCGATGGTCTTCTCGGGGCTCTATCCCGTCAACTCGAACGAGTACCACGAGCTGCGCGAGGCGCTCGAGCGGCTGCAGCTGAACGACGCGGCGCTGTCGTTCGAGCCGGAGACCTCGGCTGCGCTGGGCCTGGGCTTCCGCTGCGGGTTCCTCGGTCTGCTGCACATGGCGATCGTCCAGGAGCGGCTGGAGCGCGAGAGCAACATCGACCTGATCTGCACCGCGGCCAGCGTGGTCTACCACGTCCTGACCACCCACGGCGACATCCTCGAGATCCACAACCCGGCCAACCTGCCCGAGCCACAGAAGGTCGAGTCGATTGAGGAGCCGATCGTCCGCGCGGTGATCATGACCCCGGCCGACTTTGTTGGCCCCTGCATGGACCTAGCCCAGGGCCGGCGCGGCGAGCTCGAGACCATGGAGTACACGACGCCGACGCGCACGATGCTGGTCTACCGGCTGCCGCTCAACGAGATTCTGCACGACTTCTTCGACAGCCTGAAGAGCCGTAGCCGCGGGTACGCGACGCTGGATTACGAGCCGGCGGGCTACCAGGAGTCGGACCTGGTCAAGACCGACCTGATGATCAATGGCGAGCCGGTCGACGCGCTGTCCAGCATCGTCCACCGCCAGAGCGCCCAGGGCCGCGCGATCGAGCTGTGCCGCCGGCTGAAGGCTTTGCTCCCGCGCCAGCAGTTCGAGATCCGCATCCAGGCCAGCATCGGCGCCAAGATTATCGCCAGCGCCCGCGTCGCCCCCTACCGCAAGGACGTCACCGCCAAGTGCTACGGCGGCGACATCTCGCGCAAGCGCAAGCTGCTCGAGCGGCAGAAGGAAGGCAAGAAGCGGATGAAGCAAGTCGGCCGCATCGAAATCCCCCAAGAAGCCTTCCTCGCCGTCCTCCGCACCGACGAGTCGTAGGGGCGGGGCAGCCTGCGGACTACCTCTTGTGGCGCGGGCTGCCAGCCCGCGACCTTAGACTCGGCCGCAGC
>DHNJ01000271.1:5813-6767 GCA_002409445.1 Armatimonadetes bacterium UBA5419 | reverse complement strand
GGGCTAGCAGCCCGCGCCACAGGTAGAGGGTGTTGCCTCCCGCCTACGGCGCGAAGCGGATGTTCGGGATCGACTGCGCGTTCAGCCACTTGGCGTGGCCGTCGATGTAGTTCAGCACCGTGCCGTCCATATGCCGCCGCGAGATGCGGATCAGGTGGGCGGGTGTGCCGTCCAGGTCGACCCAGCGGCCGTCGGCGCAGAACATGGTGTCGGCCGGATACTGGAACTCCGCCTGCCCGCGGCCCGAGGCGTAGCCGTTGAGGATATAGGAGGCGCTGAAGACCGGCGTCGTCTGCCAGGCGTTCCAGCTGTTGTCAATGACGTTGGGGAAATCAGCTTCCCAGGACGCCTTAATTGTCTTCGAGGCGGACGGGCACATCCAGAGCTGGTAGCTCTTCATGTACGGCATGAGCGCCTCGGGCCAAGTCGTCGGGTCCGCGCCAGGGCCCCAATCGACCTGGCGGGGGAACATCTCGTCATAGTCCTGCACGTACTGCATGGCGGCCATGCCAATCTGCTTGGCATTGGACAGACAACTCGACTGGCGGGCCTTCTCCCGCGCCTTGGCGAAAACAGGGAACAGAATGGCGGCCAGAATCGCGATGATCGCGATGACCACCAGCAACTCAATCAGCGTAAAGCCACGACGGCGTAGCATAGGGGATTCTCCGGTCCTAGTGGACATGTGTGGAGTCTAGCGAGTCGGGGGTGCGGCCGTCAAGAGTCTTGCCACGCCCGCCCGCGACGGCGGACGCTCTTGTCCGCGGTGTGCGAGGACCGGTGGTCTGGCCCGGCCCCGCGCTCGGGCCGTTATGCAGTTAACATAAGGCGGATCGAATTGTGCGGTGCTGATGCCGGATCGGGTAGGTGGTCGGGACGCCGGTTGGCTTGCAGCCGGGCCGGGTTGGGGCGGTGGCGCGCCGCATCGGAGCGCCGGCTTACCAGCCGGCGGGT
>DHNJ01000271.1:0-5621 GCA_002409445.1 Armatimonadetes bacterium UBA5419 | reverse complement strand
GCGGCTCGAAGGGACCGCCGGCGCTCGTCAACTATGTTGGCAGGTGTATCGGCCATCTGCCGCCGAAGCGGCGGCGGTACAATGCGCCGGCCGTCAGCCGAAGCGCCGTCTTCCCAGCCGGCCCCGCCCGGGACCGCGGACACTCTTGTCCGCAGCAGACGGGCCGTCGCCCGACTGTAGCGCCGGCGGACGGCCGGCCTCGAGGTAGCGCGGCGGTCCGGTTCCGCCGATCGCGGCTCCGCTCGACACACCCACCAACAATGCCGGCGAGGCGCCGGCGGTCCCTTCACGGCCTGCGGACAGGAGTGTCCGCGGTCCCCGTCAGACCGCCCATCGTCGCGCCGGCGCCCCCCTTGGCTTTCTCGCTTGACAAGCCCTTCCGCAGCGGGCTAGAGTCTGCGCACGGCACGCTCTGCAACACTCTGGCCGGCAGATGAGACGCCGGGCGGGAGAACGTCGATGGGTACGCTTTGGGTAGCTCTGGGGTTGGCGGTGGGGGTGTCACTGACGCCGGCGGACCAGGAGGTGCTGCTGCAGCTGCTGCAGGGGGTGCGGCAGCGGGAGGCACAGCTGGTGGCGCTCAGCGGCACGATGGTGCGGCATGAGCATCGCACGCCGGCAGATCACGAGTTGGTCGCGGCGATCTGGCGACAGGTGGCGGACGAGCGATCGCTGCCGCCGCCGCCCGTACCGACCGTGGGCACCGACGACGTGATCGCCGTGCGCTTCGCGATCGCCGCGGACCGGTTGCGCTACGAGACTCTGCAACTGGCGGCCGGCGGGCTGCCTAGCGACGGCGGGAACGGGCTGGCCGGACAGCCGCAGGGCACGACTTGGCTTGACGGCGAGCGGCGTACGGCGCTCGATCGCAACCAGCTGTCGGCCCGTGTTGAGCCGCAGGATCGTCATTTCAGCCCCGCCAGCGCGCCGACCATCGGCGATGCTCTGCTGCTAGCGAACGGCAACCGGACGTGGGGTGATTTCCTGGCGCGGCGGCTGACGCTGGCCGGGCTGCCGGTGCCGGGCGCCGCCGACTTGGACCCGCCGACGGGGACGGTAACCGCCCTCGAGCTGCTGCCGCCGACGACGATTGACGGCCGGCCCGCGACCGGGGTGCGCATTGCCTATGCCTCCCCGGCCGGTCTCGCTGGCGAGCAGTCGCTCTGGTTCGCCGCGTCGCTGGGCTATGCGGTCGTGCGCTACGAGTCGTCGCTCAGCGCCGGCGCCGTCGAGCGGAACCAAGGCACCTCGGCCGAGGCGATGCGGTTCACGGAGGTCAGTCCGGGTCTCTGGCTGCCGAGCATGACCAAGACCACCACCTGGCGCTACTCGGCCGCCAACGCGCAGCTGCCCCTGACGATTAGCGTCCACCGCTTCCAGGACCTCGCGGTCGACCCTGTCGAGGCCACCGTGTTCACCGCCGACCTGCCCCTGGGCACCACGGTCCACGACGCGATCGAGGCGACGACCTCGAACGTCGGTGGTGTGGACGACACGCTCTACTACGAACTCCTAGACCTCGACCGGCCGCATGTGGCCGAGCCCGCGGCGTAGCGCTGGCGGACGGCCGGCCTCGAGGTTGCGCGGCGGTACTGTTGCGCTGTTCACGGCTCAGCGCGGCGACACGGCATCGCGTCATTCGGTGGCCGTGCCGGCCGTCCGCCGGCGCTACCGTAAGGTCGCGGGCTGGCAGCCTGCGCCGCAAGGCGAGGTTGCGGGAGCTGTTGGGACAGGCTAGAGTCGTTGATGAGAGACCGGCGCCGACTGGCTTGGTGGCCGGTGGGTAGGGGGTGAAAGGGCTGGCTCATGGTTGGGCGGCGCTGGGTTTGGGCCGTGCTGGTGCTCCTGGTGGGGGTGGGCGCGGCGTGGGGTGCGGAGGGGGACGGGGCGGTGGTGGCGCCGACGGGCGATGAGGTCCGGGCGCGGCTGGCGGCGGCCGGGGTCGAGGTGACCGAGATCGAGGTCAGCGAGCCCTATCGGTCCGGCTGGTGCGCGGCGGCGGCGGTCGATGCGGTCGACTTCCGCGCGCGCGGGCCGGAGGCGCGGGCGGAAGGCCGGCTCCAAGTCGGCTCGCTGCGGTTCCTTACGGTCCGGCTCTGGTCCGGCTGGCAGGCCGAGCTGCAGCAGCAGCCGGTGGCCGATGCGGCGGCGGCCGCGGCGCGCGCGCGGCAGTACCTATTGCTGCTGGGCGAGGACCCGGCGAGTCTTGGCCGCATCCAGGTGTCAGGGCCGTACGGTGTGCCGCAGAAGCAGTATTGGTCGGTCTCCTGGCGGCAGGTCTTGCCCGGGGACGTCACGACGACGAGTGTCTGCTCGATGACCATCCTGGGCAGCGGCGGGCTAAGCGACTACTACGCCCAGCCGCCACTGCCCACCGACTACGCCGTGCCCGCGGCGGAGGTGACGGCCGAGGAGGCGCTCGCCACGGCGCAGGTCGCGATCACCGTCCGATCCTCGCTCGCCCCCCCAGCCAGCCGCGCGGTGCGGCCGCTCTTCTGGGAACGGGCCCTGGTGTCCTTCGTGCCCGTCGACCCAACCAGCAACGAGCAGGTGCGCCCGGTCTGGTGCGTCTGGGTCGGCGGCGAACGCGACGCGACGATGCGCCTGGGCCGCGAGGTCCCGGGCCGGAAGGTGCTCGGCAAGGTCCACATCGACGACCAGACCGGCGAGGTGCTGCACTGCAGCGTCATGGACTGGGACACGCTGTACCTGGACGACGAGGTCTACCGCTGGTAGGCGGGCGGCGCTTGGCCGGCGGTCCCAGCCTCCTTGTGGCGCGGGCTGCTAGCCCGCGACGAGACCGAGCCCAGCTTGCTGGGCCGGAAGCAATGTCTGCAGCTCTGCCCGGGACCGCGGACACTCTTATCCGCAGCTAAGCTCAGAACCCAATCTTGTTTCGGCCTCCGCTGCGCTGCGGCCGAGTCTAGGGTCGCGGGCTGGCAGCCCACGACACATGGCGGTGGCGGGCGCTGCGGGCCGGCTCGGGCGTTCGGTGGTCGAAGCCCATGCCGTCGAGGCGCCGGCGGTCCTTCTGGGCTGCCTGGCGGCCTGGGCGGTGACCGGCGCGGTTGGGCTGGCAAGCCATGGGCGGATAAGGTCGCGGGCTGGCAGCCCGCGCCACATCGTGGGGAGGGCCCGCGCCTACGCCTCCTCCACCGGTCCGACCGCGATGTTGTCGAGCCAGATTTCGGTGGCTTCGGTGGCGTGGCTGGTGAAGCCGAACCATTCGAGGCGGCGGAAGTCGGGGTTGCCTTGGAGGTCGGTCCAGGCCTGGCGGCGGCCGTCGGGGGTGGTGATCTCCAGCGCCCAGGTGCCGTCTTGCTCGCGGCCGGCGGCGCCGGTGATGCGGACGCGGAGCCATTCGTTGGCCGGCACGGTGCCCAGCTCGCGGTCGCCGGCGCGGACTTGGCCGTCGTTGATCGTCAGGCTGACTAGCGTGCGGTACGGGTTGACGGTCGTGTCCCGCCATTCGTGCATGAACTGCGCGCCGGGGCCGAGCCGCAGGGCGAACGAGCCTTCGAGCGGGCCGTCGGTGAAGCCCGGGGTCAGGACGCAGTGCGGGTTCCAGGGCTGGGCTTGGCCGGGGGCGTCGGTCAGCTTGAGGCAGCGGGTGCCGCTGGCTGGCTGCTCGTCGGTGATGCGGCAGGTCGCCGTGGTCACGTTGGCGTCCTCGTAGACCTGGAAGCCGGCCGGCCGAACGCCGACCACGCCGTCCTCGAAGTTGATCGCGATCGGCTCGGGCGGGCCGGGTGGCGCGGGGATGGGGAAGGCCGAGGGCATCTCGCGCAGGGCCCAGGCCCCGCCGCCGTCGCGCCGGCCCCAGCCCTCGAGCGGGAACGGCACGAAGCCGACATCGAAGGCCGGCGAGTTCGCGGGCAGCGTGAAGTCGCCGCGCTCAGGGTCGGCGAAGAGCGGGTCGGCGACGATCGAGCCGGCGTCCTCGCCGGTCGCCTGCCAGGCGTCCCAGTCCATCCCGCCGGGCCGCACCGGGTCGCCGGTCGCGTCCCACCAGAGGTTGTTGCGCAGCGTGTAGCGGTTCGGCTCGGCCCAGTTGCCGTGCGTGGCCTGCGAGTTGGCGTAGTAGATCAGGCAGTTCTCGATCGTGAACTGGTGGTGCTCCTCGACCCGCGTGCGCTGCAGCTGGCCGACCTGGGCGAAGGCCAGGATGTTGTTACTGAACTGGTTGTTCATGCCGTAGTGCTGGTGGAAACCGCCAGTTTTCGTGCGGTAGACCAGGTTGTTCCGCGCGACGATATCGGTCGTCCCCTCGTCGAAATAGATGCCCCAACCGCCGTAGCTGAAGGCGTCGATGTCGGCGAAGAGGTTGTGCTCGATGACCGAGCCGAGCGAGCGGCCGAGGGTGTAGATGCCGCCCATGTCCGACAGCACACGCTGGCCAATCAGCCGCACGCGGTTGTCGGCGATGCGGTTGTGGACGGCGAGGCTCGGCCCGTAGCCCCAGGTCCAGCCGACCGAGATGCCGGTGTAGTAGAAGTCGTAGATATCGTTGTGTTCGATGATGTTGTTCGGGCTATGGGCGATCCAGACGCCGATGCCCGCGGGGTGGAAGCGGCCGCCGTGCGAGATGGTGCAGTCGCGGATCGTCGTCCAGCCCGAGTGCTGGCGCTCGTCGGCGGGGATGTAGGTCGTGCCGATCTTGATCCCGCCGGCGCCCAGGTCACTGAAGACGCAGCGCTCGATCGTGTTCTCGCGGCAGCCCTCGGCCAGGTTCAGCGCGTAGGTCGAGAGGTGGACGAAGCTGCAGTTGTAGAAGCGCAGCCGCTGCCCGCCGCGGATCTCGACCGCCGCGAGCAGGTTCGACTCGGCCTGCGGCGTGTGGTGGCCGACATCGGGGGTGTACCAGTTGCTGTGGGCGAAGGTCAAGCCGTCGAAGTGGACGTGCTCGACCGGCGGGCCGGCGGTCACGTCGGCGTCGATGGTCAGCAGCTGGTCCAAGGCTGGCGCGACGACGACGGTCTGGTCGGGGGTTTCGCCGGGCATCGGGATATAGGTCAGCGTGCGGGTCGGCCGGTCGAGGTACCACTGGCCCGGCTCGCTGAGCGCCTCGGCCACGTTCTCGACCAGGTAGCGGTAGCCGCTGCGCAGCTTGGCCCAGTAGCTGGTGTGGGTGGTCGGCCCGGTGAAGGTCACGGCGTTGTTGGCCGCGTCGACCTCGGCGATGCGCAGGCGGGCCATGTTCCACTCGTTGAAGGCGAGGACCTCGACATCGCCGAGGTTGCGCCAGTTCGGGTCGAGCTCGCCCGGGCGGAAGGTGAAGCGATCGTCGCCGCGGTCGGCGTTGGCCGGCGTGGCGGGCAGCTCGCTGGCGATGGTGTAGTAGCCCTCGCGCGGCAGCCGCGGGCGGTAGCGCGGCTGGCTGTTGACGAAGAGCATCGTGAACTCGGGCTGGTCGGCGGGCAGCTGGAGCGTCCAGCGGCCGTTGGCCACGGTCCAGCCGGTCAGCCGGCGGCCGCCCGAGACGACGGTCGACTGGCGCGAGGAGGCGCCCCAGATCGTCGGCGAGGTGGCGGTGCCCGAGTCGGCGGCGGTCAGCGCGAGCGGCTCGCTCAGCGTGTACCAGCCGGGCCGCAGCGCGACGTGGACCGGGATGCGCCGGTCGG
>DHNJ01000061.1:10387-11276 GCA_002409445.1 Armatimonadetes bacterium UBA5419 | reverse complement strand
GCCCGGGCGCGCCGCGGGGCGGTCGGCCTCGGGCGCGGCGCCACCGAGCAGCAGCAGGGGGGCAAGGGTCAGCGGCAGGGTGGCGTAGCCCCAGGCGCCGCCGAAGCGCACGGCGAGGAACACGCCGGCGTAGAGCAACAGCGCGGGTACCAGGCTGGCCAAGGAGACCTTCCAGCCGCGGGCAAAGCCGATGAGGAGCAGCGCCAGGAGCGTCGGCGCGAGCACCCAGAGGGCGGGCCCGGAGGTGATCGGGGGCAGCGGCAGGTCGGGTTGAGGGGCGGGGTTGGAAGTTTGGGCGGTGGCGCAACTCGCACAGACAACCCACCACCAGCGCCGCCAACCGCTCATCTACCGCCTTGCCTATCGCCGCCGAGGATACCGGTGACCCGCACTCTGGTCAAGTTGACACCGCTTCCCGGCGGGCTAGAATCGAGCCATGCCAAGCCAACCATCCCGGAGCCTCGAGGTTGTCCCGAACCCCAAGCCCGAGCGCGACTACCTGATCGACATCTCCTGCCCGGAGTTCACCTGCGTCTGCCCGAAGACCGGCCAGCCCGACTTCGCCACGATCCGCATCGAGTACCGGCCCGACCAACACATCATGGAGCTCAAGAGCATCAAGCTCTACCTCTGGAGCTACCGCCAGGAGGGCGCCTTCCACGAGGCGGTGGTCAACCAGATCCTCGACGACATGGTCGCCGTCAGCCAACCGCGGTGGATGCGGGTGACCGGTGACTTTAATGTGCGTGGTGGGATCACCACGGTGGTCACCGCCGAGTGGCAGCCCTGAGCCAGGGCGTGGGGGAGCGTTGGGATGCCCAGAGTGGGAGTCGAACCCACACAGCCGCAATGGCCACTGGATCCTGAATCCAGCGCGTCTACCAATTCC
>DHNJ01000061.1:2216-10235 GCA_002409445.1 Armatimonadetes bacterium UBA5419 | reverse complement strand
CTACCAATTCCGCCATCTGGGCAGCGGACGAGCGCTATCTTACTCCCGCAGCCCTAGGGCGTCAAGCAGGATCCGGCGCCCCGAGTCGAGTGAATCTTCTTGGCGTTAGAGGGGGTCGATGGTATCGTTGATGCGTCGGAGGAAGGACCACCAATGCTGATTGTCAAGGTCTCCGAGACCGCTGACGGCACGATCATCGCCGAGACAGCGCGCCAGCAACTTGCTAGGTTCACCGGCCAGACGCGGCAGGACGTTATCAACTACCTGCAGCACAAGGCCCGACAGTGCGGCGAGCAGCTGAGGATCGTGGAGTCGTTCGATGAGCCCGAAGGCGCCGAACGGCTGACCGAGCGCGACATCCGACACATGATGAAGCGGCACTTCTAGGCCGCTCCACCCCCACCCGAGCCTACGCCTCGGGTACCGGCTGGACCAACGTGGCGCGCGGCCCACGGCCGTCATCGCTGGCCTCGTAGGTCACCTCCTGCCCCTCGAACAGGGTCTTATGACCCTCCACCTCGATCACGCTATAGTGGACGAAGACATCGGGCGCCTCGCCCTCCTGGGCGATGAAGCCCCACCCCTTCTGGTCGTCGAACCACTTCACTCTACCCGTATGCAACCTATTACTCCGGCCGCACGCTGCCGCACGGCCTCTTTCGAGTACATGCTAAGGCCGACCAGGCGAGTGGTAAGGCTGGGCGTGGGCGGGGCTGCGACCTAGTACCGGGCCGCCGCGGCGGCGAGGTCCGCCCGAATCTGCTCGGCCGGCGGCCGGCCGCCCGGCTGGCCCAGCTCGATACCCGGCTTGGTCGCGCCGTGGAAGTCGGAGCCGGCGGTGGCGATCAGCTGCAGCCGGCGGGCCAGATCGCGATAGGCGCGCCGCTGGCGGGGGGTGTGAGAGGGGTACCAGACTTCGAGTCCGTCGAGCCCGTCGCGCGCCCAGCGAACGACGGCGTCGGCTAGGTCGCGCTCGCCCAGCCGCGTCTGGGCCGGGTGGGCCAGCACCGCGGCGCCGCCCGCACCGTGAATCAGCTCGATCCCCTCGGCGAAGCTCAGGTCGCGGCGCGGCACGTAGAGCGGCGAGTCATCGGCGAGATAACGATGGAACGCCTCGGCGATGCTGCCCACCGCGCCGAGGTCGACCAAGGCCTGAGCCATGTGCGGGCGGCCGATGTGGGCGCGGCCGGCGAGCGCGGCGAGCTGCTCGAGGCTGACGTCGAAGCCTGCCGCGCGCAGGCGCGCGACCATCTCCTCGTTGCGCTCGACTCGCGCCGCGCGCAGGTCGCGCAGTGTGGCGCGTAGGGCCGGATTCGCCGGGTCGATGTGGTAGCCCAGCAGGTGCAGGTTGCCCCGCGGCCAGGTCAGGCTCAGCTCGACGCCAACGACCAGCTCGACTCGGGGTGGCGTGGCCGGCAGGTCGTCGTAGGCGTCCAGCTGGTCGTGGTCGGTGATGGCGATCGTCTGGAGCCCACGCGCGTCGGCCAGGGCCAGCAGCTCGGTTGGCGTGAGCGTGCCGTCCGAGTGGACGGTGTGGCTGTGCAGGTCGACCATCAGCGCTCCGCTTGGACCCAGGCGGCCAGGCGCTGGGCCAGCTTGGAGCTCGTCCCCGCACCGAGGCAGAGCCAGACCTCGTCCTCGCCGGCGGTGCTCGTGAGCCGCTCGAAGGCGGCGTCGAGGTCGCCGAGGTACTCGACGTCGCCCGCCGCCGCGGCGACCTGGGCGGCGGTGAAGCTGGGGTCGTCGTCCTCGCGGGAACGCTGGATGTCGACCAGGTAGGCCTCGTCGGCCGCGGCGAAGGCGCCGGCGTAGTCGTCGAGCAGGAGCTTGGTGCGGCAGATCTGGTGCGGCTGGCAAACGACCCGCAGCCGCCGGCCGAGCCGCGCGGCGCCGGCGACCGTGGTGCGCACCTCGGCGGGGTGGTGGGCGTAGTCATCGACGACCAGGATGCCGCCCTGGTCGATCAGCCGCTCGAAGCGCCGCCCCATGCCCTGATAGGCGCGCAGCGCCCGGCCCACGGCGGCCGGGTCCTGGCCCGTCTCGATGCAGGCGGCGAGCGCCGCGGCGGCGTTCTGCAACATGTGGTCGCCCGGCACGCCGATGACCAGCTCGACCTCGAGCCCGCCGGGCCCGTAGACCGTGGCGGTCATGCCGTTGTTGATCGCGCAGCGGCAGCCCAGGCGCCAGTCAGCGTCCGCAGCGTAGCCGTAGGTCTGCACGCGGCAGCGGGCGTAGGGGGCCAGGCTGCGGGCGGCGGGGCAGTCGGCGCCGAGCAGCAGCAGGCCGTCGGGGTCGATGCGGCCGACGAAGGTGCGGAAGACGCTCTGGTAGTCCTCCCAGTCGCGGTACACGTCCGGGTGGTCCATCTCCAGGGCGGTAACGATGCCGACGGTCGGGCGCAGGTGGACCAGCGCGCGGGCGAACTCGTCGGCCTCGATGACCATCCAGTCGCCGCCGGCGCGGCGGTAGTTCGGGCCGTAGTTCATGGAGTCGGCGCCGATCAGGTAGCCCGCGTCGAGCCCGGACTCGATCAGCCCGACGGAGATCAGACCGCAGGTCGAAGTCTTGCCATGGGTGCCGGCGACGCAGATGGTCTTGTACGGCGCGGTGAACTCGGCGATGACCTCGGCGCGTGAGCGGATCGGCAGACCGCGCCGACGGGCCTCGATCAGTTCGGGGTTGTCCTTGGGCACGGCGTCCGAGAGGGTCACCCAGGCGATGTCGGCGGGTAGGTTCTCGGCGCGGTGGCCCTCGTAGAGGGTGATCGCCGGGTCGAGCGCCCTGGTGTACCGTGAGGCGGCCAGGTCGGAGCCGGAGACGCGGTACCCCTGGTCGTGCAAGAGGCTGGCGATGGCACTCATGATGGTGCCGCCCATACCCAAGACGAAGACGTGTTCGGTGGCCATGCCCGGCATGGTAACACCGAGTGCCCGGTGCATCACGATGCAAGTAGGCGAGACAGGGGCTGTGGCGTGGGGAGTTGACACAGTGAGTGTGCAGACGATCGACGATAAGCTGGCCCAGGTGCAGGCGCAGCTGGCCGAGCTGGGGCGGGTGGCGGTGGCCTTTTCGGGTGGGGTCGACAGCAGCCTGCTGGCGGCGGTGGCCCACGAGGTGCTGGTCGGCCAGGCGGTCGCGGTGACCGCCGACTGGGCCGTCGTGCCGCGCCGGGAGGTTGAGGAGGCGCGCGCGATCGCCGCGCTGATCGGCATCCGCCACGTGGTCGTCTCGGCCAACGCGGTCGCCGAACGCGAGGAGTTCCGGGCCAACCCGGTCGACCGCTGCTACTACTGCAAGGGGGCGTTGGCCGGGCTGCTGGCCGAGGTCGCGGCGAACGAGGGCGCGACCTGCATCGTCCACGGCGAGGTCGCCGACGACGCGCAGGCCTACCGGCCGGGCAAGCAGGCGGCGGATGAGGCCGGCTGGATTGCGCCGCTGGCCGAGGCGGGGCTGAGCAAGCCCGAGGTCCGCGAGCTGAGCCGGCGCTACGGCCTGCCGACCGCCGACAAGTCAAGCTTCGCCTGCCTGGCGACGCGCGTGCCCCACGGCCAAGAGGTCACACTGGACCGGCTGGGCCAGATCGAGGCGGCCGAGGAGTTGCTGGTGGCCGAGGGCTTCCGGCAGTATCGCGTACGGCACCACGGCGAGATCGCGCGGATCGAGGTGCGGCCGGAGGACCTGCCGCGGCTGGTGGAGCCGGAGCGCGCGGCGCGGCTGGCCGAGGGCTTGCGGCAGATCGGCTTCCTCCACGTGACCGCCGACCTGGCCGGCTTCCGCAGCGGCGGGCTCAGCGCGCTGGCGGGCGGGCGGGTGGACTCGCCGTCGACGGCCGAGGGGTAGAAAGGGGTCACGCGGGGTGCTAGACTGTGCACGGCGCCGCGAGGCGGTGGCCGGAGAGGTCTAGGACTATGTCGACGATCCCTATCGCACTACAGATGTACACCCTGCGCGACGCCAGCAGCGCCGACTTCCGCGGGACCTTGAGCAAGGTGGCCGAAATCGGCTACGACGCGATTGAGTTGGCCGGCAATGGCGGCCTGAGCGCGAGCGAGTTGAAGGCCCTGCTCGGCGACCTGGGCCTGCAGTGCCTGGGCAGCCATACTGGTTTCGAGGAGCTCGAGGCCGACACGCAGAAGGTTATCGACTACAACCTCGGCATCGGCAACCCGTATGTCGTCGTGCCCTGGCTGGGCGAGCAGTACCGCGGCGACGCGGCGGGCTGGAAGGCGATGGGCGCGCGGTTCGCGCAGTTGGGCGCGAAGCTGAAGGACGCTGGCCTGACGCTCTGCTACCACAACCACGCCTTCGAGTTCGAGGTGGAGGAGAACGGCGTGCCGGGCCTCGACCTCTTCTACGACAACGCGCCGGCCGACCTGCTGGCCGTCGAGCTGGACACCTATTGGGTCAAGTTCGCCGGGCAGGACCCCGCGGCCTATGTTGCCAAGTACCGTGACCGACTGCCGCTGGTGCATATCAAGGACATGACCGCCGGTGACGCGCCGACCTTCACCGAGGTGGGCACGGGCATCATGGACTTCCCCGCAATCTTCGCCGCGGCCGAAGGCGGCGCGGTAAAGGCCTGGATCGTGGAGCAAGACCAGACCCAGATCGACCCGGTCGAGAGCGTGACGATCAGCTACCGCAACCTGCGCGAGCTGCTTGGCCGCTAGCCTCGATCACCAGTGTATGGGCGGGGCCGGTGACCAGCGTGGGGTGCCGTCCGCGCCGTTGCGGGTGGCGTTTGATGCGACCTTGCTCGGCGCCCGGTTTTCGGGCGTCGAGCGAGCCGTCGCGCACACGCTCGCGGCCCTGGCCGCCACCGCCCCGCCCCAAGCGCGCCTCGCGGCCTACGTCGGCGAACGGTTCGACGCCTACGAGGCCGAGTTCCACCCCGGCGGCCTGGACCCCACCGGCCGCCTCGCCCTGCGCCGGGTGCCGTTGGACAACGCCAACCGCCTGGCGCGGCTGGCCTGGAGCCAGCTGAGCCTCGCCCGGCTGGCCCGGGCCGCGGGCGACGACCTGTTGCACAGCCCCGCCTACCTCTGCCCGCTGGCGGGCGGGCTGCCACGCGTGCTGGGCCTGTTCGACCTGATTGCCCTGGACAACCCGGATCTCGCGACCCGCGCCAACCGCCTCAACTACGGCCTCTGGCTGCCCCACTGCGTGCGCCGGGCCGAGGCGGTGGTCGTGCCGAGCGAGGCCGTGGCGGAGGCGGTCACGCGACGCTGGCCGGCGGCCGCCGCGCGCCTGACTGTGGTGCCGCTGGGTGTCGAACCGCGCTTCGCCGCGGCCGGCGAGGCCGATGTCGCCCGCGTGGTCGAACGATTCCGCTTGCCCAAGCGTTATGTCCTGTGGGTCGGCAACGTTGAGCCGAAGAAGAACGTCGCGGTCTTGCTCCGCGCCTGGTCGCGCGCGGCCGAACTGGGGCTGGATCTGCCGCAGTTGGTCCTGGCTGGTGCGTTGAGCTGGAGCAGCGAGGGGCTGTGTGACGACTGGCTGGCGCGCGGCCTGCAACAGCAGGTGCGCTTGCTCGGGCGCGTGGCCGACGGGGACCTGCCGGCGCTGTATGCCGGGGCGACGGCGTTCGCCTTCCCGTCGCTGGCCGAGGGCTTCGGGCTACCGCCGCTGGAGGCGATGGCCGCCGGTGTGCCGGTGATCGCCGCGCGGATCGGCGCCCTGAGCGAGGTGGTCGGCGAGGCGGGCCTGTTGGTGCCGCCCGACGATGCGGACGGCTGGGCGACGGCGCTGGCGCGGGTCTGCGACGAGCCGGCGCTGGCTGAGCGCCTGGCTGACGCGGGGCGGGCGCGGGCCGCAGAGTATAGTTGGGAACGGACCGCGCGCGCGACGTGGGCGGTCTACGCGCAGGTGCTAGGGCGGAAGGACGAAGGCATGGCGAGGAAAGGTAAGCAGGGCGACGACGAGCGCATGTGGGCTGGTGGCACGGCCGACTTCGACGAGCGCACGGGCCGCTACAAGCCAGCGCGGGCGCTGATCGAGCGCATCGAGCGATGGATCAAGGCTACCGGCCGCAATGAGTTCGGCGATCCGCCGGACACGGTCTACGCTGGCGGCAACCCGCTGTTCGACATGCGGACCGGCGAGACGCGGGACCGTCACGATTACATCCTCGAACGGCACCCCGAAGTGCGTGAGTGGGAGGAAGACTAGTGTTCAAGCCATTGACTCGGGCCAGCGGCGTGCGCGAGGTGCTCAATTTCCTGTGGCGCGTGTTCGGCTTTATCGGCGCGGCCCTGGGTCTGCGGCGCTGGTGGCGCACGCTGGTCAACGACGAGGAGCCACCGCAGATCCGGCTGCTGGCCGGGCTGTTGCTGCTATTGATGGCCGGCCTGCTGCTGTTCTCGCTGTTCATGCCACGGCACCTGGCTCGCCCGGCGGAGGCGCCGCAGCCGGCGGCCGTCGCACGGGTCGAGGCCCGCGGCCTTGTTGTCGACTTTTACGACGAGGTCGCCTGGGCGGAGATCGACGCGCTGGGCCGCGGTCTGGGTCTGGCCTTCACGGCCAACAGCCCGAGCGCCGCGCCGCGCCGGCTGACCGTGGCGGACGCTGGCCTGCTGACGCCCGAGCGCCGCGCGGCGGTGCTGGCCCGGCTGCAGGCAGACCCGCGCGTAGAGGTGGCCGAAGAGGACTTCGAGATGCAGCTGCTCGGCTGGCGCATCGGGGTGCCCGGCCCGCTGGTCGCCGGCGGTCGTCGCTCCGCGTTCGAGCCGAACGACCCACGCTATCCCGAGCAGTGGCACATGAAGCTAATCGGCATGCCCCAGGCCTGGGAGAAGGCCACGGGCGAGGGCGCGGTGGTCGCGGTGATCGACACCGGCTGCGCGTTTGAGGCCAAGGGCGATATCCCCGCCGCTAGCGACCTCAAGGGCGTGAAGTTCGTCAAGCCGTATGACTTCGTGAACAAGACCAAGGCCGCCTACGACGACCACGGCCACGGGACGCACGTCGCGGGGACGATCGCCCAGGCAACCAACAACGGCCACGGCACGGCCGGCGTCGCGTACAACGCGTCGATCATGCCGCTGAAGGTGCTCACCGAGCACGGCTCGGGCATGGTTAGCGACATCGCCGACGCGATCCGTTACGCCGTGGACAACGGCGCGCATATCATCAACATGAGCCTGGGCGGCCCGCGCGCGAGCACGGTCCTGGCCCGAGCCTGCACCTATGCCAACCAGCGCGGCGTGACCATCGTCTGCGCGGCGGGCAACAGCTCGCGCGAGGGCGTCGGCTTCCCGGCGGCCTATCCCGAGTGCATCGCGGTCTCGGCGGTCGGGCCGGACGGCAACCTGTCGTTCTACTCGAGCTGGGGCAAGGAAGTCGCGGTCGCCGCGCCGGGCGGCAACTACCGCTCGCCCTCCGAGCGGGCCAACGGCGTGCTGCAGAACACCGTCTTCGGCAAGCAGGACGTCTTCGAGTTCTGGCAGGGCACCTCGATGGCCTCGCCGCATGTCGCCGGTGTGGCGGCGCTGATCTGGGAGTCGGGGACCAAGGGCCCCGCGGGTATCAAGGCTACCCTGCAGCGCACCGCGACCAACAAGGGCGACAAGAAGAAGTACGGTGCCGGGCTGATCAACGCGGCCGCGGCGGTCGGCGTGAAGTCGGCTGACACGACCGCGCGGGCAGCCGTCGCACCCATGCCACGGGCTCCGCTGGTGCCGCCGCGCGCGCCGCTGGCGTTGGCAGGGCTAGCATTGGCGCTGCTCGGGCTGGCCCTGGGCTTGGTGCGCCGACCGGCGTTTTGGCTGGGTGGTGCACTGCCGATCGTGCTGCTGACCTGCGTGGGCACCGGGTTCGCCGGCGCTTGGGTCACGCCGCTGGTGGGCGCGGCGGTCTGGCCATTGCTGATGCTCGCGGGCCTCTGGGGCGTGCGCGGGCTGCGGCCGGGTTTGGCCGGAGTCTGCGCGGGTTACGCCGCGGGCGCGGCGACGGTCGGCCTGCTGGGCTGGGGCCCGCTGGCGTGGCTGCTGACCAACGCGGCGCTGGCCGCCGGGCTGGCCT
>DHNJ01000061.1:1594-2012 GCA_002409445.1 Armatimonadetes bacterium UBA5419 | reverse complement strand
CGCCTATCCTGGCCGGGTAGGCGGAGGTGTTTTTCGTGCGTAGACTACTAGCGGTCATCCTCATCAGCGGCCTCGTGGGGGCCAGCGCGGCCACCGCGCAGACCCCGTTGCGCTTTGCCACGCAGCCGACGCTTTCGCCCGATGGCAGCGAGGTGGCCTTCGTCTGGCTCGACGACCTGTGGGTCGGCTCGACCGCTGGTGGACCGATCCGCCCACTCACCACGCACCCGGCCATGGAGGGCCGCCCGCAGTGGTCGCCCGACGGCCAGTGGATCGCCTTCATCTCGTACCGCGAGGGCAGTTGGGACGCTTACGTGATGCCCGCGGCCGGCGGTGAGCCGAAGCGGCTGACCTTCCACGGCGGCGCCGAGACGGTCCGCGGCTGGACCCCGGACAGCCAGGGCATCGTCTTCGGCTC
>DHNJ01000061.1:393-1469 GCA_002409445.1 Armatimonadetes bacterium UBA5419 | reverse complement strand
AGCCAGGGCATCGTCTTCGGCTCGCGCCGTGCCCTCGCCTCACCCGGTCCCGAACGTCAGGACTATGTGGTCGGGCTCGACGGCGGGCCGTGGCGGCGGCTGATGGCTGTGCCAACGCTGGGTAGCTGGTACTCGCCCGACTCGACGCGCGTCGCCTTCGTCCGCGGCGGCTCGACCGGTGTGCGCCGCGGCTACGACGGCCCGGCGGCCGAGGACATCTGGGTCCACACCCTGGGCAGCGACACCTACACTCAGCTGACCGACTTTGCGGGCCCGGACACCAGCCCGCAGTGGCTCAGTGATGACGAGGTGCTCTTCGTCAGCGAGCGATCCGGTGTCCACAACCTGTGGCGGCAGCGGCTGGATGGCGCCGCCGAGCAGGTTACCTCGCACGACTGGATGGTCTACAACCCGGCGGTCTCGGCCGACCGGCAGTGGGTGGTCTACGAGTCGGGGCATGACTTGTGGCGGCTGCGGCTGGCGGGCGGTGAGCCCGAGCGGCTGGCGCTGACCGCGCCGGCCGACCGCGCGGAGCCGCGGCAGCTGTGGCGCACGCAGCGCGATGGGGCGGGCGAGTACGCGGTCTCGCCCGATGGGGCCGAGGTAGCCTTCGTCGTCCGCGGCGACATCTACGTCGCGCGCTTCCCCGACGGGGGGCCGACCGCGCGTCTGACCGACACGCCGGCGACCGAGGGCGGGCTGAGCTGGTCCAAGGATAGCCGCCACCTGTACTTCCACAGCGACCGCGACGGGCAGCACGACCTGTACAGCATCGCCAGCGGCGACGAGCACGACAAGCGGCTGCGGCGCGCGCTGCGGCCGGTCGAGACGCGGCGGACCTACACCGCCGGCCACGAACGTAACCCGATCGTCTCGCCGGACGGCAAGTTGATCTGCTTCGTCGCCGGCCGCGGCGACCTGACCGTCGCGCCGCTGGCTGAGGACGGCAGCATCGGAGCGCCACGGGTCATCGCACCAAGCTGGAGCTTCCCCAACGCGGTCTGGGCGCCTGACAGCCACTGGCTGGCCTACTCACGGCCCGACGAGTTCGACAACCAGGACATCTTCCTGGTCGA
>DHNJ01000061.1:0-232 GCA_002409445.1 Armatimonadetes bacterium UBA5419 | reverse complement strand
GCGACCGGCGGCGAGAGCATCAACGTCAGCGTCCACCCGACCTGGGACTGGGGCCCGACCTTTGCCGGCGACGGCTCGAAGCTGGCTTTCCTCAGTCGCCGCGAGGGCGGGCAGGGCGATGCCTACTTCATCTGGCTGACCGCCGCCGAGTGGGAGCGCAGTGCCGCCGACCGCGCCGACGAGGAGGACGACAAGGCCGACCGCCCTAAGCCGCCGCCCGCGCCGGAACCGC
>DHNJ01000220.1:6072-35218 GCA_002409445.1 Armatimonadetes bacterium UBA5419 | reverse complement strand
CACGCCGCCGCCCGCTCGTCGTCGCCGCAGTGGTCGCCCAGCTCGGCCGCGGCGCGCAGTCCGGCCAGGGCCCAGGCGTTGACCCAGTAAACCGGTCGGTCGCCCAGGGCGCGGCCCTGGATGAGTCCGTGCCGCGCCGGCCCACAGAACTGCTCGGCCGTTGGGTCGAGGCGCGCGTCGTCGTCGAGAAAGGGTGCAGCATGGTGGATCGCGGTGTCCGTCGACCGAGCTGTGACCAGCAGTTCGGCCAGCGCCGCCAGTCCGTCCCAGTCGGTGTCGAGCAGCGACGCATCGCTGCTCAGTGCGACATGCTCAGCGGTCGCCCACAGCAACTGGCCCGGCAGGTCCGCCTGCGGTCCCCGGCCGCCGCCGGCGGGTTGTCTGTAGAGCGAGCGCAGGGCTTGGCGGGCAAGGTCATGCTGACCGCAGCGGTCGAGGAGTAGTGCGACGCTGACGCCACCGCGGGGATTGAGGAGGGGCAGGTCCAGCGTGCCGACTCGCGGCTCATCGCCGTGCCAGGCCATCTGCACCTGCGTTAGGGCCGCGCCCACAAGCTCCTGGTAGCGCGGGTCCGGCGCGTCGATCGTCAGCGCGCCCCGTTGTGACCGCCAGCGGTCGGCGAGAGCCTCGAGACGCATCGCCGCGGGCAGGGCGCAGCGCAGGGCGAGGCTGACCGGCGGTTCCGTGCCCGGCAGCCAGACCGGAGCGTCCCAGCCCATCTCCCAGACCCCACCGGGCCGCAGCGCGAGGTCGTAGCCCAGGGCAGCGCCAGCCCAGCCGCCCGCATCGGTGGCGCGTGGCTGTGTCGGTTCGGTGCCGCGCAACAGCAACTCGGAGATCTCCGAGCCATCTTGTTCAGGGCTGGCGGCGCCCGCCACGTCCGCGTCGGACCCGGCGAGGAGCACGAGCCGCCCGTCGGCGACAACCCGGCGACCCGAGTCGAGCACAGCGATCTCGTGTACTGGCCCGGAGGCCGGCCCCAGGCCGCGCGCGACCAGCCAAGCCCGCGCCGTCACCGGCCGCTCGCCGCGGTTGGTTAGCCGCGCGACGAGCGTCACGTGCGTCGCGTAGCGGTCGCCGTGGCTGTCGGCAGCGAGGCGGTAATCGACCTCCAGGTCGCCCGCCCGCCAGCGGCTGCGCAGCAGCGGCAGCAGCCCGCCGAGCCAGCGATCGCGGATCTGGGCGCGGTCGAGCCGTTCGGCGCAGACGAGCCGGCGAGTCTCGGCCAGCCAGACCCACAGCGTCAACCCCACGCCGCCGATGCCCGGCGAGCACGCGCCGCCCGGCTCGACGTAGGTCTTCAAGACGTCCGGACTGCCGAGGTCGTCCTTGGTGCCGGCGGAGAGGACGACGTGGCTGTCGCCCCGCGGCCAGATCCACGGGCGGCGGAGATCGAGGTGCGGCTCGTTCATGCGCTCATCATAGCCACGCGCGCGTGCCAGGCCAAGGGCCGCCTACGCCCGTCGCAAGCGAAAGCCCAACTCGCCGCGCAGATCGAGCGGCTCCACGCGCCACGGCATGCCGTCGACGCTCGCCGCGAGCTGCTGCCGGTAGTGGTCCGCCATGCCCACCTGTCGACCACCCAGGCTGCGGAGCGGGTAGGTGACGATGACGGTCTGAGCCTCCAGCGCGGCGAGCAGTGCGCGGCCGGCGCCGCGGCGGCCCTGCTCCAGGCACGGTAGCGTCTTGAGTAGGAGCACGAGGTCGTGGCCACCGGGCGGTGGGCCGGCTAACAAGTCCCACGAGCCGACCTCGTGTGTCTGCCCCCAGCGCTGCAGAAACGCCTCGGCGGTGGCGAGGATGCCCAGATGGACGTCGAAGGCACGGTAGAGGACATCGCGAGGTAGGTCGACCAGGGGCAGGCTCAGCGGCTGCAGGCCGCACGCAAGATCGGTGATCGAGACGGGCTGTGGCAGGTCAGCCAGCACAGCGGACCAGAAGTCTGCCGCCGCCGCCTCGCGTTCCCGCGTCGAGGCGTGGCGGCCGCGCAGCTGGGCGGCAAGCGCCGGCAGCTCCTCGTCGCTGGCAGCGGCGAGTCGGGCCGGCGCGTCAGCCGGCGGCGCTTCATAGGCGCCAACCATCTGGTGCAACCGGCTCCGGACCGCCTTAGTCGTGGCCTTGCCGGGGCCGCGGTGGGCCAGTTCTACCGCGGCGATGCCGATGACAAAGTCTGGGGCGAGCGCGGCATATTCGCGGCCCGCGCGGACCTGTTCAACCAGGGCGGCCAGTGCCTCGTCGCTCACCGCAGCGCCGCCGTCAGGCGCGTAAGAAAGCGCAGGTTGTGCAGCGTGCAGAGGCGCTGGAAGGTGGGCTCGTCGGCGCGGTAGAGGTGGTGGAGGTAGCCGCGTGGGTAGCGCGTGCAGGTCGGGCAGTCGCAGTCGTCCTGGATCGGCGCGGTGTCGCGGATATAGCGTTCGTCGGTCAAGAAGAGCATGCGCAACCAATCGCGCTGGCCGGCGACGGGCGGGCTGACCTGCTGGTACACACGGCCGCGTCGAGCGTCGCGGGTGGGTAGGGCGCAGTCGAACAGGCCGTAGCCCAGCGCGGCGGCGTCGACCAGCGATAGCGGGTGACCGACGCCCAGAGCGTGGAGAGGGAGGGTGGCGGGGACCAGTTCGCGGACCAGCGCCAGCGCGTCAAGAAGAAGGTTGCCTTCGCCATCCAGCGGCCAACCGCCGTACCCGTAGCCGTCGAAGCCGATCTCCAGTAGCGCTTCACAGCAGCGTCGGCGCAGGGCGAGGTCGGCGCCGCCTTGGACTACGGCGAAGAGCAGCGGACGGGGCCGGTCGTCCGCGCTGCGCTGGGCCAGGAGGTCATCGAAGGTCCGTCGGCAACGGCGGGCCCAGGCGATGGTCCGCGCGACCGCCGTCTCCTGCAACTCTGGCGGGTCGTCGGCGTGCGTGCACTGGTCCAGGCACATGATCACGTCGGCACCCAGCCGCCACTGGACCTGCACGCAGCGTTCCGGCGACAGCGCGAGCCGGCTGCCACCGGGCCGGCGGACCGTGAAGCCGGCGTCGGTCACGCGGCCCAGCTTGGGTTGTTCGGCGAGGATGGAGTAGGCTTGGAAGCCGCCGGAGTCGGTGATGATCGGCCCGGACCAGCCAGCCATCGCGTGCGCGCCGCCCAGTGCGGTAGCGACGCCTAGGCCGGGGCGGCTGAGCAGGTGGTAGGCATTCATGACGACCGCCTCGACGCCACAGCGTTCAAGATCCGCCGAGTCCACCGAGCGCACGACAGCCTGCGTTGCGTCGGGCATGAACGAGGGCAGAACCACGGAGCCATGGGCGAGATCGAGCGCGCGGAGCATGGTCGCGATGCTAGGCGGCTAGGGGGCTTGCGTCAAGCGCTGACCCGCCGGCCGAGCCGTGCTCGGGCCTGCGTGTCTGCTTGACAAGCGGCATGGGGGCGGGGATAATCGGTGGGTACTGGGCGGGAGTAGCTCAGTGGTAGAGCATCAGTTTCCCAAACTGAGGGTCGCGGGTTCGAACCCCGTCTCCCGCTCCTGGTCGCCTGGGCAGCCGCCCGGGGACCATTAGGTGGCGTAGCCAAGCGGTAAGGCAGAGGCCTGCAAAGCCTCCATTCACCGGTTCAAATCCGGTCGCCACCTCTGCACCAACGGTTAGCACGGGCCGCGACCCAGACCGTTGCCGGTTTGAGTACCTGTACGTGCCGTCGCGGCGGCCGCTGGTCGCCCTTGGCCGGGGTGGCGAAATTGGTAAACGCACGGGACTTAAAATCCTGCGGGCTTAGCCCTTGCCGGTTCGAGCCCGGTCCCCGGTACTTGCTCCTATCCCTCACCGCTCGCGAGATCGCATGGACGAAGCACGCTTAAGAACGCTCCTCGACCAGGTGGCGTCGGGCCACCTGTCGACCACCGAAGCGACCGACATTCTCCGCCGCTGGCCGTTGCAGCCGGTCGGCGACTTCGCCACCCTCGACACGCACCGGGCCGTGCGTACCGGTTTCCCTGAAGTCATTTTCTGCGCCGGCAAGACCGACGAGCAAGTGGAGGCGATCGTTCGCGCCTTGTCCGAACGCTCCAGCTGTGTGCTCGCCACCCGGATGCGGCAGGAGACCGCCAGCCGCTTAGAACAAGTCGGACTCGGCGGCACGTACTACCCGCTGCCGCAGTTGTGGCGGCTCCTGCCGGAAAACGCGCCGCCGCCCGTCGGCAAGATCGTCTGTTGCTGCGCGGGGACGAGCGACTTGCCCGTGCTCGAAGAGGCGGCGCTGACTGCCGAGACGATGGGCTCACGCGTCGAGCGGCTGGTCGACGTCGGTGTGGCCGGCATCCACCGCCTGCTCAGCCGCGCTGACGTGCTGCAGCGGGCGAACGTGGTCATCTGTGTCGCTGGCATGGAGGGCGCGCTGCCCAGCGTGGTCGGGGGACTGGTTTCCGCGCCGGTCATCGCCGTGCCGACCAGCGTCGGCTACGGCGCACATTTCGGCGGTCTGGCGCCGCTGCTAACGATGCTCAATTCGTGTGCCACGGGCGTCACCGTGGTCAACATCGATAACGGGTTTGGCGCGGGCTATGCCGCCCACCTGATGAATAGCCGCATGGGTGGACCCGCGACGGCCCAGCCGGCGAGCAAGCAGGAGAACGACGAAGCATGACCTGGGCTTGGTTTGATTGTGCCGCGGGGGCCAGCGGCGATATGGCGTTGGGCGCAATGGTGGACGCGGGGCTCGACTTCGACGCGCTGCGCGACGGGCTTGCTGGGCTGAACGTGAGCGGCTACACGCTGAGCCACTCGTCCGTGATGCGGCGCGGGGTGCGCGCGACGAAAGTCGATGTCACGCTGACCGACGAGGCCAAGCCGCATCGCCACCTCAAGCACATCGAGGCGATCCTCGACGAGAGCAAGCTGGACGAGGACGTGCGCGAGCGGGCGCGGGCCATCTTCCGCCGCCTGGCCGAGGCCGAGGCCAAGGTCCACGGCACGACCGTCGAGCGCATCCACTTCCACGAGGTCGGCGCGGTGGACGCGATTGTCGACGTCGTGGGCACCTGCTTGGGTCTGAAGCTGCTCGGCGTGGACCGCGTCGGCTGCACGCCGCTGCCGGTCTCGTACGGCTGGGTAGACTGCGAGCATGGGCGCCTGCCGGTGCCCGCGTGGGCCACGCAGGAACTGCTGCGCGACGTGCCGTCGCGGCCGCTCGATGTTGAGGGCGAGACGCTAACGCCGACCGGTGCGGCGATCCTCACGACCTTGGCCGAGACCTACGAGATGCCGACGATGACCACCCGTGCGGTGGGCTACGGCGCGGGCACGAAGGACTTCGGCATCCCGAACATCCTGCGTCTGGTGCTCGGTGAGGCGGCGCCGCAGTCGGCCGCGGTGACGATCATCGAGGCCAACATCGACGACATGAACCCCGAGTGGTGGGACATGGCGCTCGCCCGTATCACCGCCGCGGGGGCCATGGACGCGACGCTGTCGCCGCTGCAGATGAAGAAGAATCGGCCGGCGGTGCTGCTGCGGGTGCTCTGCGAGCCGAGCAAACGCGATGCCGTGCTGGAGGCGGTCGTTACCTACACGACGACGCTGGGTGTGCGCTATTACGCCGCCGAGCGGCACTGCCTCGAGCGTGAGTGGCACGAGGTGACCACGGCCTGGGGGCTGGTGCCGGTCAAGGTGGCCCGGGCCGGCGGCCAGGTGATCAACGTCGCGCCCGAGTACGAAGCCTGCCGGGCGCTAGCCGAAGAGACCGGCGTGACGCTCAAGGAAGTTTACGTTGCGGCGGAGTATCTCGCTCGCACCACGCTAACCAACCAAGGAAAGGCGACGATCTAGCATGTCGCGTAAGATTCTGATCAGTAGCGGCATTTTCGAGAAGCGCATGGCGCTGATCGAAGATGGGTCCATCCAAGACTTCTATGCCGAGCGCGGCTCGAAGGTCATTGGCAACGTGTATAAGGGGCGCGTCGAGAACGTGCTGCCGGGCATGGATGCGGCCTTCGTCGACATCGGCTTGGCAAAGAACGCCTTCCTCTACGTCGACAACGTCGTCCTACCCGACGACCCCGGCAAGGACAAGATCCCCTCGCGCAGCATCGGCGATGTGCTCAAGCGCGGCCAGGAGATCATCCTCCAGGTCGAGCGGGCGGCGGTCGGCACCAAGGGCCCCCGCTCGACGATGCGGCTCAGCCTGCCGGGCCGATTCGTGGTCATGATCGGCCCGGAGACCAAGCACATCGGCGTCTCGCGTCGTATCCCGGAGAGTGCCGAGCGCAACCGCCTGCGCATCCTGGGCGAGAAGTACCAGCCGGAGGGTCGGGCGCTGATCATGCGCACGGAGGCCGAGGGGGCAACCGACGAGGAGATTAAGAACGACATCGGCTACCTCGTCGAGCTGTGGGACGAGATCGAGGCCAAGGCTAAGACGACCAAGGCACCGGCGCTCCTACACCAAGACTTCTCGATGGTCTACCGCGTCTGTCGCGACTTCTTCAATGCCGACATCGACCAGCTGGTCGTCGACAGCCAGGAAGACTACGACAACATCCGCGAGATCATGGAGCGGCTTGATCCCAGTCTGCTCGACCGCGTGGTGCGCCACGAGAGCCCGGAGCCGCTGTTCCTGGTCTACGGCATCGAGCGCGAGATTGAGAACGCGCTACAACGCAGCGTAATGCTGCGTAGCGGCGGCAACCTTACCATCGACGAGACCGAGGCGTTGACCGTGGTCGACGTCAACACCGGCCGATTCGTCGGGACGAAGGGCCTCTCCGACACCATCCTGACGACCAACGTCGAGGCCGCGCAGGAGATCGCCCGCCAGTTGCGGCTGCGCGACATTGGCGGCATCGTCATTGTCGACTTCATCGATATGGACCGCACGGCCGACCGGCTGACCGTCTACGCGGAGCTGGAGAAGGCACTGGAGAGCGACCGCGCGCGGACGAAGGTGGTCCACATCAGCCCGCTGGCGCTGGTCGAGATCACTCGCCAGCGCACCGGCGAGAGCCTGGCCCACGAGATCTCCGAGGTCTGCCCGAGTTGCCACGGCCGCGGCCACGTATTGACGCCGATCACTATGGCGATCCAGGCCGAGAACCAGCTACGCGAGCTTGCCTTCCAGCGCGCCCATGAGGCGTACCTGATCGAGTGCCATGCGGACGTCGCCGACCTGCTGATCGGCCCGGGTGGCGACACGACGCAGGCGCTCGAGGACCGGTTGAACGCGCCAGTGTATGTGCGCGTGCATGCGGGCGAGCGCGACCAGCTATTCATCTCCGGCGGCCGGATCGACGAGACCGAGGAGAAAATCGGCTGGGTCCGCGCCGAGGAAGTTATCAACATTCTGCCGCGTGATTGCGCCGAGTCGGAGACCAACCAGGTCGTGGCGATCATCGACGGCATGATGATCAGTCTGCCGGACGCCGCCCGCACGCAGCAGCGCGGCGCGCAGATCGTCATCACGGAGGTCCACCGGTCCCTGGCGTTCGCGGACTTCGTGGCATCGGGCAAATCGGGGGGTAAGCGGAGCTAATGCGCGCGGGCGAGCACCGGCGCTACGAGATCCCGAGCCGGCTCTTGGAGCTGGCTCCGTTGCGCGCGTCGGTGCGGACGCTGGCCTCCGAGCATGGGTTCGGACGCCAGGCGCTCGACGACTTGGAACTGTGTGTTCATGAGGCCGTCTCAAACGCGATGGTCCACGGCCACGGCCTGGACCCGGTGCTGAAGGTCGTCGTCATCTTCGAAGCCGTGGGTGAGGGGCTACGGGTTACCGTGCGCGACCAGGGCCCAGGCTTCGACCCGGCGACGGTGGCCCGCCCGGCGGCTCCACCGGGTGAGGAGGCGCGCGGCCGCGGCCTGCAGATCATCAGCCGCCTCTGCACGAGCCAGGAGTGGCTTGACGGCGGGCGAACGTTAGTTTTCGTCAAGGCGCCATAGGATCGCCGCGGGGGCGGAACTTCCAGCCGGTGGCTCGGCGTCTGACCAGAGGACCGAGTGGGCCGCTGCGCGGTGCCTGGTTACCCGCGAAAGCCAAGGCTACGCGGCGGCCCAGCGGTCCCTTCACCCCGCACTGCGCGATTCCTCCGGCTGCCCGACCAGCGCTGCGTTGACCACCCGCGCCGCCCGGCGGTACAATGGTGCCTGCCCAGGAGCCGCCCCGTGAGGCTTGGTAAGGTCGTTGGAGCCGTCGTCGCCACCGCCAAGAACGAGTCCTTGGTCGGCGGCAAGCTGCTCGTGGTCGAAGAGATCGACCCCACGGCGATGAAGCCTAAGGGTACGTTCGTCGTTGCCTACGACACGGTGGGCGCGGGCGATGGCGAGCTCGTGCTCACGGTCGCCGGCTCCAGCGCACGGCTGACCGGTGCAACCAAGGACAAGCCGATTGACACCGCGATCGTCGCGATCATCGACACTGTTGAGTTGAAGGGCAAGATGGTCTACGGCCAGAGGGGCTGAGCGGGCGACGCAGGAGAACCGTGGTGAGTGTGCGTAAGATCTGGCTGGCTGGCCTGTTGGTTTGCCTGGCGAGCGCGGCGCTGGCCCAGGAGCGCACCTCCATCAGCCTGGTTAACGGCGACATCGAAGCCGACCACGTCGAACTTGCGCTGACACAGATGGTGTTGCGGGGCAAGGTCGTGGTCAAGCTCAAGCAGGACGACCTGCAGGGCCAGGTGACCGCCGACCAGGTGACGGTCAACCTTGCGCCCGTACCAAAGTCGCAGGCGCGGCCTGGCACCTTCCAGATTGGCGCGCTACAGACTATCGTCGCCGAGGGCAACGCCACCTACGACCTGACCGGCATTGACGCCGCGGCAGGCATCACACGCCATGTGTTCGGTGAAGCGGAAGCCCTGAACTACGTCGACGCGACCAAGGTCCTCACGCTGATGCCGACGCCGGGCGAGCCGGTGGTCGTGAATATGGTCCAGGAGACCCAGCCAACGGCGACGAACGGCCTGACCGAGCCTGCGTTGCAGGAGTGGCGGATCACGGCTCGGCAGCGCATGACGATCGCCTTCGTCGACGATCCAAACAGCACCACCTTCCAAGCAACGGCGACGACGACCGCTGCCGACACAGAGTGACGATGCCGGACTCTCCTGAACGACTGAAGGACGAAGCGCTCGACGCCGACTTGACCAACGGCACTGGCACCGCGACCGCCGCCAGCGCCGAGGCGGTCGAAGCCGGTGTGCGGTACGTCCGCACGCTGGCCCTAGTGAAGTCTTACAAGGGCCGCACGGTCGTCAACTCGGTCAGCATCACCGTCAAAGAGGGCGAGATCGTCGGATTGTTGGGCCAGAACGGGGCGGGGAAGACCACGACCTTCTACATGGTGGTCGGCCTTGTCAAACCTGACAGCGGCCGTGTCGAGCTGGACGGCGACGACATCAGCCACCTGCCGATGCACATCCGCGCGCGGCGCGGCCTGGGCTATTTGCCACAGGATGCGAGCATCTTTCGGCGCATGACCGTCGAGGACAACCTGCTCTCGATCCTCGAACTCCAGCCGGACCTGACGCCAGAGATGCGTCACGCACGGCTGGAACTGTTGCTCCATGAGCTGCACATCAGCGAACGGCGGCATCAGGTGGCCAGCACGCTGTCCGGGGGTGAGCGGCGACGGGCAGAGATTGCCCGCGCTTTGGCCACCAGCCCGGCCTTTCTTCTGCTCGACGAGCCTTTCACCGGCGTCGACCCGCTGCACGTCTCCGAGATCCGTGAGATCATCGAGTCGCTGCGCCAGCGCATGGGGCTTGGCGTGCTGATGACTGACCACAACCCCAGCGCTACGCTCAAGCTCTGTGACCGCGCCTACATCATGTCCGAGGGCACCATCTTCCGGCACGGCCCCTCGGCAGAGATCGCGGTCGACCCGGATGTGCTGGAGAAGTACCTCGGTCGGGACTTCGTCCTGTGAGACGGATCGACCGCTACATTTTCGGCGAAGTGCTCTGGCCGTTCGTTGCGGCGCAGATGGTCTTCGTGGTCATGTTCATCGGCACCGAGGCGCTGACAGAAGCCACCAAGCTGATTGCACGCTACGGCCTGCCGTGGTTCGGCGTGATCCAGTTACTGTTGCTGCGGATCCCGTGGGCCATCGGTTGGACGATGCCCATGTCGGTGGGCATGGCGGTGATCCTGGCAGTCGGGCGAATCTGTAAAGACATCGAGTACACGCCGATGATCGTCGGCGGCATGAGCTACCGCCGGATGCTGATGCCGCTGTTGTTGTTCGCCGTGCTGGTCTCGAGCCTGGCGTACTGGATTGAGGAGTACGCCGGACCGAAGACTATGTTGATGTACCACATCAAGAAGATGCAGCTTCAGAACCAGGCGACCGCGAAGCAGTTCGACGTCAGCCTGCGCCTGAATGACAGTGACAACGCGCAGCGCATCATGCTGTACGCGGGTGAGCTCGAGCCCAAACGGCCGCCGCACTTGCGTGAGGTCGAGGTCATCCAGTTCGGTCGTGATGGGCTGCCGCAGACGGTGTTCTACTCGCGGCTGGCGGAGTGGCGGGCCGAGGAGCAGGAGTGGTTCCTGCAGGACGGCATCGCGCTGTACTTTGGCTCGCCCGACGAGCCGCCGATCACGAACCGCTTCGACGAGATCCCCATCCGCCAGATCGCCGGCCAGAGCGGCTTTGGTAGCGGTCTGGTCTTCGAGTCATCGCCCAACGAGATGCTGATCGCCTCGACTACCAAGCCCGACTACCTGACCTACTCAGGTATCCGCGCGCGGGTGCGGCACATGGTGGCGGCTGGCCGCACGGCGCGCGAGATCAACCGCGTCAAGGTCCACATTCATCGGCGCTCCACACTGAGCTTCAGTTGCATCGTCTTCCTGGTCATCGGCGCTGCGCTGGCGGTTCGGCCGCAGCGGGGCCAAGCGCTGGGTACGGCGTTCGCCATGGGCGTGGGGCTGCTGCTGACGTACTACATCCTCTGGAACGCAGCCTGCTTCCTCGCGGAGGCCTCGCCGCAGCCTGGGCTGATGTGTTGGAGCACCAACATCGTCGGCCTGGCGGTTGGGCTGTGGCTGACCAAACGGGTGCCGGACTAGCCGTTTCTTGCCGCTTCGCGGGGCCAGGCATAGAATGCCAGTGGTTGCTCTGTGCAATCAGGAGATCGCGGGTGGAGATGAGTTACCCACGTCGTCGTACGCGGACCGTGATGGTCGGCCAGATCGCCATCGGTAGTGAGCATCCCGTGGTGGTCCAGTCGATGACCACCGAGCACACGCGCAACGTCGACGCTGTGGTCAACCAAACCGTCGAGTTGTGGCGCGAGGGCTGCGAGATCGTCCGGGTCACCGCGCCGACGATGGGCGATGCGCAGGCGATCGGCGAGATCCGCGCGAAGTTGGATGCGCTCGGCTGCGACGTTCCGCTGGCCGCTGACGTCCACCACGACGGCAGCAGGATTGCGGTCGAGGTCGCCCGCCATGTGGACAAGGTGCGGATCAACCCCGGCCTGTTCGTGTTTCGCAAGCAACGTGCCGATAGCGTCGACTACACCGAAGAAGAGCACGCGGCGGAACGCGCTGCAATCGAGGAGCAGTTGGCGCCTGTCATCGCCGCCTGCCAGGCCCACGGTACGGCGATGCGGATTGGTGTTAACCACGGGTCCTTGGCCCAGCGCATGCTCGTCACCTACGGCGATACACCCCAGGGTATGGTCAAGTCGGCGCTTGAGTTCATCGACATCTGTCGGAAGTACGACTATCACGAGCTGGTCATCTCGCTCAAGGCGTCGCGCGTGCCGGTCATGCTCGCCGCTTACCGGTTGATGGCGCGGACCCTGGATGAGTTGGGCTACGACTATCCGCTGCACCTCGGCGTGACCGAGGCCGGCGACCGTGACTACGCGCGCATCAAGTCGGCGGTGGGCATCGGCACGCTGCTGGCCGAGGGGATCGGCGACACAATCCGCGTCTCGCTCTCCGAGCCGCCAGCCAATGAGATCCCCGTCTGCTACGAGATCCTCCAGGGCCTGGGCCTGCGCAAGACGAAGACCGAGTTCATCGCCTGTCCCAGCTGTGGGCGCACGTACTTTGACCTACCCACCGTTCTCAATCAGGTGCGGGATGCGACTGAGCATTTGGCTGGTATCGACATCGCGGTTATGGGCTGCATCGTCAACGGGCCGGGCGAGATGGCCGATGCCGACTATGGCTACGTCGGCAAGGGGGTGGGGCGCATCGCCCTGTACCGGGGCCACGAAATGGTCAAGACCGGCATCGCCGAAGAAGACGGCGTACAGGAGTTGGTCGCCTTGTTGAAAGCGGACGGTGTTTGGCGCGAGCCTGAGGAGGCCTGAGCGCCAAGCGAGTTCGCCCAACAGCACAGTGCGGGAGTGGAGGCCACTCCCGCACTGTTGTGTTAGTAGGCCGGCTGGACCGCTAGCGGATCCGCAACACGCGGACCGTACGCACCATGTCACCCTCCGGCGTCCGGGCGATGAGGGTGGCCTGGTAGATGCCCGCGGGCAGCGGCCGGCCGGCGTCGTCCAGACCCGTCCAGACCACGCGGCTGGTGCCGTTCGTGGTGGCTGGGGTGGTGCGCGCGACCTCGCGACCGCTGAGGCTGCTGATGACGATCTGCACCTCGGCGGCGGCACTCAGCTGCACATCGAACTCCTGGGCGCCGCCACGGGTTGGCGCGGCGTCGAAGCCGAGCACGGCCAACGTACCAGCCGCGCGCGGCCGCACCGCCACCAGCAGCTCACGGTCACCCTGGACCACATACGAGCCGGTGGTGTTGAGCGCGACGACGCGGCCAGAGGTCGGGTCGGTCAGGTGGGCGCGGTAGCCCGCGGGTAGCTGGCGCAGCAACGCCGGCCAGCTAACGGTCACGTCTCGGCCCTGCGAGCCGGAGATGCGCACGCGCCACTCGGCCTCGCGGAGGACCTGGCCACTGCGGTAATCAGCTGCCGCGCGCGAGCCGTCGGGGCCGATAGCCTCGATCTGCAGGCCCGGCTGCACGCCCTCGGGCGCCGGCGGACGCACGGCGCGGAAGCCAGCCTCCTGCGCGCCGAGGATGAGCCGCGAGGACTCGTCATCGACACTGGCCACCAGCGCGAACCCGAAGTTACCGGCGCTGGTCGGCTCGGCCGCGCGGGCCACGGTGCCTGGGGTCAGCGTGACCTTGGTGTTGCCCTGGACGGTCCGCCACCAGGCGCCTTCGAAGACCTCAAGCTGGGTCCGGGCGCCCTCGGCGCCGGGCATGCTCGGGTCGAGCACGAGTTGGTAGCTGCGCCCGTCGAAGCTCCAGATGTACGGGTCGATGTACTTCCAGGCGGCGCTGCTGCGCAATGTGCCCTTGTCGACACCATCGACCGTCAGCCGCAGGTCCTGCAGGCGGAACGGCATGCCCTGGTCGGGCCAGGGGTTGCCGACCATGTGGTAACCAGCGGCGGGCAGGTCGAAGGTGAACCGCGCGCCGTCGGTCGCCGGCGAGTTGAGGTCGCCGTAGAGGCTGACATCACCCGGCGCCGCGGTGCTCACGAAGTAGCCCATGCCAGGGGCGATGTCGAACGCTGACTTCTCGACTGCCGGATCGAAGATGTCGTAGCGCTTGGCACTCGCATCCCACCGCGCGACGCGGGTCGGCTTCGGGGTCACCTCCAGGTCAGCGATCTGATCGGCCGGATTGTCCGCGTCCAGCGGGAACGATAGCAGGTACAGTCCAGGTACCGATAGCGGCACCTTGATCACCCGCTTGAAGTCCACCGTCGCCGAGCCGCGGACCGCTTCGCCGTCGATGGCGGCGCGGAAGACCACGGGGCCGACCACGGAGCGCTTGACCGTGAAGACGGCCTGGCCGTTGGTGTCGGTCGGCGCCGTGGGCGAGCTGATGGTCAGGCCGTTGGTCTGGTCAGCCGACAGCGACAGCCGCTCCACCGCGACGCCGGCTAGCGGCTGCTCCGCGGAGTCGCGGATCGTGACGATGATCGACACCTCGGTCTCACCGTCGGCCGGAGCCGCGGCTTGCGAGGCCTCGATACTCGAGGTATCGGGGATGGCGAGGATGTCGTAGGGGACATCACCGCGCAGACCCAGTGCGACCTTGAAGGTGCGCGCCGACATGGCCTGCAACGACGGGCTGCCCAGACTGTGCTCAGAGAACGACAGCGTACTACCGACGTCTGCCCACTCCGTCCAGGCGCCAGAGGCGGTGGCCGGGGGATCCGAGGCCGGTAGACCACAACTGACGTGACTCGTCACCGTGACCGCGTTGTTGCGGGTGGTTCCACTCAACGTGATCGTCGGCATCACCTGGTGGTAGTACAGGGGCGCCAACTGACGGACGGACGGCGTCGCGACGACCACCAGCGGCTGCTGGTCGCGGAGGATCCAGCGTTGGTCGCCGGTTGTGCCACTCGTCTGGCCGGCAAAGGTGACGTTCGTGCCGGTGTCGACCCAGACGCGTACGGGCTGGTCCGCCACCGCCCAGGTGATCTCCTGACCCTGGTCGAAGACCGTCACGGCGGTCGTGTTCGACTCGCTGAGCGGCACCGCGTCGGCGGGCACCGTTGTTGACAGGCTCAAGTTGAGCTGATGGACATAGTTAACACCGATGGTGATGTCCTGATCGCTGATGGCGATGGGTGACACCTGCCCGGCAACCATGGCCCAGCGCTGCAACGTGCCAGCGCCGCTGTCCAGCTGCCCCGGCTCGATGGTCGTGCCGGGGTCCACGTAGACGGTTAGCGGCTGGCCTTCGATGGCATTCGCTGTACGCGGCTGACCCAGGTGCGTGTAGTTGACCGGGATCGGCGCAGCCGCGGTGATCGGCAAGCCGCCCTGCTCGGTGTTCACCGTGTGGACGTTAATCGTCACCTCGGTGCCGGAGAGCGCCAGAGCCAGGGCGGCCGCGGCATCGACACGCCCGAAGCCGTACAAGTCGCTGTGACCGGCGGAATTGTAGTTGGCACCGACCGGGTCAACCTTTACCGCGGAGGTCTGGATGATGTGCTGAACCTGGTCGTAGGTGAGATTCGGCTGCGCCGAGATGAGCAGCGCGGCAATACCAGCAACCAGTGGGGTGGCCATCGACGTACCGGCCAAGCCGTAGCCGACGGTGTAATCGGTCGGCGTAGCGCCGGCAGCGCCCTGGGGGTCGGCGGTGACGATGCCCTGCGCCGGGTCCGGGTTGCCGTTGGCGTCGACATCCTCGCCACCTGGGGCGACGACGTCCAACGCACTGCCACCGACGCTGTAGGCAGTATGGGCGTCGTTCCAGTCAGTGGCACCGACGGCGATGACGCGATCGTACGACGCATAGCCGTCTTGGGAGATGTTCACTCGCGGATGGTCGTTGCCCGCCGCAAACAGCACTACACTCCCCAGCCCCCCACGCCCGTTGTCGATGGCATAGTCAATCGCGCGTCGTGTTGCGTCTGGCAACGGTCGGATCAGCCCGGGCGCGTCAATCGGGAAGTTGGGCCCCCAGCTGTTCGAGATGACCGCCGCACCATTCTGCTGCGCGAAGCGGAAGGCAGCGACTTCCATGCTCGCGGTCTGGCCTGCTCCGATGAGGCGCACAGCGATCATGCTAGTGCCAGGCGCCATGCCGACGACTCCGATGTCGTTTTGGGCAGCCAGCGCGATGCCGGCGCAGGTAGTACCGTGGTACACACTCGCATCAGGGCCCCAAGCAGGGTCCCAACCGGGTGTCGGTTCGTACGACGGGTCGTTATCGCCGCCGAGGACGTCGCGCCGTGCGACGATCTTGCTCGCGTACTCCGGGTGACTCATATCGAAGCCACCGTCGATCACAGCAATGCGGACTTCTGGTCGGCCCACCGTCACGTCCCACGCAGCTTCGGCTTTCACGTCGGCGCCAGCGGTACCGCCCGGCGAACCGTCCTCCCGCAGACCAGTGTTGTTCAGGTGCCACTGCAGGGGGTAGAGCGGGTCGCTTGGCTTCAGCCGGAGTTGACGGCCAGCCGTGTTCAACTGGGTCGGCTGCGTCGGTGCGGCGCGCGACTCCATGGCGCGGTAAAGGTCAGGTTCGGCGAAGACGACCTGCTCACGCTCGTGGAGGTTGTTGGCCACGGAGACGCCACTGGCCCCACGAACGCCGTCGGCAGCGCATAGGTAGGCGCCCGGCAGCCAGTCACCCCAGCTCTCTAGCACGCGGAAACCGTACTGAGCCTGCAGGTTGTTGAGCTGCTCGGGGCTCGGCGGCTGGCGGAACTGAACGACGAACTGGCCGAGGTCGACCGCATAGGCGTCGCTCGGGCCGTAGACGGGCAGGCTGCGGGCGACCTGCGGGTCGGCCTGGACCTGTGCATCCAGCGCGCGTACCGCTGCGTCGCTCACGGCAGGTGCCGCGAGCAGGGCAATTGAGTAGCGCGGATTGAAGTGCGAAGCCCGGCCGTCATAGTTGGCCGCTACCCTCAGGCCAGCCGCCGCGCGCGCGGCACCATCCGGCGTGAGGCGCGCGGCCACGTACTTGTTGGAGGGAACAAGCGGAACCTTGCGGCCAGCGTTGTAGTAATAGGAGTCGAGGCTAAGCCCTGGCAGGGCCAGCAGGGCGAGCGCGCCCCACACCAAGACAACTCGCTTCATTCCGGACCAGAGTGCTTGCATGCTTCACCCCCGCCTCGTGGTTATCGCCACCCGGCTCGCCACCACGACGCGCTAGTCTAGTTGTTCGCTCCAGGCCTCGGTCAGGGCGCTAGTCCGAGGTCCGTCCGTTGCCGTGCGGCAGAACCGCCGCGCGGCGCAATGCTAACATATACAAACCACGCGGGTCAAACCCTCCTCGCGGCGTCGAAATCAGGCGAGTTCGCTGCGATCCTCGGCCTCTGCCTCGGCAGCGGCTTGGCCCGAGAGCGGCTCAAACCGGACGTGCGCCTCGTCCTCGCGGCTGATGACGCCCTGCACGGCAAGGGCTTCGACGATGCGCCGGTGTCGTTCCTCGTGTTCGGCCTGGGTCCAGTCGTCGTCGGACTCGTAGCTGACGATGACCTCGCGCTCGCCGGTCCGCGCATTGGCCACCAAGCGCACGGTGATCTCACCCATCTTGGCCTCCCGGCCCGATTGTAGAGGCTCGCGCGACCCGCGGTCAAACCGCGTTGACACCACTCGGGGCGAACCCTATGATCAGTGGCAGGAGTCGCTGGGTGAGGGAAGATAAGCCTGTCATCGAGCGTGTCGTCGCTGATATGCTGCCACTGTACAGCTGCGCCGAGACTGACCAGCCCAACAGTGTTGGCCCGCTCGTGCCGCATCGACGCCGCGTGGTCGAAGCATTGGACCAGCTCCTCGACGCCCTCTTGCCCGCCGGCCTCTTGCCTTCTTGCGGTTCTACCGACTTGCTCCAGGTTTACTTGCTGGAGCGCATCGCGCGCGCGTTCCGCCTGCTGACCGTTGAAATTGGCAGTGGGCTGTCGTTGCGTTGGCAGGGCGCCTACGCCCAGCATCTAGCGGGCAAGGGCCTGGTCTCAGCCGAGCCGATTGCGCCGGAACGCATCGCGCTGGTCGCCGCCGATCTCACTGCGCGGTTCGTCGCCACGCTACCGGCCGTGCGCGCACGACTGATCGATGACATTCAAGCCGCCTATGACGGCGACCCGGCCGCCATCAGCTTCGCCGAGGTGATGCTGACCTATCCTGGCTTGTGGGCGATCGCCGGCTATCGCCTTGCCCACGAGTTGCATCTGCTCGATGTACCGGTCGTCCCGCGCATCATCACCGAACATATTCACTCGCAGGTCGGTATCGACATCCACCCTGGCGCGCGGATTGGCAGTGGCTTTTTCATCGACCACGGCACGGGCGTGGTGATCGGCGAGACCGCGCGCGTTGGCGACCGGGTCAAGCTGTACCAGGGTGTGACCCTGGGTGCACGCAGTTTCCCGCTCGACGAGCGCGGCTTCCCGCAGAAGGGCATCCGCCGCCACCCGACCGTCGAGGACGATGTGGTCATCTACGCTAACGCAACGATCCTCGGCGACATCACGATCGGTGCGGGCTCGGAGATTGGCGGCAACGTGTTCCTGACGGAGGGTGTGCCGCCGGGCAGCCTGGTCCTCGCGCAGAACGAGGTGACCGTGCGTCACCGCCGGGTTGAGGGCGGGGGTGGCGGGCGCTAACTTGACGTGGTGGGTGGGCAAGCCATACTTGTAGAAGGAAGGGTAGGAGCCCAAGGAGCCATGTCAGCCAGTATCGCCGCACTCTTGCAGGCCTGGGATAACCAGCCGGACCAGCAGCCGCTGCGGGTGGTTACCGGCCTCGATGGACGCGACAAGCTACAGGTCCGCGTCGATCTGGGTGTGCTGCAGCTGGAGATGACGGGCCGGCCCGACGGGCAGCGGCCGTATGGCTTCGAGTCCATCCTCGACTACCACGCACATCGGCTGTCCGACTACACCGCGCGCTTCGGCTCAGCCGAGGGCTTCCGGCTCAATAGCCTCGACTGCGAGGCGATCCGCGACGAGGCCGAACTCTACTACCGGCGCTACTTCAGCTTGCTTCAGCTTGAGCGATACCGCGAGGTCTCGGTGGACACCGCACGGAACCTGCGTGCCGCCGACTTCCTCGAAGCTCACGCGAGCTCGGCCGACGAGAGCTGGCCGCTGTCGCGCTTCCGGCCCTATATCGTCATGATGAATGCCCTCGCGCGAGCCGAGATGCACGTCGACGAATACGACCACACAGCCGCTGAGCGCGTGCTCGCCACCGCCATGGCGGCGGTCCGGCACTTCGGCGCGCGACACTTTGGCGAGGTGACCGTTGACCAGGAGTTGGCCGCTCTCGGTGAACGGCTCCGCGAGATCCAAGCGCACCGGCCACGCAGCGAGAGCGACCGGCTGCAGCGACGGCTGGCGCAGGCGATCGAGCGCGAGGACTTCGAGCTGGCAGCGCGACTGCGGGACCAGTTACGCGACTTGTCAAGCAGTGGTCGCGGCCCGTCGGACTAGTCAGCGCGGCTGCGTGGTCCAGTCGAACCCGACACGCGCATCGTCGTGCGCGAACCGCTCTTCGTCCGGCGCCGCGGGGTTGTAGGGCGCGCTCGCATGGTAGACCAGATACGCCGGCTCCGCGCCCAGCACCCGGTAGCCGTGGGCCACGCCACGCGGGATGACCAGCAACGCGGGCCGCAATTCCCCAAGGTAGTAGACCTCGGTCAGGCCTTGTGTAAGGGAGTCGGGCCGCAGGTCGTGCAGGACCGCCTGGATGTTGCCGCGCACGCAAAACCAGGCATCGTCTTGCTCGCGGTGCCAATGGAAGGCCTTGATCACGCCGGGGTGGGACATGGTGAACGTGGTCTGGCCAAAGCCCTGGAAGCTGCCGCCCCAGTACGGCTCGTCGGCGCGCAGCAATTCGGCGAGGGCGCCGCGGTCGTCGACGTGAAGGGTTAGGGGCTTGAGCCACACACCATCTATCTTGCCTTGTCGCACGGTCTGCTCCTCGCAGCCTATTATAGGCGGTCACGGGTCGTGCTACACTCGGCGCGCGAGGGTACACCGATGAGCGACCGCGACGGCCAACCAATCCTGCTCGAAATGGTCGGCATGCGCAAGCAGTATCCGGGTGTGCTCGCGCTCGACGACGTTGGTTTCAACCTGCGCGCCGGCGAGGTCCACGCCCTGGTGGGCGAGAACGGGGCGGGCAAGTCCACGCTGATGAAGCTGATGGCCGGCGCCGAGCGGCCGGACGGTGGGACGATCTACCTCCGGGGTGAGCCGCAACGCTTCGCCGGGCCGCTGGAGGCGATGCGCGCGGGCATCAGCATCATCTACCAGGAGTTCAACCTGGTGCCAACGATGAGCGTCGAGGAGAACATCTATCTCGGGCGCCAGCCGGTGCATGGCGCAGGCTTCGTCAATTGGCGTGCGTTGCGCGCGGGTGCCAGCGATCTGCTCGGTCGTCTGCGCGCGGACATCCACCCTGGCGCGTTGGTCGAGGCGCTCTCGGTCGCCCAACAGCAGATGGTCGAGATCGCCAAGGCGGTCGCGCTCGATGCTTCGGTAATCGCCATGGACGAGCCGACGGCGTCGCTCACCGACCGCGAGATCGAGCGGCTGTTCGAGCTCATCGACCGATTGCGGGCCGAGGGCAAGGGCATCATCTACATTTCGCACCGGTTGGAGGAGATTGAGCGGCTGGCCGATCGTGTGACGGTCATGCGCGACGGGCGCTGGGTCTGCACCGAGCCGCGCGAGCAGCTGCCGCGCGACGAGATGGTGCGACGCATGGTTGGCCGCGAACTGAGCAGCCAGTACCCAGTGCGGGCCGCGGCGCCGGGCGAGGTGCTGCTGGATGTGCGCGGCCTGAGTCGCCGCGGCGTCTTACACGATGTCAGCTTTTCGGTGCGTGCGGGCGAGATCGTCGGGTTGGCCGGCCTCGTCGGCTCGGGGCGGACCGAGGTGGCGCGCGCACTGTTCGGCGTGGACGCGCGGGATGCGGGCGAGATCACGCTCCATGGCGAGCCGGTCGTTGTTGGCCATCCGGCACAAGCCGTCGCGCAGGGCCTCGGTTTCGCCACCGAGGACCGCAAGGGCCAGGGCCTGGTCCTTGGCATGACGGTGCGCGAGAACACCACCCTGGCTAGCCTACCGCTCGTCTCGCGACTGGGCTTTGTGAGCGCGGCGCGCGAGGTGGAATTGGCCGAACGCTACCGCGCTGACCTGCAAATCCGCACGCCGGGCATCGAGCAGGCGGTCCAAAACCTGTCGGGCGGGAATCAACAGAAGGTAGTGCTGGCCAAGTGGCTGTGCCGCGAGGCGCGGCTGCTGATCCTCGATGAGCCGACCCGCGGCATCGACGTTGGCGCGAAGGCCGAAATCTACGCGCTGATGAACCAGTTGACCGCGCAGGGCGTGGGCATTCTGATGATCAGTTCGGAACTGGACGAGGTCCTGGGCATGGCCGACCGCATCTTGGTCATGCGCGAGGGGCGGCTGGCGGGCGAACTGAGCAGCGCCCAGGCGACGGCGGAACTGGTAATGCGGCTGGCGACAGGCGTCGAGGCCGCAAGCCCAGCCGCAACGTAGCGTGGTCCCAACCAGCAACGTGGTCAGGACCGCGCATGACGTTCGACCTCCGACCTACAGGCGGACGGCGACTTCCTTGCCCTTCTCGGCGCTCTGGTACAGCGCGTTGAGGATCCCGATGACCTGGAGCGACTGCTCGGCGGGCACCGGCGAGGGCTTGCCGTTGGCCACGCAGTCGGCGAAGACCATGCACTCCTCGGCGTGCGGTTCACGGCCCTGAGCCTTCTGCAGCTCGGTGCGGGTGAGCTGCTGGGTCTCGTTGATCGCAGTGACGGAGACGTTGCTGGGCCAGTGGACGCCGGCCTTGTCGCCGTAGAGCCACATTTGCATGTCTTCGCCCATCGTGTCGTGGTGCAACTGCCAGGAGACCTCGAGCATTAGCGTCGCGCCGCTTTCGAAACGCACAAACGCGGCTGCCATCTCCTCGACATCGTGCTCGGCGGGAATGGTGCCGCCCCACATGCTGAACGCGCCCGGCTGCTTGGTCAGGCGGTTCGTGGTCACGCCGCTCACCGTCGCGGGGGCGGGGTTGCCCATCATCCAGAGCGTCAGGTCCAAGATGTGCACGCCAATGTCGATGCACGGACCACCGTTGGACAACTCCTTGAGGTAGAAGCCCGGCCGCAGCGGGGTCAGGCAGCGGCGCAGCATCCACGAGCGCGCGTGGTAGACCTCACCCAGAAGGCCGCGGTCGACCTCGGCCTTGAGCGCGCGCGAGCGGTCCTGGAAGCGGAAGTGCTGCGCGGTCATGAGCAGCTTGCCGCTTTCGTCGCGGGCCTTGATCATCTTGCGGATATCGGCCGGGGTGGGGGCCAGCGGCTTCTCGCAGATGACATGCTTACCGGCCTGGAGCGCGGCCACCGCGAGCGGCGTATGGAAAGCGTTCGGCGTACAGATGTCGACGATGTCCACGTTCGGATCGTTGATCAGGTCCTTGGCCTTCTCGTACAGCCGGGTGACGCCCTGGGCGCCACCGACGCGCTCGAGGGTCTCGGGCACGGTGTCGGAGAGGGCGACGAGCTCTGTGTAGGGGCTCTCGTTCCAGCCAGGGAAGTGCGTGTTGGCGATACCACCGACACCGATGACGCCTACGCCGTAAGTCTTTGCCATGTTAGTCCATTCCTTCGTTACAGTTCGGCCGCCACGCCGCGTGGGGCCAGGCCGTGCCTTCGACAGGGCCGGCCCCAATCCTCCCGCGCCCGGCGGGTGGCTAGATGAGGCTCCAGAGGTAGTCGAGGCTCGCTGCAACGCGGAACGCGGCGGGCACGTCAGGCATCGCGCTGACCTCGGCGTTGAACGGCTCGACGCCGACCGGACCGGTGTAGCCCATGCGCGCCAGCTCCTGCATGAACATCGGCAGATCGATGACGAGGGTGTCGCCCGGTAGGCAGCGCTGGTTGTCGACCAGGTCGGGCAGCTCCACGCCCCGCGGCGCGTCATTGACATGGACCTGGACGACGTCGGAGTCCTGCAGCGCGGCCAGTTGCTCGCGCGTGCCACCGCTCGCGTGCCAGTGCCAACAGTCGAGGAGCAAGCCAGCGTTCGGGCCGACCTCGCGGCAGAGCTTGACCATTGTGTCGCAGTCGTAGATGAACTGGTGCGGATGGTTGCGACGCAGCGTCTCGGGTCCGAGGAACTCGAGGCCTAGCCGCACGCCGTGGTCGCCGAGAACGCGCGCGATCTGGCCGAAGCGGTCGACGTGGAACTGCCAGTTCTCGTCCCAGCCGCGGGTCTCCGACCAGCTGGGCACCCAGGTGCAGCAGCGGTCGGCGCCGCAGGCCTGGGCCGCGGCGGCCTGGCGCGCCAACTCAGGTAGGTCGGCCTGGAACTCCTCGTCGCTGCCCTGCCAGCGGGTGGGCAGACCCCAGGGGCCGACGACCAGGTGACGCTCGCGCAGCGGCTCGAGGAACTTCTCGGCACCACCGGCGGCGACCGCGTCGCGCATCTGGGCGCCGGAAACATCAACGCCGTCGAAGCCCGTCTGCACCGCCAAATCGAGGCCAGCTTCCCAATTAACACGGATGCCGACGGCACCCCACAGCGCATTCTTGAACATGACTGCTCTCCCGCCGGCACGGATTCGGTCGCGCGTGCGCGACTCCTTCAGGTCCAGAAAGCACGAGGCCCGGGCGAGTGGTACTCGGCCCGGGCCTCGTGGTAATGATTGCTGGTAGGTACCTAGCTGCTCCAGATCTCCGTAGTGTGCATGGCCAGCTTGCGCTTGACCCGCGACAGCGCGTTGTCGATCGACTTGACCGTGCACTGCAGTTCGTCCGCCATCTGGCGGTACGAGCGGCCGTCCTTGTAGGCCAGGAGTACCGCGCGCTCAAACGGCGAGAGCGAGGTGTAGAGCCGATCCTCGAGGAGCCGCTTGGTTTCGTCGAAGATGATCTGCTCGGCCGGGTCGGTCGAGTTCTCGCACGGGATCACGTCCGAGAGCGTATGGTCAGGCGATTCCCAGGAGAGGGGTGTATCGAGCGAGAGAGATGTGTTCAGCGGAAGTTGCTTCTGCCGGGTAGCCGCCTTGACAGCGGTGATCACCTGACGACGGATACAAATGTGCGCAAAACTCTTGAAGCTGTTGTTACGGTCCTCGCGAAAGTCGCTGATAGCCTGCCAGAGACCGATCATACCGACTTGCAGCAAATCCTCTCGCTCGGCGCCCGCCAGGTAGAAGGGCTGGACAGTACTCCGGACCAGCCCCCGGTAGCGGTCCAGCAAGGCCCTCTCTCCGGCCTGGTCGCCCCGCTGCGCCTGGCGCACTAACATCAGGTCATCGGCATCTGAACAACGGGCGAGACCAGAAGACCAAAAGCTGTCGTCCACCATGTCGCCACTCCTCACTAGCGGTCGGACATCCGCACCAACTCCTGCCGAGTCGGGCCCCGCATGCTCGATTCGACTGGCTCGGTCAACTTGCGCGTACTATAGGAAATCCGGGTCACGCCTGTCAACCCCCACCTGAAACCGGTCTCACAAGCGGCAGGAATCACGAATCGGGGGTCGAATCGGAACTAGCTAGGCGTAAAGGAATCGACTGGCTATTCCGACTCGGGCCACTCCAACGCCACCGTGACCCATTCGTGAGCCCCTGTCAACCGGTCGATTTCGTGCCAGCCAGCCGCCGTATAGGCCGCTACCACGTCGTCCGCGGCCCATTCGACCAGCCCCGACAAGACGAGTCGGGCGCGCGGCGCCACCCACACGGCCATCGTGGGTGCCATCGCTCGTAGTTCTGCCGCGCCGATGTTGGCCAAGATGAGGTCGAACGGCCCCTGCACGTCCGCCGCGCGCGCGTCGCCTAGTACGCCATGCAGGTTGCGGCTTTCGTTCAGCGCGCCGTTGCGCAGGATCTCGCCGTGGGCCAGGCGATCCAGCTCGACTGCGTAGGCCTCGCTCGCACCCAGCTTCAGCGCCAGGATGGCCAGGACCCCGGATCCCGCGCCCAGGTCAAGGACGCGGTCACCCGGACGGGTCAGGCGGATGACCAGGCGGCAACAGTCCTGGGTGGTCATGTGGTCGCCGGCGCCGAAGGCTAGGCCGGGGTCGATGATGATGTGGCGCGCGCGGTCGGGGGCTTGATCGGCCAGCCAGGGCGGGCCCAGACTCCAGCCGGCCTCGAGGTCGATGTTGCGGCGCCCCTGGCGCCACTGGCCGAGCCAGTCTTCGGTCGCCAGCACCTGGCTGTGGACCTCGCCGAAGCGGTCACCCAGAGCCGCGTTGAGCCGGGCTGCGGCGTCAGTGTCGTCGGGCTCGGTGTAGACGTGGACCAGCGATTGGTCGGCGTCGGCGGGGGCGGTCACCCAGCCGTCCGGTCCGCGCTCGTGGGCCAGCGGCTGTTCGACCCAGGTCTGCTCGAAGCCGAGCTGCGCCAGCCGGCCGAGCACCTCGTCCAGGTCAGCGGTCGCGACGGTGAGGACCAGCTCCTGCCAGTCGGGGAAGCGTTGGTCGGACATGAGGGCTCCTTGGGCTCAGGTGGCTTGGCGCCAGCCGTGCAGCAGCCGGGCGCAGCGCGGACAGAAGTGGTCGGGGCTGGCGTCGAGGGCGAGCAGCGTCGCTGAGTAGACCATGACGCAGTCCTGGTCCTCGCAGTGACGCAGGCCGTAGACGTGGCCGAGCTCGTGGATGCTCACTCGCAACAGCCGCTGGCGGAAGAGGGTGGGGTTGGCGCGGTGGCGTAGGCGCGGCGTGAATACCACCGCGGACCGGCCCGCTCGGCGGCCGAGACCGAAGACGAACGTCCGCTCGACGGTGTCACCGTGCGCACCGCTGATGGCCAGCTGCCGCTGACCAGGCACGCGTGGCCAGCGGTCCATCGTGGCGAGGACCTCGCGGCCGTCGAGCGGCGTCTGCGCATCCGCGGGCGGCTTGATGGACTCGGTCAGCATTCCCACCGGCACTTCGTAAGCGGCGTGGAGGCCGTCCTTGAGGTACTGGATCTCGGCGGGCGCGAGGCTAGGGTCGACGGCCAGGCCGATAGACTCAGTGGGTCGGGTAACAAGGTGGATCGCGATGGCCGCGGCAGACAACAGCACAAGCAGGCTGATGACATGTGCCCGAGAGCGTCGGCGCGCGGCTAGTGGCGAGCGGTCTGGCCGACCTTGACCCATGCTTCGGCGATCTCCACCTCGGTCTGACGCGCGTCCAGTTCCGCCTCGCTGCTGCTCAGCGCCCCGCGCGCCGCGATCGCGGCCTCCAGCCGAGCCTCCGCGGCGGGCAAATCGATCTCGTTGGCGAACGCGGCTTCCTCAGCGAGCAGCATCGCGCGGTTGTTGGCGACCTCGAACAGCCCGCCAGAGATAGCGAGATAAAGGTTCTCGTCCTCGCGGGTGACGAAAGACACCTGGCCGGGGCCAAGCGCGGCCAACAGCGGAGCACGATTGTGGAGCACGCCAAACAGGCCATCGAGGCCCGGTGCCTGCAGGCTGACGACCGCGCCCGTGTAGACCACGCGCTCGGGAGTGATGATGTCGAGGCTGAAGTAGCCGGCCATGGACCTTAACTCCGGCTGGCCAACTGCTCAGCCTTGGCCAGGGCGTCGTCGATCGTGCCGACAAGGTAGAAGGCTTCCTCCGGCAGTTCGTCGTGGCGTCCGTCGAGGATTTCGGCGAAGCCGCGGATCGTCTCTTCGATCGGCACGAAGGCGCCGGGGATACCGGTGAAGACCTCGGCGACGGAGAACGGCTGCGAGAGGAAGTTCTGCAGGCGCCGGGCCCGCGCCACGGCCTGCTTGTCCTCGTCACTCAACTCGTCGATACCCAAAATGGCGATGATGTCCTGCAGGTCGCGGTAGCGTTGGAGCGTCTGCTGCACGCCGCGGGCCACTTCATAGTGGCGTTCGCCGACGATCAGCGGGTCCAGAATACGGCTACTGGAGTCGAGCGGGTCGACCGCCGGGTAGATGCCGAGCTCGAACAGCGAGCGGCTAAGCACAGTCGTCGCGTCCAGGTGGGCGAAGGTCGTCGCCGGCGCCGGGTCGGTCAGGTCGTCGGCCGGCACGTAGACGGCCTGGACGCTGGTGATCGAGCCGGTCGATGTGGTGGTGATCCGCTCCTGCAGCTGGGCCATCTCACTGGCCAACGTCGGCTGGTACCCGACGGCCGAGGGCATGCGGCCGAGCAGCGCCGAGACCTCGGAGCCGGCCTGGGTGAAGCGGAAGATGTTGTCGATGAATAGCAGCACGTCCTGGCCGCGCTCGTCGCGGAAGTACTCAGCCTGCGCCACGCCGGTCAGGCCAATGCGCAGGCGTGCGCCGGGCGGCTCATTCATCTGACCGAAGACCATTACCGTGGACTCGAGCACGCCGCTCTCGCTCATCTCGAGCATCAGGTCGTTACCCTCGCGTGTGCGCTCGCCGACGCCGGCGAAGACCGAGACGCCCGAGTGATGCTTGGCGACGTTGTTGATCAGCTCGGTGATGAGCACCGTCTTGCCCACGCCCGCACCACCAAACAGGCCAATCTTGCCACCGCGGGCATACGGCGAGATGAGGTCGACGACCTTGATGCCCGTGACAAACTGCTCGGTGACGAGGCCCTGCTGCTCATAGTTCGGCGCGGGGCGATGGATCGGGTAGCGGTGCTCGGTCTCGACGTCGCCGCGGCCGTCGATGGCGTCGCCCAGGACGTTCATCAGGCGGCCGAGGCAGGCCTCCCCGACCGGCACGGTGATTGGCGTGCCCAGGTCGATCGCCTCGTCGCCGCGCACCAGGCCGTCAGTCTGGTCCATGGCGATGGTCCGCACGATGCTGTCGCCCAGGTGCTGCGCAACCTCGACGATCAGCGGCTGGTCCAACTGGCGCGCATTGATCTGAATGGCGTTGTAGATCTCGGGCAGTGTGTCGGTCGGGAACTCGCAGTCCACCACCGGCCCAATCACCTGTACCACCTTGCCCGTCACAGCCATGTCAGTCTCTCCGAAATAACGTTACTCACCGGCGAGCGCCGAGGCGCCGCCCACAATGTCCATCAATTCGCGGGTGATCGCGTCCTGTCGGGCGCGGTTGTATTGCAGGGTTAGCGAGCCGATCATGTCGTTGGCGTTGTCGCTAGCCGTGCTCATCGCGGTCATGCGCGCGCCGTACTCGCTGGCGGTCGCCTCCAGCAAGTAGTGCAACACCTGGTTGTCCACGAACTTCGGCAGGAGGGTGTCGAGCAAGTGCTCAGGGTCCGGTGCGAACTCGAACTCGAGCCGTGTGTCGCCGCTGAAGTCGGCACCGCCGGTCAGGCCGGCGGCCTCGATCGGCAGGAATCGGTCGACACGCGGGGCCTGGTTCACCGCGTTGATGAACTCCGCATAGGCGACCCAAACCTCCGAGACCGGAGCCTCGTCGCGCTTGTACAGGTCCACGATGGCCTGCTGCACCACGCGCACCTCGGCGGCCGACGCACCCACGTCGGGCATCGGATAGAACGCGGTGGTCGTCCGGCCGAGCGCCTTCAAGCCAGTCTCGGCGCGGCGGCCGACGGCGACCAGTTCAACGGACCAACCCGCCGCCTCACGCTCGGCGACGAAGCGCATGGCGTGGCGCAGAATGTTGTGGTTGTAGCTGCCGCACATGCCGCGCTCACTGGCGATGACCACCAGCGCCAGCCGCTGCTCCTCGCGCGGCATAAGCAGTGCGTGGCGTGCGACCACCTCGGCCGGCGCCAGGGGGGCGACGCGGTGCACCAGTTCGCGCATCTTGTCCGCGTAGGGCCGCGCGGCGTTGACCCGGTCCTGGGCCCGCCGCAGCTTGGCAGCAGCGACCATCTTCATCGCCGTGGTGATCTTGGCGATGCTCTTGACGGTGCCAATCTGGCGCCGAATGTCTCGCAGGCTGCCCATCTACACCAGGCTCCCTTAGGCCTCGTCTGCCGTGCCGGCAATGAAGCTGTCGCGGAACGCCGCCACCGCGTCCTGCATGGTCTTGGTCGAGCCCTCGCTCAACGCACCGGTACTGGTGATCTCGCGGCCCAGGTCGGGGAAGCGCTCGGCCATGTGCGTCAGCAGCGCCGCCTCGAAGGCCGCGACCTGGTCGAGGGGCAACTCGTCGAGCAGCCCGCTGGTCCCCGCGTAGACGGTGTAGACCTGGTCCGGCTCGCCCAGCGGCTTGTACTGCGGCTGCTTGAGCAACTCGACCAAGTGCTCGCCGCGGCTCAGGGTGCGGCGGCTGCTCGCGTCGAGGTCGCTGGCGAACTTGGCGAAGGCAGCGAGCTCGTTGTAACGCGCCATGTCGAGCTTCAGCGTCCGCGCGACCGAGCGGATGGCCTTGGTCTGCGCCGAACTACCAACGCGGCTGACCGACAGACCGACGTTGATCGCTGGGCGGATGCCGGCGTAGAACAGGTCCGGCTCGAGGAAGATCTGGCCGTCGGTAATCGAGATGACGTTCGTAGGGATGTAGGCGGAGATGTCGTTCGCCTGGGTCTCGATGATCGGCAGTGCCGTCAAAGACCCGCCACCGGACACCCGGCGGATGCCATGGCCTTCGCCCAACTCCTTCGCCTTGGCCTGGGCCTCCGCGCGGCCCGGAGGACCCTCGTAGACCCGACCGTCAACACCTTCCGTGGCGTCGGGGGCCAGGTTCGGGCCGGTCACGATCCAGTCCGAGCGCATCTTCGCCGCGCGCTCGAGCAAGCGCGAGTGGAGATTGAAGACGTCGCCGGGGTAGGCTTCGCGGCCCGGCGG
>DHNJ01000220.1:0-5904 GCA_002409445.1 Armatimonadetes bacterium UBA5419 | reverse complement strand
GCTTCGCGGCCCGGCGGGCGGCGGAGCAGCAGGGAGACGGTGCGGTAGGCGACGGCGTGCTTGCTCAGGTCATCGTAGATGATCAGCGCGTGCATGCCGTTGTCGCGGAAGTACTCGCCCATGGCGCAGCCGGCATACGGGGCCATGTACTGCAGCGCGGGCGGCAGCGCGGCCGAGGCGTCGACGACGATGGTGTACTCCATCGCGCCGTACTTCTCGAGCTCGGCGACGACGTTCTTGAGCGTACCCTGGCGCTGGCCGATCGCCACGTAGATGCAGTAGACCGGGTTGTCGGTCTGGTGCGTGTGGCGCTGGTTGATGATGGTGTCGATGCAGATCGCCGACTTACCCGTCTGGCGGTCGCCGATGACCAGCTCGCGCTGGCCGCGGCCGATCGGAATCATCGTGTCGATGGCCTTGATCCCGGTCTTCAGCGGCTCGGTGACCGGCTCGCGGTCGATGACGCCCGGCGCCTTGACCTCGACCTGGCGCTGGCCGGCCAGCTCGCTCTCGGGCAGCGGCCCCTTGCCGTCGCGCGGGTCGCCCAGCGGAGAGACCACGCGGCCCAGCAGGCCGCGGCCGACGGGCACGGAGAAGATCTCTCCCGTCGTGCGGCACTCGGTGCCCTCTTCGATCAGGCGGTCCGAACCCATGAGCACGACGCCGACGCTGTCGGTCTCGAGGTTGAGGACGATGCCGCGCACCGGGTTGCCCTGGTCGTCACGCGCGTCGGGGAACTCAATCAACTCGCCGGCCATCGCGTCCTGCAGGCCATAGACGCGGCAGATGCCGTCGCCGACTTCCATGACGGTGCCGACGCCGACCATCCTTATATCTTTGGAGTAGGCCTCCAACTCGCGCCGCAGAACGGCCGACAACTCATTGGTACGTGCCATGGGCTCAGTGCTCCGCAATCATTCCGTGTTGCCCGGCGCTTGGGCGCCCGGTGCATCCGTCTCGTCCACCGCCTGCTGCAGCGGTTCGAGCAACCCCGCGTCGACAAACTCCGCGACCTTGACCTGCTTCAGTCGCTCGCGCATCGTATCCAGATACGTCCGCACCGTCGCGTCGATGACGTTGCCCTCGACATGCACGAGCAGGCCCGCGACGATCCGCGGGTTGACCGTGCATTCGAGGTCGACGCGCTTGGCGCCCAGGTGCTCGGCCAACTTGACGCGCAGGTTCTCGCGTTCGGCCTTGAGCATCGGCACCGCGGTCGTCGCCACCGCCTGGACGATCCCCTCGTCCGCGTCGTAGCGGTCGCGCAGCGCCTGGGTGATCTCGGCGAGCAACGCCAGCCGCCGCCGACGGACCAGCAACGCCATGACCTGCCGCGTGAGGGGTAGGGGACCTTCGTTGATCTGCGCCTCGCCGCCCTCCGCCGGGGTTTCCGCCTCGGCTCCGCTCGGCGCCTCGGGTTGCAGCTCGGCGAGCAGAAGGTCGAGGAGTGCCAAGCGCTTCGCCTCGGAGAGGCGCGGCTGATCGAGTGTCGCCGTCAGTTCGGGGTGCGCGACCAACAGGTCGCTCAGCGTGCCGATCTCGTCGATCAGGCGCGCCTGGACGCCCTGGGCCATGGCCGTGGCGTACAGGGCCTCCGCATACCGCTTGGCGACACGTCCGACGAAGGTCATTTCACACCGTGGTCCACGATGTCATCGATCAGCGCGCGGTGGGCGTTCACGTCGAGTTCGCGCTCGACGATCTTGGCCGCCGCGGCCATCGAGAGGTCGGCCACCAGGTCGCGCAGCTCGGTCAGCAGCTTCTCGCGCTCGCGGCGCAGGTCGGCGATGCCCGCCGCTACCAGCTTCTCGCGTTCGGCACGCGCTTCGGCGAGCATCTGCTCGCGGGCGGCGCGGGCCTCGCGCTCGGCGACCTGCATGCGGTCGCGGGCCTCGGACTCGATGTTGCCCAGGCGTTGCTCGAGCTCGGCCTGCGTCGTAGCGGCCGCCGCCCGCAGCGCCGCCGCTTCGTCGCGGTCGGCGCCGATGCGCTGGGCGCGCTCGTCAAGGACGCGGACGATCGGTCCGTACAAGACCTTCTTGAGCAGGAAGTACAGACAGGCGAACGCGACAATCTGGATGATGAGCTGGGAAGGGTGGAACCCTAACATTTCCAGCATACAGCTATCCTTCAGGGTCCGCGCCGGACGGTGCGCCGGCGCGGACCTGGGCCAACAGCGGCCCGCTCGAGGCTGAACCGACCAGGGGCCGGGCTAGGCGCGCCGGACCACGTGGGTGCAGCGCGTCAGGCAACCCTTAGTACTGGGCCGGCGGCGCGTACTGCGGGGCAGGCGCGGCCTGGACCGGCTGCTGGACAGCAGCGGCCGGGGCGGCAGCGGCGGCAACCGCGGTCGGCGCTTCGAGCTTGCCGTTCATCATGAAGAAGGCCAGCAGGCAGTAGATCACCAGCGACTCGATGAGGGCCAGCGCGATGATCATCGCGGTCTGGATCTTGCCGGAAGCCTCGGGCTGGCGGGCGATGCTCTCCAGGGCGGCCGACGCCGTCTTGCCCTGGGCCATCGCACCAAAAGCCGCCGCCAAGGGCAGACCAAAGCCAACCGCTAGGGTCAAACCTAGACCGTACAGCATCTTCTCTTGTCTCCTCGCCCGGCCCTAGTGAGCCGCGGCCGTTTCATCCTCGTGTGCAGCGTGTGATGTTAGTAGTGAAATGTAGACACTGACCAGCAGGCTGAAGACCAGCGCCTGGATCAGCCCCCCGAACAGCGCGAAGGCGGCCATCGGCAGATGCACGGGCACCACGGTCGCCCACCAGGCGCCGCTCTGCTCCAAATGGTGATGGGCGAAGCGCCAGCCAGCGACGGAGAGCCAGAGGCCCATGATCTGCAGGACCACGGTGTCCTCGCCGAAGACGTTGCCGAAAAGACGAAGGCTGAGGCTCAGCGGCTTGACCATCTCGCCGATGACTTCCAACGGGAACATCAGCACGGCCAGGACCCAGCCGAGCGGGTCCTTCGGCTCGCCGGCGAAGTGGAGCAGGTAGTTCTTCAGCCCGTTGGCCCGGATCGCGTAGTACTGCACCGCGCAGAACGCGGTCAGCGCCAGGGCGACGGTCATGTTCAGCGATGACGTCGGCGCGACGAAACCGGGGACCACGGCCATCCAGTTGTTGAACAGGATGTACATGAAGAACGTGAGGATCAGCGGCGTGTAGCGCTTGCCGTGGGGGCCAATGATGCTCGCGAAGAAGCCGCCGAGGCCTTCGACGATAGTCTCGAAGACGTTCTGCAGGCCGCGCGGCGTGTCGGTCGCGGTGACCGTCCCCTGGCGCAGGCCGCGCGTGGCGCTGGCGGCGGCCGAAACCAGCAGCAGCAGGACCAGCAGCGAGACGAAGTTGTAGCCGCTGACCAGCTTGAAGTGGCCGCTCGGGTCCACGGCGTTGTTGATCGCACTGGCCAGCGGGTAGAACCACGAGCCGTGCTCCACGGCCAAGGGGCTTTCCTCTTCGCCGTGAGTGGCCTCAGTCTCCGTCGCCGCGACGTGTTCGGTCACGGGCTGCGGCACGAGGGCGGAGGAGTGGTCGGGGTAGCCGGGGTGCTCAGGGAGCGCGGCCGGCACCTGCGCGGCGACCGCCGTGGCCAGAAGGATCAGCCACAGCACGCTCCAAGCAGTTCGTGCCCGAACCTGAACGACACCACGCGTCACGCTACTTCGACCTCCGCTCGGAGTTCGGCGCTCGCAGGTAGGTGGGGACGGGGTCACCGTCGTCACCGAGCGTCTGCACGCCGAGGGCCTTGAGCATAACGGTGAACGCTGGGATTGAAAACCCTCCGGTGAAACCGAACGGCTCCAGCCATCCACTCGCGTGCATCCGGCCAAGACCCCAGAAGATTAGCGCGTACTTCGCAACATGCCAAGAGAGCCAGCCGAGTCGGGCGGCGCGGGTCAACGTCTCGTCCATCGCGCCCGTCACCACGCGCTCCGCGCTCCACCACAGCATCAGCGCTAACCCTAGCCCGACACAGAAGCTCAGGAGAGTCGGAGCGCTGGCCTGGAAGCCGAGGAGGGAGAGGAAGACGACGCTACCGACCAACAGACTGGTCGTCCGCAGGCGTCGGGCGAGCCCTTCCTCGAAGCGGTCCATCATGCGCCTGGCTCTGGGGTGTCGCCGCTCGCGTCGAACTCGTTGACGTCGCGGATGAACTTGTACAGGGAGAGCACCGCGCCGAGCAGGCCGAGGATCACCAAACCCCACGGTGCGGTGCTGAACCGGCGGTCGACGAGCATGCCCATCCAGGCGAAGAAGGCGACGCCGAGCGCCAGCGTGATGCCCACCCCGCCATAGCGGGCGAGGTCGCGCAGGCCGGAGCGCTCAATCATGGCGGGGCTAGGTGGGCGACTGACCCGGGACGTTGACCGTGCAATCGCCGAACACGCGCGCCTGGCAGGCGAGGCGCAGGTCGTGCTTCAGCGGCTGGCGGTAGTGCAGGGCCTCCATGCGGGTCGGCGGGGAAAGGTTCTCCGCGCCGCCGGTCACGCGGACCAGGCAGGCGCTGCAGAGGCCCACGCCCTGGCAGTTGACCCAACGCCCCAAGCCGCGATGGGGCGACGCGCCGCCCATGATCAACGCCTTGCGCAGGTTGGCGCCCTTGCCAACCTCAATCGTCTTGTCCGTGCCGTCCAGCCGCACCAGAGGCATCTGCCGCTCCGCAATCGGTCTTAAGCATCATCGCCGCGCGCCTCGCTGTCAACCACGGCAGGACTCCCCAGCGAAGCCGGGAAAATATACAGTGGAGACGCGCGATGGCGCTTTGGCAGCTCGGCCTGGCGGCGACCCTCTGGTCGGCCGCGGCAGATGGGACGGAACAGATGCGATTGTACGTCGGTACCTACAGCACCCGCGGCAGCGAGGGCGTCTACCTGTATACCTTCGACGCCGAGACCGGCGCCCTCACCGACACCGGTTGGCGCGGCCCCTCGGCCAGCCCCTCGTACCTCGCCTTCGGCCGCGGGGGCACGCGCCTCTATGCGGTCAACGAGGACTGGAGCCAGCCGCAGGGTCGGGTGACCGCCTTCGCGCTGGACCCCGAGACCGGCGCGATGACCGAGCTCAACAGCGTCTCCGCCCAGGGCGCCGGCCCGTGCCACCTGGCCGTTGTTGGCGACCGCGCGGTGGTCATCGCTAACTACGGCTCCGGCAGTGTCGTCGCCTTCCCACTGGAGGCCGACGGCAAGCTGGCCGAGGCCACGACCGTCGACCAACACGAGGGCTCCGGCCCGAATGAGCGCCGCCAGCAGGGCCCACACGCGCACTCCATCACGCCGGCGCCCGATGGCCAGCGCATCTACGCCTGCAACCTCGGTGTCGACCGCATCTACATTTACCAGGTGAACGAGGCCGGCGAGCTCGTCGCCAACGACCCGGCTTGGGCCACCGTCCACCCCGGTGCCGGCCCGCGCCACATGACCTTCACGGCCGACGGCCAGCGCGCCTACGTCATCAACGAGCTCGACTCGACGATCAGCCTGCTGGAGGTCGACCCGGCCACCGGTGGCCTGGAGGAGGTCGAGTACACGGCGACGCTGCCGGCCGACTGGGAGGGCAACAGCACCACGGCCGACGTGCACTTGCACCCGAGCGGGCGCTTTCTCTACGGCTCCAACCGCGGCCACGACAGCCTCGCGGTCTTTGCCGTGAACCAGACCACCGGCCGGCTCAGCTTGGTTCAGCACATCTCGACCGATGGGCAGACCCCGCGCAGCTTCATCATCGACCCGACTGGCGCTTGGCTCCTGGCGGCCAACCAGGACTCCGATTCCATCGTTGTCTATAGCATCGACGGGAACTCAGGGCGCCTGACGCGGGTCGGCGAGCCGGTCAGCGTGCCGGCCCCGGTCTGCCTCAAGTTCGCGCCGTAGGCCGTGCCGTCCGCAGGAGGAGTGGCGG
>DHNJ01000197.1:2475-4008 GCA_002409445.1 Armatimonadetes bacterium UBA5419 | reverse complement strand
GCGCGGCCCTCGGCGAGCACCTGGCGCGTCAGCCGCGGCGGCTCGCCCAGGCCGACATGCGGCGGCACGAGCACGCCGTCGTTGGCGATGCAGGCCATCACCAGCGCCATGTGCAGCGGCGTCGCCAGCACGCGGCCCTGGCCGATCGCATCCCGCGCGGTGATGCCCGCGCTGTCCTTCTCGCGCGGGCCGCTGCCGGCCTTGGCCCGCAGGGTGTCGGCACCGAACTCATATGGCGTCAGCGACCACGAATCGGTCAGGCCGAAGGCGCGGCTAGCCTGGTTCAGCTCGGCCGCGCCCAGCTCCAGGCCCAGCGCGGCGAAGTAGCCGTTGGCGCTGAGGGCCAGCGCGCTGCGCATGTCGAGCTCGCCGTGGCCGGCCCAGCGCGTCGAGCGGCTGGCCTCGTAGTCGCGGATCGGCTGGGTCTCGCCCGGTGGGATGAAGCCGCCCGGTGGCACGTCGACCGTCGTCCCCGGCCCCCAGCCCGCGGCCAGCGCGGCCGCCGCGGTGACCGCCTTGTAGGTCGAGGCGGGCGGGTACAGGCCGGCCAGCGCGCGGTTGAGCAGCGGCCGGCGGTCGTCGGCGCTGAGCTGGGCGAAGCGCTCGCGGTCGAGGTCGTTGGGGTCGAAACTCGGCGCGCTGACCAGCACCAGGACGTCGCCCGTCGCCGGCTCGACGACCACCACCGCCCCGGCCCGGTCGCCCAGCGCCTCGGCGGCGACCTCCTGCAGCCGCCAGTCGATGGTCAGCCGCAGCGGCTCGGCCAGCGGATTGCCCGGCTGCCCGAGCGCCCCCAACGTGCCCCAGGCCGGCCGCCGCGCGGTGAACAGCGTGTCGTTGTAGGCCGCCTCGACCCCCGTCTGGCCGAAGCGCACATGGTGATACCCCAGCACATGCGCCGTCGCCGCCCCATGCACGTGCCGCCGCACGACCTCGCCGTCGCGCAGCTCGTTCTCGATCAGCGGCTCCCCCCACCGGTCCGCCACCGGCCGCCGGTCGGTCAAGCCCTGCAGGCGATAGACGCGCCGGTCGCGGCCAAGGTTGGCCCGGAACCCGGGGCTCAGCCCAGGATAGACCGCCCAGATCCCCTGCAACAGCGCACACAGGCCAAAGGTCAGCAGCAACAGCCGCCCAAACACCCGCAACGACCGCGGCATCGGCTGCGGCCGGTGGCGCGGCATCGCCAACTGCCACACCACCAGCCCCATCACCACCAGACACAGCAGCCGCCAGAAGGCGAGCAGGAAGACCATCGCCCGATTCTACACCAGGCGGGGGCGAGGTTGGGGCGGCCGAGACCCCATAGTTGTACCGCCGCCGCTCCGGCGGCAGCGAGCCCTCCTGCCCGGCCAACCTTTGCTTTCAGGGCCTGTTACGCCGGGGGCCGCCCTAACTGGGACCGCGGACATTCTTGTCCGCACGGCCACCCCCGCTCCCGGGCCCCAGTCGCCAAACGGAGCCGCGTTAGGAATCGGCACTCGTCGTCGCGCCGGCGCCTCGGCGCACTAGGCCAATCTTGCTTCGGCCTCCGCT
>DHNJ01000197.1:0-2294 GCA_002409445.1 Armatimonadetes bacterium UBA5419 | reverse complement strand
GGCTATCAGCCCACGCCACAAGGCGTGGATCTGGGCTGCGCCCCCATCGGACCGCCGGCGCCTCGACGGCATTAGCTCAATCTTGTGTCGGCCTGCGGCCGACTCCATGGATGCGGACCAGAATGTTCGCGGTCCCAGTTAGGGTGGTCCCGTGCCCCCCTACACCGGCCACCGATACGTCGGGATCTTCATGGTCTCGCCGTCCTTCAGCGCCGATTCGTGGGCGACGATGCCGGCGACGGTCATGTTGAGGGCCCAGGCGATGTTGTTGACGCGGGGTTCGCTGTTGGTTAGGCAGGCGCGGACGAACTCGTCGCAGAGGTAGCCGTGCGAGCCGCCGTGGCCGCCGCCGTCGACGCCGGGGGGCAGGCCGGGGCGGCGCAGGTCGAAGCCCTCGGGCAGCTCCGCGCCGTTCCAGTTGCCCGCGTACGTGCCACGCGTCGTGCGGATGCGGCCCATCTCGCCTTCGTGGCCCGGCGTGTCCCAGCTGACCGCCATCCGCGCCGCGCCGCCGTTATCGGTGCGGAACAGGGCGATCTCGGTGCCGAACGGGTTGCCGTAGCGGTTGCCCGCGGGGGTCAGGTGCTCGAGGATCGACGGCCGACCGTAGCACGAAACCTCGGTGAAGTGGCCGCCCGCGACCGACACGTAGTAGGCGTTCGAGTGGGTCGGGTAGAACTGCGGGGGCAGGCCGACGCGCCAGTCCTCGTAGCTGGGTAGCGGCGTCGTCATGTAGTGGTAGTACTCGCCCTCGACGTAGACCGGGTCGCCCAGCACACCGGCCGCGGCCATGGTCCGCGCGGCGTGGACAGGCTCGTGGAAGGTCGAGGTCTCGAACACCATGTACTTGCCCGGCGCGCGGCGGACGGCGTCGTACAGCGCCTCGGCGTCCTCCAGGCTGCCGAAGCAGGCGGGCACCGCGCTGGCCACGTGTAGGCCACGCTCGAGCACGTGGATCGCCTGCCGCGCGTGCCGCGGGGCGTCGGTCGCGAGGAAGACCGCCTCCAGGCGCTGCTCCTTGTCGAGCATCTCCTCCAGCGACGGATAGGTCGTCGCGCAGCGGGTCGTCTGCGCCAGCTCCGCGCAGCGGTCGGGCAGCAGATCGCTGACCGCGACCACCTCGACCAGCGGGTGGTCTTGGAAGAAGAAGGCCGAGGCGAACTTGCACAGGCCGTTGCCGACCAGGCCGACCCGCAGCTTGCGATCGGCATACGGCTCCCAGGCAGGCGCCGCGTCGGGGTCGACGGCCTGCTGCTCGAACCCCGCGATCTCGGCGTTTTGCGCTAAGGCCGGCGCCGCCGCCGCCATCGCCGCCGTCACCAGAAACTCACGTCGCGGTAGATTGCCCATGGCTCTACTCCAGCCGGCCCTATTAGCCCCAAGCCAACCCACTCCTGCTCCGTGCGAGCATTTTGCAGCACGCTAACGCCACTCCTCAAAGACCCCAAACCAGCGCGAGCTTTGGTGCGGCTGGCCCACCACCCGCCAGCGCGGCGCCTGGCCGGCGGTCAGCCGGGCCGAGGGCAGCGTCAGCGTGTACGCACCGTACTCCATGGTCAACGGGTCGCGGCGGTAGTCGAGGCGAACAGTGCCGTCGGCGCTGGTCCAGGTCGCGTCGCTGTGGGTCACCTCGGGGATGGTCAGCAGCTCCTCGTCGCCGAGGAACAGCGTGAACGCCGCTGGCGGCTCGGCCAGGTAGCCCAAGCCGCCGCGCCAGCGGACCTGGACCGTCGGCCCGGCAAGCATCGCAGCCGTCGGCGCGGTCGTCTCCCACTCCAGCACGTTGCGCCCCTCCCTGCCCCGGGCGACCACCAGCCGTGCCGCGCCGAGCATCAGGTCCGCCTCCGCGCTGTCGCCGAAAGTCAGCGTCCGCTGCCAGTCGCTCGGCGCCGCCGCCGGCAGCTCGACCTCGCTAACCGGCTCGAAGCCGGGCGAGAGCGCGTAGTCAACCAGCGAATCGAGCAGACAAGCGCCCTCCGGCGTAGCGGATAGCAGGTCCAGCCCGAAGGCCAGCAGCGCCCGCCCCGGCCCCACCCGCGCCTGGCCCGCGTAGAGGTAGAAGCTGTCGCGGCCCTCACCGACGATGAACATGTCGGCCGGCTGCAGCCCGTCGAGCGGCAGCTGCAGCCCCTGCTTGAGCAGGCGGAACGAGAGCGGCGAGAGCACGCCCTGATCCGGGAAACCGGCCAGCGCCGGGTGCGCGGCGAAGGCCGTGCCGACCTGCGCGCCCATCGCCCACCAGCCGAGGCTGACGTTGGCCGCGCCGCGCGCGCCGCCGATCAGCAGCACCGGCA
>DHNJ01000198.1:3006-3353 GCA_002409445.1 Armatimonadetes bacterium UBA5419 | reverse complement strand
GCGGCGCCCCCGCCGCTCAGCGCCCGCAGCCGCGCGCGCCGGCGCAGGCGGGCCTCGGGGCTGCACAGCTCGGCCATCGTCGCCAGGCCAGCGAAGGCGTCCTCGCCGTAGAAGACCTCGCCCTCGTACAGCGCGCGCAGGTCCTCCTCGACATAGCTGCGGGTCAGCGCCGCGCCGCCGAGGATGACCGGCAGGTAGCTGAGCCCGCGGCGGTTCATCTCGTCGAGGTTGTCGCGCATGACCAGCGTCGACTTGACCAGCAGGCCCGAGAGGCCGATCGCGTCGGCGCCCTCGGCCAGGGCGGCCTCGACGATCGTGTTCAGCGGCTGCTTGATGCCCAGGTTGAC
>DHNJ01000198.1:442-2817 GCA_002409445.1 Armatimonadetes bacterium UBA5419 | reverse complement strand
AGGATGATGTCGACCAGGTTCTTGCCGATGTCGTGGACGTCGCCCTTGACCGTCGCCAGGACCATCGTGCCGCGGCTGCGCCCGCCCTCGGCCTTCGGCATGTGCGGCTCGAGGTAGGCCACGGCGGTCTTCATCACCTCCGCCGACTGGAGGACGAACGGCAGCTGCATCTGCCCGCTGCCGAACAGCTCGCCCACGGTCTTCATGCCCTCGAGCAGATAGTCGTTGATGATGTCCAGCGCGCCGTAGCTCTCGAGCGCGAGGTCCAGCTGCGCCTCGAGGCCCTGGCGGTCGCCCTCGATGATCCGCCGCGGCAGGTCCTCTTCGAGGCTCAGCACGGGGCGCTCGGCGGCAGCCTCAGTGCTGACCGTCTCGAACAGCGAGACCAACGCGGTCAGCGGGTCGTAGCCCTCGCGGCGGCGGTCGTAGATCAGGTCCAGGCAGGTCTCGCGGACCGCCTCGTCGATGCGGTAGAGCGGCTGGATGCGGCCGGCGTGGACGATCGCCGAGTCGAGCCCGGCGGCGCGGCACTCGTGGAGGAAGACCGAGTTCAGCGCGGCGCGTGCGGCCGGCTTGAGGCCGAAACTGACATTCGACAGGCCCAGCAGCGTGTAGCTCCCGGGGCAGGCCTCCTTGATCCGCCGCAGGCCCTCGATCGTCTGCGCGGCGTTGGCCCGGTCGTCCTCGAGGCCGGTGCTGATCGGCAGAGTCAGCGGGTCGAAGAGCAGGTCCTCGGGCTGCAGGCCGTACTCGTCGAGGGCCAGGTCGTAGATGCGCCGGGCGATCTCGACCTTGCGCTCGGCGCTGCGGGCCATGCCCTCCTCGTCGATCGTCAGGGCGACGACCGCGGCGTTGTAGCGGCGGGCCAGGGGGAAGATCTCGGCCGGCCGTTCAAGCCCGTTTTCGAGGTTCACCGAGTTGATGATCGACCGCCCCCCGAGCCAGCGCAGGGCCGCCTCGATCACCGGCGCCTCGGTGCTGTCGACCATGATCGGCGCCTGCACCTGCGTAGCGAAGCGGCTGGCGACCTCGGTCATGTCGGCCACGCCGTCGCGGCCGACGAAATCGACGCAGAGGTCGAGGACCATCGCCCCGCCGCGGATCTGCTCGCGGGCGAGCTGGACCATGCCGTCGTGGTCGCCGGCCTCCAGCATCTCGCGGAAGGCGCGCGAGCCGGACGTGTTGCACCGCTCGCCGACGATCAGGAAGCTGTTCTCCTGGGCCATCGTCACGCGCTGGTAGAGGCTCGAGACCGACGGCTCGAAGACCGGCGGCTCGTGGTGCGGCGCGCGCGTGCCGATCGTCTCGACCACGCGCTCCATGTGCTCCGGCGTCGTCCCGCAGCAGCCGCCGACCAGCCGCACCCCGTACTCGATGACGAACCGCTCCTGCCAGCTGGCCAGCTGCTCGGGCGTCAGCGGGTAGCAGGCGCGGCCGCCGACGAGCTGGGGCAGGCCAGCGTTGGGCATGACGGAAATCGGCAGCGGGCAGTGCTCGGCGAGGTAGCGGAGGTGGTCCTCCATCAGTTCCGGCCCGGTCGCGCAGTTGAGCCCGAACAGCTGGATGTCGTAGCCCAGCACGCTGGTCAGCGCGGCGCCCAGCTCGGTGCCGCAGAGCATCGTGCCGTTGGCCTCCATGGTCACCTGGACGATCACCGGCGGCCGCCGCCCGGCCTGCGCCGCGGCCTCATCGATGCCTGCCAGCGCGGCCTTGGCCTGCAGGATATCCTGCACCGTCTCGATGATCAGCGCGTCCACGCCGCCCTCGATCAGCCCAATCGCCTGCGCCGCGTAGTAGCCCGCCAGCGTCTCGAAATCGATATGCCCCAGCGACGGCAACCGCGTGCCCGGGCCCATGTTGCCGATCACGAACCGCGGCCACACCGACGTGCTATACCGCTCCACCGCCTCCCGCGCCAGCCGCACCGCGGCGAGGTTGATCTCGTGGACCCGGTCGGCCAGCTCATACTCGCCCAGGACCACCGCCCCGGCGCCAAAGGCATTGGTCTCGACGGCATCGCAACCGACGCCGAGGTACCGCTCATGGATCGCCCGGACGATGTCGGGCCGGGTCAGGTTGAGGATCTCGTTGCACCCGTCATACCCGTCAAAATCGACCTCGGCCAACTGGTGATCCTGGAGCACCGTCCCAACCGCCCCATCGGCGATCAGCACGCGTTCAGAGAGTGCTTGCAAGAAATCCGACATGCTACCCAGGATAGGCCCGGGTCGGGGAAGGGGCAAGGTGCGGTGGGTGGGGGTGGTGCAGCTCAACCCGCCGCCGTGCGAGGCCGCCTATCAGTTAACATAATGCCGATCGGTTGTCCGGGCGGCTCGTGGGTGGCGGCAAGAGAGAAGGAGCGCCGGCCCCACGTA
>DHNJ01000198.1:0-238 GCA_002409445.1 Armatimonadetes bacterium UBA5419 | reverse complement strand
GCGCCTCGCCTACGACATGCAGCCAACCCACCGTCGCCCAAGCCGGCCGGTGGAGGCTGCCGCCACCCAAGGGACCGCCGGCGCCTCGACGGCATTAGCAGCCATCTTGCCTCGGCCTCCGCTGCGCTGCGGCCGAGTCTATGGATGCGGACAGGAATGTCCGCGGTCCCAGTTAGGGTGGTCCGCGGCGCCGCGGGTCCCGGGTGCGACGGTTGGCCGTGCAGGCAGGTTTGCTGCG
>DHNJ01000137.1:2529-2876 GCA_002409445.1 Armatimonadetes bacterium UBA5419 | reverse complement strand
GCGGGCGTGGCGGCGCGCGACGCGGCGCGGGCGGTGCGGGGGGCGCGGCGCCGGCTGCTCCGGTGCAGTAACCCCAGGCACCAGCACGTCCCGACGCCCACCCGCCCCCTGGATGACTCCGGGCGGGTGGGCGTGTTTGGGGAAGGTCGAGTCGGACGGAGGCGGAACAGGGGTCTTATCTCGCCGGTGCGGACCAGAAATAGTTGCATCGGCGATCGCAAAGTACTAGAATCCAGGACAACGACGACCGGCGGCTGCCGCCGGCGGAAGGAGAGACCGATGCAGCACACCCATTCATCTATGCGACGGCGCGGCTTCACCCTTATCGAGCTGCTCGTCGTGATCGC
>DHNJ01000137.1:951-2366 GCA_002409445.1 Armatimonadetes bacterium UBA5419 | reverse complement strand
GTCGTGATCGCGATCATCGCCATCCTGGCGGCGATCCTCTTCCCCGTCTTTGCCAAGGCGCGGGAAAAGGCACGTGCCGCTTCCTGCACGAGTAACGTCAAACAGCAGATCCTCGCGGTGACCCAGTACATCCAGGACTACGACGAGATGATGATGCCGATCCGCGTTGGTGGGCCGGGCACACCGTACTTCGCCTGGACCGAGCTGATCCAGCCCTACATGAAGAGCGAAGCGGTCTTAGTCTGCCCCAGCGCGGGCGCGACGAAGTTCAGCTACACCATGCAGTGGAGCATCTGGGCTGGTGGTGGTGCGTCGCTGGCCAGCGTGCCGCGACCGGCGAACACGCCGGTGCTGATGGACGCGGTGGGCGCGTCACGGACCTCGACGGTGCGTGCCCTGCACGTGATTATCCGCTCGGGCTCGGCCGGCTGGATCCCCATGCTCGGCCGCACGACGACGGACACCTACGGCATGGGTGACGGCCAGCGCGCGGCGATCCCCGATGCGCAGCGGCACACGGGCGGCGCGAACTACGCGTTCTTTGACGGGCACGTCAAGTGGCTGAAGCCCGAGTATGACGCGCGCGAGACCGGCACCGGCAACCCGTACGACCTGTGGTGCGTGCCCAAGACCGGGCTCGACTGGCGCTGCACCGACCGGCTCGGCCCGGACGCGAACGGCGACTACGAGTAGGTTCAGCAGCGCGGCAAAGTGCCGTTTCGTGGAGGAGGAGACGATGCGACGACTGAGTGCGGTGCTCTGGCTGGGCCTGCTGTTGGTGTTGACGTTGGCGGCCTGTGGGCCGAAGGCCCCGGGCGGTAAGCCCTCCTGGGAGGGCGCGCCAACCACCGACACGCCGACCCCGCCGCCGACGACGCCAGCGGCTACGGCGGCGGCCGAAGCGGCCGAGAACCTGCCCACCCCAGAGGCCACCGAGGGCGCGTCGCTTGACCATGGTGGCCAGAGCGCCGCGGCCGCCGAGAACCTGCCGGGCCAGTAGGCCGACCAAACGAACGCCAGCCAAGGACCGCGGCCAGGCGTGCCGCGGCCTTGGTTTGAGCGTGCGTGCGACTTCTGCCCGGGACCGCGGACACTCTTGTCCGCAGTTGGACTGCCAATTCGATCCGGTGCGGCCAGAGTTCTGCCGCCGGAGCGGCGGCGGTACAACTAGGGGCTTGCGTCCGCACGTAGCGCCGGTGCCATCGCCGGCGGGTCGTAGGCGCCTCGCCTACGACATGCAGGCCGGCTCGTAGCGTGGGGGGGCCAAGTGAGCTGAGGGAGACCTCGTTCGCACGTTCGCTGCGGACAGGAGTGTCCGCGGTCCCGGGCAGGGCGGCGCTCCTTTGGGCTGGCTTGGCCAGGTGCGGGCTGGCCCGGCTGAAGGTGTGCCGGGGCGCTGCCGCCGAAGCGGCGGC
>DHNJ01000137.1:466-759 GCA_002409445.1 Armatimonadetes bacterium UBA5419 | reverse complement strand
CGAAGCGGCGGCGGTACAAAGAGGGGCTAGGTGCCGTACGCCCTCGCCCCGCTACTCCCGCTGCCCGACGATTTGGCCCAGGGCGTGGTAGACGCCGCCGGTGTAGAGCATGGCGCGTTCGGCGAACCAGTCCATGGATTGGTGGACGACGAGGACTTGGCCGACGAACCAGGTGCGTTCGGCGACCTCGAACTGCTGGATCAGGCGGCATTCGAGGTTGACGTGGCACTCGGCGATGAGGCTGGAGTTGATGGACTCGGCCGGCTCGGCGGTCAGGCCCAGGGCGGCGAACT
>DHNJ01000137.1:0-302 GCA_002409445.1 Armatimonadetes bacterium UBA5419 | reverse complement strand
GTCGCCGTCGCGGCCGGAGACCGCGCCCGCGGCGTTGAGCAGCTCCGCGCCGTCGTTGGCCACGAGATTGACCACGAACCCGCCCTCGGCGGCGATCAGATCGTGGCTGTAGCGCTCGCGTTTGATGCCGATGCCGATGGTCTGGGGGTCGTGCGAGAAGCACTGGATCATGGCCACCGTGAGGAAGTTGGTCTTCGTCGAGACCAGGGCCACGGGCACCGCGGTGTTGCGGGTCAGCCCGATCGCCAACGCACTGCGCTCCTTGTACACCACCATCTCCAGACGCTCAATCTTACTCCGCC
>DHNJ01000182.1:9710-9925 GCA_002409445.1 Armatimonadetes bacterium UBA5419 | reverse complement strand
TGGACCGCCGCCGCTTCGGCGGCCGCGCGGCGGCACACCCCCGCCTCATCTATTCGCGGCTGCGGCACGACGGGGCCCGTGGGCATGGTGTCCGCACCCACGCACGTGGACCCGGCCGGTGGTAGGTACCGTGGGGGCGCCGGGCGTCCCTCGCTCCGCCTCTGCCTCAGGCAGCCTACCCACAGTGTCGCAGTGCCGCACCCCTGCCGCCGGAG
>DHNJ01000182.1:4726-9563 GCA_002409445.1 Armatimonadetes bacterium UBA5419 | reverse complement strand
CCGGAGCGGCGGCGGTACAATGCGGCAGCCGCCAACGGTGGAGGTCGCTCGGGCGGTGATGGCTGGCGACCGCTTCGTAACGTTTTGCTGCGCCGCCGGCCGTTGCCTAGGGCTTGCTACCGTGGTATCTTGGAGGGGCTTGGGCGGCCGCTTGGGCAGGTTCTGAAGGTGAGGGTTGGTGTGGCGCAGATCGCGGTGATATTGCCGGATGGGAATCAGTTGGCGTTCGACTCGGGCGTCACGCTGGGGGCGGTGGCGGCGGCGATTGGGCCGGGGTTGGCGCGGGCGGCGTTGGCGGCGGAGGTCGATGGGCGGATGGTCGATTTGGCCAGCACGCTGCAGGCAGATGCGGCGGTGCGGTTTCTGACCTGGCGCGATGCGGAGGGCCAGAGCGTCTATCGGCACAGCACCGCGCACATCATGGCCCAGGCGGTCCAGCGGCTGTTCCCCAAGGCCCAGGTGACCATTGGCCCGGCGCTCGAGGATGGGCGCTTCTACTACGATTTTGACGTCGAGCAGCCGTTCACGCCCGAGGACCTCGAGGCGATCGAGGCCGAGATGGGGCGGATCATCGCCGAGGACCAGAGCTTCGAGCGCCGCGAGCTGAGCCGCGACGAGGCGGCGGAGCTGTTTCGCGGGCTGGGCGAGGACTACAAGCTCGAGCTGCTCGAGGCCATCCCGCCGGACGAGACGGTCAGCGTCTATCGCAACACCAACGGCGAGGGCGGCTGGGTTGACCTGTGCCGCGGGCCGCACCTGCCCAGCACGGGCCGGGTCGGGGTGGTCAAACTGCTGACGTCGTCCGGCGCGTACTGGCGCGGCGACAGTGCCAACCGCATGCTGCAGCGGATCTACGGCATTTCGTTCCCCGATCGCAAGCAGCTGGCCGAGTGGCTGCGGCTGCGTGAGGAGGCCGAGCGGCGGGACCACCGGCGGTTGGGGCGCGAGCTGGACCTGGTCTGGTTCTCCGATGTCGCGCCGGCCAGCCCGTTCTTCTTCCCCCGTGGGACGATCGTCTACAACCTGCTGGTCGACCTGGTGCGCAGCTTCTACCGCCGGTTCGGCTACGACGAGGTGATCACCCCGCAGATCATGTCGCTGGAGCTGTTCAAGACCTCGGGCCACTACGAGGCCTACCGCGAGAACATGTACTTCGTCGAGGTAGACGAGCAAGCGTACGCGGTCAAGCCGATGAACTGTCCGGCGCACGCGATCATGTTCGCCAGCCGGCACCACAGCTACCGCGACCTGCCCGTGCGCTACGCGGACTTTGGGCGGCTGCACCGCTACGAGGCCTCGGGGGTGACCGCAGGGCTGACGCGCGTGCGCAGTTTTGCCCAGGACGACGCGCACATCTTCTGCGCGGTGAGCCAGATCGAGGACGAAGTCTTCGCCTTCATCGACATGTTGATGGCGATCTATGAGTTGTTTGGGTTCGCGGACGTGCACATCGACCTGAGCTTGCGGCCGGAGAAGGCGGTGGGCTCGGACGAGCTGTGGGCGGAGGCGGAGTCGCGGCTGCGCGCGGCGCTGGACCGGCGCGGTGTGGCCTATCGTGAGGCGCCGGGCGAGGGCGCGTTCTATGGGCCGAAGATCGACTTCATGGTCTCGGACGCGCTGGGTCGGCGGCATCAGCTGGGCACCTGCCAGCTCGATTTCAACATGCCCGAGCGGTTCGACCTGCACTTTATCAACGCCGCGGACCAGCACGAGCGGCCGGTGATGGTCCACCGCGCCGCGCTGGGCAGCATCGAGCGGTTCATGGGGTTGCTGATCGAGCATTGCGCCGGGGTGTTCCCGGTTTGGTTGGCGCCCGAGCAGGTACGCGTCGTGCCGATTGGCGAGCGGCACCTGGACTATGCGCGCGGACTCGTGGCGGATTTGGCGCAGCGCGGTCACCGGGTGACGATTGACGACTCGGCGGACCGGACGAGTGCGAAGATTGCCAAAGCCGAGGCAATGCGTGTACCCTATATGTTGGTCTGCGGCGACCGGGAGGTTGAGGGGGGCACGGTCTCGGTCCGCGAGCAGGGCATGAAGGACCGTGGCGCGCTGGACTACGAGGCGTTTGTCGCGGAGTTGGCGGAACGCTCCGCGTTTCCGCCGGGTTAGGTAGCAAGGGAGAACAAACCATCAGACGACGATTTGTCGGCGCGGAGATGCCCGAGAAGCGGCTGCGGCGCAATGAAGAGATTCGCGTGCCCAAAGTGCGACTGGTTGACGAGAACGGTCAGCAGGTGGGTGTGGTCTGGGTGCGCGAGGCGCTGGAGGCGGCGCGCGACGCGGGGTTGGACCTGCTCGAGGTGGCGCCCGACGCGAACCCGCCGGTCTGCCGGATCATGGACTGGGGCAAGTACCGCTACGAGCAGAAGCAGCGTGAGCGTGAGCAGCGCAAGAAGCAGCGCAGCGCCGATGTTAAGCAGTTGCGCCTGCGGCCGATGACTGGCAAGGCTGACTTCGAGGTCACCCGCCGGCGCGCCGACGCGTTCTTGCGCGATGGCCACAAGGTCCGGGTCGAGGTCCGCTTCCGCGGCCGCGAGATCACCCACCAGGACCTGGGCCGCGACGTGCTGTTGCGCCTGGCCGAGGCGGTGGGCGAGATTGCCGAGATCGAGACGCGACCGTCGATGGAGGGGCGCCGGATGTTCGTCCTGCTCGCGCCGACCGCGGACACGCTGAAGGCCTTGGCCCAGCGCGAACGCGAGGCGGAAGAGGCGGGGACCGAGCTAGTGAGTTTGTCGTCGCAGCTGGAAGAAGACATCGGCGCCGACGACGATGACGATGACCGCGATGATGTGGTCACCGAGGCTGAACCCGAGGTAGAAGACGAGTCCGCGGCCGCGGACCCGCCCTCGGGCCAGGCCACCGAGGACACGGCCTGACGGCTCGTGAGCCACGGCACCCCACGGCCGCTAAGACGGCGGGTGTAAGCCTGCCGCGCCGGGTGGTGCCCTGACCAGAAGAGAGAACGATGGGTAAGAAAGGCAAGAGCCGCAACGCTGCCGCGAAGCGGTTCAAGAAGACCTCGACCGGCAAGATCATGCGCCGGCACGGGTCCGTGGGTCACTTGTTGACCAAGAAGTCCCGCCGCCGCAAGCGCCGGCTGGGCGTGCTGGAAGTGGCGTCCTCGGCCGACACCAAGGCCCTGTCGGCCATGTTGCCCAGCTAAGGGAGGGTAAACCATGCGAGTTAAGGGTGGTACGACCCAGACCCGGCGGCGCAACAAGGTCATTCGCGCGGCGCGCGGCTATTGGGGCGCGAAGAGCAAGCAGTTCCGGGCCGCCAAGCAGCAGGTCATGAAGTCGGGCATGTATGCCTACCGTGACCGCCGGCAGCGGCGGCGCGATATGCGCCGGCTGTGGATCATCCGCGTCAACGCGGCGGTCCGCCTGCTCGACCTGAGCTACAGCCAGTTCATCCACGGCCTCAAGCTGGCCGAGATCGAGATCGACCGCAAGATGCTCTCCGAGCTGGCGATTCACGATCCGGAGGCGTTCGCGGCCGTCGTCGACCGGGCCAAGGCGGCGCTCGCCGGCTAGACCTGGTCCCAACGAACTCGCGCGCGGGGTGGGTCCTTCGCGGCCCACCCCGCCGCTGTTTCGACCATGATGATCACCAGCCCCAACAACCAATGGCTCAAGCGCGCCCGCGCGCTGCTCAGCCGCCGCGGCCGCGAACGCGAGGGTGCGTTCCTCGTCGAGGGCCCGCGCGCGCTGCGCACCGTGCTCGAGGCCGGCGCGCAGATCGAGTGCGTCCTGCTCGAGGTGACCGCGGTCGAGGCGCCGGAGCTGCGCGCCGCGCTGGCTGCCGCCCGCGTGCAGGTCGAGACGGCCACGCCGGGGCTGCTGGGCACCGTCTTCGAGACCGAGACGCCGCAGGGTTGGCTGGCCGTGGTCCGCTCGCCCGAGACCAGCGGCCCGCCCGCCGCCCGCCCCGCGCGCCTGGTCCTCGCCGACCGCGTGCAAGACCCGGGCAACCTGGGCTCGCTGTTGCGCACGGCCGATGCGGTCGGCGCGGCGGTCGTGCTGCTCGGGGGGACGGCCGACCCGCTGACGCCGAAGGTCGTGCGGGCCAGCGCGGGCAGTGTCGTGCGGGTGCCCTGGTGGCGGCAGCCGGCGGCCGAGGTGCAGGCCTGGTTGGCCGAAACGGGCGGCGGCGTGGTAGTATTGGATTCGGGCGCGGGCGACGACCTGCTCACCGCCGACCTGCCCTGGCCGCTGGCCCTCGTGGCTGGCAGCGAGGCGCACGGGCCGAGCGAGGTCTGGGCCGACGCGCCGCGGCTGCGGTTGCCCATGCGAGCGGGCGCCGAGTCGCTCAATGTGGCCATCGCGACGGCGGTGGCGCTGTATGACAGTGTGCGCAAGCACGGTATCGGCGATGACGGAGCATGAGTAAGCAAGGGTAGCGCGCCGGCAACAGGGAGGTTGGTCCCGACTGCAAGCCAACCCCGGCGACCCGCGCTGAAGTTCACTCCTGAGCCGGCTGGGTGGAAGCCCAGCCCGCCTGGCCCCCGTTAGCGGGCCCAAAGTAGCAGCGCGGCCTGGGGCCGCGAACGCGGGTGGTACCGCGGAGGCGCGTCACGTCTTCGTCCAGCGAAGAAGTGGCGCGTTTGTCGTTTGGGGCCACGAGGAAGGTAGACCGATGGAAGAGAAACTACGCGAGTTGCGGCAGGCCGCGCTCGAACTGATCCGCGAGGCGCACGACGCGAAGTCGATGGACGAGGTGCGCGCGCGCATCTTTGGCAAGCAGGGGCTGCTGGCCACCGGCTTGCCGAAGATGGTCGACGTCCCCGCCGAGCTCAAGCGCGTGATCGGCCAGCTCTCGAACGAGGTGCGCG
>DHNJ01000182.1:2230-4497 GCA_002409445.1 Armatimonadetes bacterium UBA5419 | reverse complement strand
GCGCGGCGCTACGACCCGACCCTGCCCGGCCGCCTGGCGCTGCCCGGGCGCCGGCACCCGCTGACGATCATCTGGGAGGACCTGGTCGACATCTTCACCGGTTTCGGCTTCGACGTGGCCGAGGGGCCCGAGGTCGAGCTGAGCTACTACAACTTCACCGCGCTAGCGATCCCCGAGGACCACCCGGTGCGCGATGGGCGTGACAGTTTCTTCATCACCGACGACGTCGTCTTGCGCACGGAGACCTCGGCGGTGCAGATCCGCACGATGGAGACCCAGGAGCCGCCGGTGCGGATCATCGCCCCCGGCCGGGTCTACCGTCGCGACGCCGTCGACGCCACGCACTGCCACACCTTCCACCAGTGCGAGGGCTTGCTCGTGGATCGCGACGTGAGCTTCGGCGACCTGAAGGGCATCCTCTTCGCGACCGCCGAGGAGCTGTACGGCGAGGGCGTGATCGCGCGGTTCACCCCCGACTACTTCCCGTTCACCGAACCGAGCGCACAGATGGCGATCTGGTACGGGCGCGACGGCGTCTGCCGCGACCCGGAGGACCCGTCGGCGCGCTGGCTCGAGGTGCTCGGCTGCGGCATGGTCGACCCTCAGGTGCTGGCGAATGTCGGCTACGACCCCGACGAGTACAGCGGTTTCGCGTTCGGCGTGGGCATGGAGCGGCTGGCCATGCTCAAGTACGGCATCGATGACATCCGTCTCTTCTTCGACGGCGATGTGCGGTTCGGGCGGCAGTTCTAGGCCTCGAGGAGACAGCAAGCCATGATGCGCATTCCCACCACTTGGTTGAGTGATTACCTGAGCGAACTCCCGCCGACCGACGAGCTGGCGGCGTTGCTGACCGACCTCGGCCTCGAGATCGAGTTCATCGAGGACGCGCCGGCGGGCCTCGGCGGGCAGGTGCTGGTCGCCGAGATCACGCCGAACCGCGGCGATTGCCTGTCGATGATCGGTGTCGCCCGCGAGGTCGCCGCGCGGACGGGCGCCGAGCTGCGGCTGCCGACGATCGAGCTGACCGAGGACCCCAACGAGTCCATCGAGGGGCAGCTCGAGGTGCTGATCGATGACGGCGACCTGTGCCCGCGCTACTCGGCGCGGATCATCGCGGATCTGCACACGGGACCGTCGCCGAAGTGGATGCAGGACCGCCTGCTGGCCTGTGGGCAGCGGCCGATCGACCTGCTGGTCGACGTGACCAACTACGTGCTGTTCGAGCTGGGCCAGCCGCTGCACGCCTTCGACGCGGACGAGCTGGGCTCGACGATCCTGGTCCGCCGCGCGGCCGAGGGCGAGATGATGACCACCCTCGACGGCGTCGAGCGCAAGCTGACGCCCGACCAGCTGCTGATCACCGATGGTCAGCGGCCGGTCGCGTTGGCCGGCGTGATGGGCGGGGCGAACACGGCGATCGGCGCGTCGACGACCCGCGTGGTGATCGAGTCGGCGCACTTCCTGGCGCCGAACATCCGCCGCACGGCGCGCAACCTCGGCCTCGAGAGCGAGTCCTCGTACCGCTTCTCGCGCGTGGTCGACCCGAGCGGCACCGTCCGCGCCGCTGACCGTTGCGCGCAGCTGCTGGTCCAGTGTGGCGGCGGGCGCGTGCTGCGCGGCGTTGTCGACACGGTGGCCCAGCCGATCGGCCCGGTGACGATCGACCTGCGCCCGGCAATGGCCAACCGCTTCCTCGGCCTCGAGCTGAGCGACGAGCAGATGGCCGACATGTTGCGCCGGCTGCAGCTCGAGGTCGAGCCGACGGAGGCCGGCCTGCGGGTGATCGTGCCGACGGTGCGTCCGGACCTGACCCGCGAGGTCGACCTGATCGAGGAGATCGCGCGGCTGCACGGTTACAACAACGTGCCCGCGACCACGCCGCCCGCCGCGCAGAAGACCGGCCAGCTCAACGCGCGCCAGAAGGCCGAGCGGCGCGTGCGCGAGCTGTGCCTGGCGGCGGGGCTGAACGAGGTCTGGACCTTCAGCCTGACCAGCGTCGAGGCCATGGGCCGCGCCGGCTACGCGATCGAGGCGGCGCCGGCCGGCGTGGTCAGCCTGCAGAATGCGCTGTCGGCCGACTTCGCGCTGTTGCGCTGGGCGCTGCTGCCGAGCATGCTCGAGGTCGTCGGACACAACGCCACGGCCCACGGCAGCGAGACGCGCGTGTTCGAGGTCGGCCGCGCGTATTTCGCCTTGGACCACACCGTCACCGACCAGCGCGCGGCGCAGGCCGGCCGTGTGGCCACGGGCCACACGGCCGAGAC
>DHNJ01000182.1:0-2132 GCA_002409445.1 Armatimonadetes bacterium UBA5419 | reverse complement strand
CCCCCCCCCCGGCCCGGGGCGGGGGGGGGGGGGCCGGGGGGCCCCGGGCCCCCCGGCCCCCCCCCCTGCCGCTGCCCTGTCGCGAGCGGCTGACGCTGGCCGGCGCGATCACCGGGCGGGCTTATACCAGCGCCTGGAACCTGGCGCCCGAGCTGTTCGGAGCGGACGTGACCGAGATCAAGGGCCTCTTCGACCTGCTGCTCGACGAGCTGCGGGTCGAGGGCGTGCAGGCCGAGCCGTACGCGCACCCGGCCTTCGAGCCGCACCGCGCCGGGCGCCTGATGCTCGGCCGGCAGCCGCTGGCGGTCTGGGGCGAGGTCGCCCCGTCGGTGCTGGCGGCGTTCGATATCCGCCGGCCGGTGGTCGCCTTCGAGCTGGACCTGGACCTGCTGCTGGACAGTCGTGGCGGGCTGCCGACCTATCGCGGGCTGCCGCGCTTCCCCGCCGCGCTGCGCGACGTCGCGCTGGTCGTGCCGGACGAGTACAGCCAGGCCCAGGTCGCCGCGAGCATCACGGCGGCCAGCGAGCACCTGGAGTCGCTGCGGCTGTTCGACGTCTACCGCGGCGTCGGGCTGCCCGCGGGCACGCGCTCGCTGGCCTATGCCTTGACCTTCCGCCGGGCCGAGGGCACGCTAACGGACGAGACGGTCGACGCGGACATGGAGCGGATCGTCGAGCAGGTCGCGGCCGACTGCCGGGCGCGGCTGCGCGCCTAATCGCGGAGAGGAGGCGGCCCATGGCCGAGGTGTTGATGGTGGGTTCGGTGGCGCTCGATTCGGTCGAGACGCCGTACGGCAAGGTGGACCGCGCGCTGGGCGGGGCGGCGACCTTCGCCAGCGTCGCGGCCAGCTTCTGGACGCCGGTCCAGGCGGTCGGTGTGGTCGGCGACGACTTCGACCCGGCCCACTTGGCCTTCCTCGCCCAGCGCGGCGTGGACACGGAGGGCATCGAGGTCATCGCGGGCGGCGAGACGTTCTGGTGGGGTGGGGTCTACTCGGCGGATATGAACAGCCGCGAGACCCTGTTCACCAAACTGAACGTCTTCGAGGAGTTCCACCCCGTCCTGCCCGCGGCCTACCGGCAGACGCCGTACCTGTTCCTGGCCAACATCCACCCCGCGCTCCAGCTCGACGTGCTGGACCAGGCGACGGGCGCGACGTTCGTCGGCCTGGACACGATGAACCTGTGGATCGACATCACCCGCGACACGCTGCTGCAGGTCATCGCGCGGACCAGCGCCGTCTTCCTCAACGACGAGGAGGCGCGCCAGCTGACCGGCGAGGCCAACCCGGTCGCCGCGGGCCTGGCGCTGCTCGGGCTGGGGCCGCGGCTGGCGGTGGTCAAGAAGGGCGAGCACGGCGCGCTGCTGTTCACCGCCGAGGGCATCTTCTCCGCCCCGGGCTATCCGCTCGAACGGGTCTTCGACCCGACCGGCTGTGGTGACTGCTTCGCCGGCGGGTTCATGGGCTATCTGGCGGCGACCGAGGACCTGAGCGAGGCCAACCTGCGGCGCGCGGTGATCTACGGCAGCGTCGTGGCCAGCTACAACGCCGAGGACTTCAGCCTGGACCGGCTGCGCACGCTGACGAGCGACGAGATCGAGGCGCGCTTCGAGGGCTTCCGCCGGCTGACCCAGTTCTAGGGCTGGCAGTCGGCGCAGCGCGTGAAGCCGCGGCGCTGGGCGTCCTTGCGGGGCAGATCGGTCGCGCCGTGGCGCAGGTGCTCGCAGTCGGCGCGGTGGTAGCGGGTGCCGGCGCGAGTGATGTAGACGGGATTGGCCAAGCCGAGGGCGTAGGGCGGGAACTCGCGGTAGTTGCGCAGGTTGCGCGGTGGCAGGCCGACCAGCGGTAGGTCGCGCGTGTCGACGGGTCGGATCGCCGAGGAGTAGGCCCGCGCCTCAGCCCGCCGCGCCGCCGCCACGCGCCAGCCCAGGCCAACTAGCACGAGCAGGATCAGCCCGCCCGTCCAGAGCACACGTAGTCGCTGCCGCCGCCGGATCTTGTCGATCATCGCCGTCCTCCGCCACCGGGAGTCTTTGCCCGCGCGGGGGGCAATCCTTCAACGCCAGGCAGGAACGGAGCGCCGGCTTACTAGCCGGCGGGTTGTGGGCTTCTAGCCCACAACGCTGGGCG
>DHNJ01000175.1 GCA_002409445.1 Armatimonadetes bacterium UBA5419 | reverse complement strand
CCCATGCCCCCCATGCCGCCCATGCCCCCCATGCCGCCCATGCCGGGCCGGCCGGGCCAGGTCTGCTGGGCGGGCCGCTCAATCGGCGGGAGGGTGTTGTCGATGGTCACGGTGAAGTTGGCGCGGGTCTCGCGACCCATGAAGTCGGGCACGAGGATGTCGAGGGTGTGCTGGCCGTCGGGCAGGGTGTTGGCCGCGACGCCACTGCTGGGCTGGACAACTTCGACGCGCAGCAAGCTGTTGCGGCGGTCGATGGTCACCGAGCCGTCGGGCAGGACCTGGCCGTCGAAGCGCACGAGGATGCCTTCCTGGTTGACGCCGCTGCCTTCGTCCATGACGTAGGTTTGGAAGCGGAAGTACGGCTGCTTGGCCGGCAGGGTCAGGTCGCGGGCCTCCTCGGGGATGTTCGGCTGGCGCCCCCCGCGCATGCCGACGACTTGGCTACGGGCCGCGCGCTGGAGCAGCACGCGCTCGTTGTCGGGGAGGGTCGCATAGGCGATCGGCTGGCCGTCGGCGGCCTGGGTGACCCACTGGGGCTCGACGAGCTTGGGCTTGGACAGGTCAATCGCGCTCTGCCGGTAGCAGTAGAGCGCGCCCTGCTGGTTGACGGCCATCAGCGCACCACCCGAGACGACGGGCGAGACGAGGATGCTGAGCATCTGGGCCTGCGGGCCGATGGTCTGGGTCGGGTTGGCGCGGACATACCACTTGAGCGCCAAGGTCTCGGCATCGACGCAGTAGAGGTTGCCGATCGCCGTGCCGAAGTAGAGGTCCTGGTCGGCGACGATCGGCGAGTCGGTCATGTGCGAGTCGAGCTCGAGGCGGGCGACGAGTTTGCCCGTCTTGGCATCGACGGCGACCAGGTACATATCGGGGGTACCCATGTAGAGCTTGCCGTGGGCGACGGTCGGCGCGCCGTGGTAGGAGCTAGCCTGGTCCGTGGACCATTCGGCGGTACCCGAGCGGAAGCGCAGCGCGTGGACGCTCTCGCGGCTCGCGGCGTAGATCAGGTCGCCCTGAAGCACCGGTGGGTTGGCCGTGCGGCCGATCGACTTCTGCCAGCGCACGTTCTTCGCGCTCAGGTTGAAGGCGACGATCCGGTCGTCAAGGGTGGCGAACGAGATCAGGTCCTGGCCGTCCTGGTTGAAGTAGGACAGCGCGCCGCGGGGCACGGCGGAGAACTGGAAGACCTCGGTCGTCGCGTCCTCGGCGGTCGCGCGGGTTAGGTCGACGCTGAACATCGTGCCACGGTCGGTGATCAGGTAGAGCGTGTCACCGATGATGACTGGGTCGCTGGACATGCTGGCCTTGAAGCCCGGCAGATAGGCGAGCACGCGCTGGCCCGTGGGGTTATCGGCCATGTCCAGAATATGGATCTCACCTTTGTCCGAGAGGATGATCAACTGGTTCTTATGGACGATCGGCGTGACCAGAATGCGGCCGTTGGTCGCATAGGGCTGGTCCCAGACGGGCGCGCCGGTCTCGAGGTCCAAGGCGTAGACCTTGCCCTCGGAACAGAAGAAGACCCGGTTGCCCGCGACGAGCGGCTGGGCCGGGGTGGGTGCCTGCTCGGTGGTCGAGAAGACCCAGTCAAGCGCCAGCGCCGGCGAGAGCTTCTCGGCGGTGTAGCCGGTCCGGGCCTGGTCGTAGCGGACGACCTGATTCTGGCCCGCGGCCGTCAGGGCGACCGACATCGCGCCCACAACGAGCAGCCAACGCACGTTCATGCTCTACTCCTGCCCCAGCGCCCGCCGGGCGAGCGCACCGATTATAGACAGCGCCCAAGCGGCGTGTCAAACCTTATTCGTACCTGCCTGCCAGGCTCCTGCCAAGCGGTACAATACTTAGACCATGAGCCACGAGACCCAGCCCGCGCCAACAAGCCTGTTCGACACGCATTGCCACCTGCACTTCAACTCCTTCGACGACGACCGGGCCGCTGTGGTTACAAATGCCCTCGAGGCCGGTGTCACCCACCTCCTGACCATCGGCTGCGATCTGGCCGACTCGGTGGCCGCGATCGCCTGTGCCGAGCAGTTTCCCGGCGTGGTCTTCGCCGCGGTCGGCGTCCACCCGAACGCCGCGGCCGACTGGTCGCCGGCCCACGAGGCGCGCCTGGCCGAGCTCGCCGCCCACCCCGCCGTCGTCGCGATTGGCGAGACGGGCCTCGATTTCTACCGCGATCGCTGCCCCCGGGCCCAGCAGGAAGCCGCCTTCGCCGCTCACCAGCGCCTCGCCGCGCGCCTCGGCCTGCCGCTCGTGGTCCATTGCCGCGAGGCGCACGAGGCGACCTACGACAGCCTGCGCGAGCATGGCGGCGGCGACGGGCGGGTGGTGATGCATTGCTACAGCGCGGGGCTGGATATGGTCGACCGGTTCCTGGGCCTGGGCTGCTACGTCGGCGTGGACGGCCCCGTGACCTACCCGCGCGCGGAAGAGACGCGCCAGATCGCCGCGCATGTGCCGCTCGAGCGGCTGCTGCTGGAGACCGACTCGCCCTTCCTCGCGCCCCAGGGCCGCCGCGGCCGGCGCTGTGAGCCGGCCGACACCGCGACGATCGCCGCGGCGGT
>DHNJ01000145.1 GCA_002409445.1 Armatimonadetes bacterium UBA5419 | reverse complement strand
GCCGCCGCTTCGGCGGCAGCGGCAGGTGAGTGTACAGACCAGCTGAGCTTGAGCTGACCCCAGGAACTGCGGCCCAACAGGTCCTTTCAGCGTCTGTGGCCGGTAGCACGACAAGGCTGCCGCCGGAGCGGCGGCGGTACAATTCTGTGACCGGCGACTCAGGAGGACCTGGCCTGCCCAAAGGAGCGCCGGCCACCTCCCCCCACCTTGCCCACCCCCACCCAACCGACTAGACTCGGGCGCAGGAGCGGACCGATGCGGGCGTTCTGGTTTGGGGTGCTGCTGGTGCTGCTGGCCTCGGCCGGCGGGGCGCAGGAGGAGTGGGCCGGGCTGGTGCGGGGGGTTGATGGGCAGCCCGTCGGCGACGCGCAGGTGCAGCTGGTGTACCGGGAGGTGGGCGACCTCTGGCCGCCGCCCGACCCCGCCCGCCGCTTCGCGCCGTTGGCCACCGATGCCGAGGGTCGGTTCCGCTTCAAGCCGGAGGGCACGTCGATCTCGACCCAAGCCGCCGCTGCCCTGGCCCTGACGCCGGAGGGCGTGGGCCGCAGCGCGGGCGTCGACGAGACGATTGTGGAGCCGGTGACCGGGCTGTTGCTGGGCTGGATTGTCACGATCCAGCCCTGGCAGACCGCCAGCGGGATCGTCACCGGGCCGGACGGCGAGCCGATCGAGGGCGCGACGGTAAGCCTGCGGCAGCTCGAGGTCGACACCGTGAAGCTCGACGGCCGCCGCGCGCGCGACATCTGGATCCTCGCCGACGTGACCGACGACCTGCCGCCGCTCCGCCCGCCCAGCAGCGCCAACCGCCAGCTGCCCTGGCCCGTCGACTGGCCCGTGCCCGCGGCGACCACCGGCGCCGACGGCCGCTGGACGATCGACCGCTGCCCGAGCCAGGGCGCCGAGTTCAACGTGACCGCCCCGGGCTGGACCGCGGCCAGGTTCGAGGTGCCGGCGGGCGACGGCTACGTGGCCGAGCCTGTCAAGCTGCGGCCGCAGGGCGGTGTGCGCGGCCGGCTGCTCGATGACGCGGGCCAGCCGCTGGCCGGGCTGCACATCAAGCCGGGCCACTACCTCTCCTCCAACGCCCGAGCCGTCGTGACCGACGCCGAGGGCCGCTTCGAACTGCGGGACCTGACCGCCGGCGAGCGACAGATCGTCGGCGAGAGCCTGGACAGCGACTGGTTCGTCGAGCCGCGGACCGTCACGATCACCGGCGGCGAGGTGACCGAGATCGGTGACCTGGTGGCCAGCCGGGCGCGCCCGCTCGTCGTTAGCGTGACCAACGGCGAGACCGGCGAGCCCGTGCCCGCGGTCGTCATCACCGGCCTGGTCGGCGACATGCAGTTCGGGCTGGGCGAAACGCACCGGACCGGGCCGGACGGGCGGATGGTCCTGCGCCTGCCGATGAGCCTGCGCGGTAGGGTCTACGTGTCGGCCACGCCGAGCGGCGGCTGGCTGGCCGCCAACGGCGAGTCTGCCGCCTACCAGTCGGTCGAGCTGACTGACGACGCCGCGCCACTGACCGCGACGTTTGCGCTCTACCCGACGCGGGCGGTGAGCGGCCGGCTGCTCGACGAGGCTGGCGCGCCGCTGGCCGACCACCAGATCCGCGTCGGCCGGCGCGACGCGCTGCCCTTGTACACGCGCAGCGCGGCCGATGGGACGTTCACATTCCGCGCGCTCCTGGCCCGCGGTAGCGCCACGCTGGTGGTCCGCGAGCCGAGCAACTACCAGCGGTACGAGGCGGCCATCGAGCTGGCCGACGTGCCCGACACCGACTGGCAGCTGGTCGTGCCGGTCGTCGCGCGGGCAGCCCTGCGCGGCCGCGTGGTCGATGCCGCCGGGACGCCGCTGGCGGGCGCCAGCGTGAGCATCGACGGCACCGACCCCGATTTGCCGGTGCGGGCTACTGGACAGTCCGCTGAGGACGGCACGTTCGTCGTCGACCTGCCGGCCGGTCCGCTCTACAGTGCCCGCGCCTACAAGGACGGCTACGGACGCAGCGCGCCGCACCACCTCGCGCCCGGCGCCACCGACGTTGGCGACATCGTCCTGCCGGGGCTGACCGGCGTGCTCACCGGCCGCGTCGTCGACGCCGCGGGCGCGCCGGTCAGCGGGGAGGTGGTCTGGATCAGTGGGCCGCACGACCCGCAGACCACCACCGAGACCGGCGAGTTCCGCGCGCGCGGGCTCCCGCCGGACCCCGTGACGCTGTTCGCCAGCGACGGCCGGTCCGCCGTGGGCCAGCTTGAGGCGGCGCCGGACGGCCCGCCGGTGACGATCACCGTCGCCCCGCTGCCCGCGCCGGACGCCGACGCCGACCACGCCGCGGCGGTCGAGCTGCTGCACGAGCTGGTGCAACTGGACGAAGGCATGGACTGGTGGCGCAAGGGCGAGCCGATCGAGTGGCTGGCGCGGATCGAGCCGGCCGACGCGCTGACCGTCGTCGCCCACCTGCCCGCCGCCGCGCGCGCGCCGGTCCTGCTGCGCGTCGGGCGGGAGCGGGCGCGCGCCGTGC
>DHNJ01000032.1:464-36510 GCA_002409445.1 Armatimonadetes bacterium UBA5419 | reverse complement strand
TCTCCCCTGCCCGCCGCCGCCCGCGGGCTGGCCCCCCCGCGGCGCGGCGCGCCGCGGCCGTCGCCAACGAAGCACAGGCGGCCGAGCGGGTGCGCGGCGCGGAGGCCCTCGCGCGGCAGGCCGCTGCCCAGAGCGACCAGAGCCAAGCGCAACTCGAGGCGGCCATCGCTGGTACGCGACCCGAGCGCCTGCGGGCCAGCGAGGCGGCCCTGGCCGCCGCCGAAGCCCAACGCGAAGGGGCTAACGTGGCCAGCGCCAACGCGGCCCGCAGCTACGAGGAGCGGTTCACCTACCGTACTAACCTCGCGGTCGCTGAGCAGGCGGCCGAGGCCGCTACGGCGCGCGTGGCCCAGGCCCAGGCACAGCTCGACCTCGCCCTCGCCGGCCAGACCGACGAGGTGATCAACGCCGCACGAGGCGATCTGCAGGCGGCCGAGGCGAGTGAGAAAGCGGCCGCCAAGCGCCTGGACGACACCGTCATCCGGGCGCCGTCGGCCGGTGCGGTGGCCGAGATCATCCTGCGCGCCGGCGAGTCCTGCACGCCAGGTTCCGTGGTCGTGCGATTGATTGAGCGAGAGGACCTGTGGGTCAAGGTTTATCTCTCGACCGTGGCGGTCACCGGCGTCCGAGTCGGTCAGCGCGCGGAGGTCCGCGTCGACGCCTATCCAGACCGGGTCTTCGAAGGCGGTGTGCTGGCGATCAGCGACGAGGCTGAGTTCACGCCGAAGAACGCGCAGACGGTGGACGAGCGGATCAAGCAGGTCTTCTGGGTCAAGATCGGCGTGGGCGACGGCGAGGGCCTGCTGAAGCCTGGCCTGCCCGCCGATGTGCGTCTGCCCGAGGCCGTGCCAGAAACCGCGGCTGAGACAACGCCTGAGGCTGGCGCATGAATGCGGTTGTCGTTGACGGGCTGACCCACCGCTTCGGCGAGGTAACCGCGCTCGATGACGTCTCGTTCGAGGTCGCCGAGTCGGAGATTTTCGGCCTCATCGGCCCCGACGGCGCGGGCAAGACGACACTCATGCGGCTGCTGGCCGGCCTGCTGACCCCGAACGGCGGGCAGATCGAGTTGGGTGGCGTGGACGTACTGGCCGACCCAGAGGCGGCGAAACAGAAGCTAGGTTACCTATCGCAAGTCTTCAGCCTGTACGGCGACCTGACCATCGGCGAGAACCTGGACTTCGTCGTCGAGATGTTTCAGGAGGACCGGGCGGTGGCCGCCGAGGCCAAGCAGCGGCTGCTGGAGATGACCGACCTAGCGCGCTTCGTCGACCGCCAGGCGGGCCGCCTGTCGGGCGGGATGAAGCAGAAGCTAGGGCTCAGTTGCGCGCTGATCCATCGGCCGCAGGTGCTGCTGCTGGACGAACCGACGACCGGGGTGGACCCGCTGTCGCGGCGCGATTTCTGGCGGCTGCTGGCCGACTTGCCGGGCCAGGGCGTGACCATCGTGCTCAGTTCGCCGTACATGGACGAAGCGGCTCGCTGCGACCGACTAGCGTTGATCGACCACGGCCGACTGCTGGCGACCGGCACCGCCGACGAGCTGGCAGCACGGGTCAAGGGGACGATGCTGGAGGTCGTCAGCCGCGACCTGCCCGCGGTCTCGGCGGCGCTCGCCGGCGCGGCGGAGCTGCTGGGCGAGACGACGTTTGGCGATGCATTGCACGTGCGCTGGGACGGGCCGGACGCCGAGGCGGCGGTGCTGGCGCGGCTGCAGGCGGCCGGTGTCGCGGTCCAGGAGGTCATAGAGATCGAGGCCGGGCTGGAGGATGCGTTTGTCGAGCTGGTCTCGACCGGAGGCGCGTCATGAGCCAGCCCGCGCTGGTCGTGACGGACCTGGTCCGCAAGTTTGGCGACTTTACCGCGGTCGATCACGTTAGCCTAGAGGTCCAGCCGGGCGAGGTGTTCGGCTTCCTGGGGCCCAACGGCTGTGGTAAGTCAACGACGATCAAGATGATCTGCGGCCTGCTTGCGCCGACCGCGGGTCGCATCGTCGTTGACGGGCTGGACGTGGCCACCCAAGCCGAGGCGATCCGCGCCCGGCTCGGCTATGTGGCACAGTTCTTCAACCTCTACGACACACTGACCGTCCGCGAGAACCTGCTGTTCTTTGGCGGGGTCTACGGCGTGCCGGCAGGCGAACTGGAGCAGCGCGTCGACCATTGGATCGACCGGCTTGACCTGGGCGGAGTCGCGGGCCAGCGCGCTGGCCAGATCTCCGTCGGCCTACAGCGCAGCCTCGCGCTGGCCGCGGCGGTGCTGCACGAGCCGGTGATGTTGCTACTCGACGAGCCGACCAGCGGTGTCGACCCAGTCGCGCGCCGGGCGTTCTTCGAGGTCATCGCGGAGCTGGCCGCCAGCGGCGCGGCGGTGCTGGTGACGACGCACGTGATGGACGAGGCCGAGCGCTGCCATCGGCTCTCGCTGATGAATCGCGGCCGGCTGGTCACCGAGGGCACGCCGACCGAGATCCGCGCCTTGGCCGGCGGCTCGATCTGGCAGGTCGAAGTGGCGCCGGCCGGCCGCGCGCTGACCCTGGCCGAGAGCCGCGCCGACCTGTCCGCGGTCGCGCTGTTCGGCACCAAGTTGCAGTACCGCGTGGCCGAAGAGAACGGTACCGGCGCGCCGGAAGCCGTTGCCGAGTGGTTGCGTGAGCAGGGCATCACCACCGGGCCGCCGAAGCCGGTCCGCCCGACGATCGAACACGTTTTTCTACAAGTCCTCCGCGACGCGCCCGAGGAGCAGCCATGAGACGCATCCGCGCCGTTGCGCGCAAGGAGTGGCTGCACATCATCCGCGACCCGCGCAGCTTGATCGCGGCGCTCACGCTGCCGGTTGTGCTGCTTGTGCTTTACGGCTACGCGGTCAACCTCGATCTCAACGAGCTAGAGTGGGCGGTCTGCGACCAGGACCAGAGCGCCACCTCGCGCGCGCTCATCGCCAACATGAGCGGGTTGGAGCGGTTCACCTTCGTCGGCGCGATCGACGACCCGGAGGACACGGAGCAGTTGTTTCGGCTGGGCACGGCCCGCGGCGTCGTGGTCCTCCCGGCGGGTCTGGAGCGGGACGTGTTCGCCGGGCGGACCGTGCCGGTGCAGGTACTCATCGACGGCTCGGAGGGGACGATCGCCTCGCTGGCGCAGTCGTATCTGGAGGGCGCGGTCAACGCGTTTGGCGCGCAGATCAGCCGGGACCAAGCCAGACGGCGTGGGCTGGCGGGCGCGCTGGGCGGGCAAGCCATCGAGGCGCGCACGCGGATCTACTACAACCCCGACCTCATCAGCCGCAAGTTCCTCGTGCCAGGGCTGATCGCTATCGTGCTGATGATGCTCGCCGCGCTGTTGACCAGCGGCGTCGTTGTACGCGAGCGTGAGCGCGGCACCTTTGAACTGCTCGCCGCCAGCCCGATCGCCCCCAGCGACCTGATCATCGGTAAACTGCTGCCGTACATCCTGCTCGGCCTGGTCGACGTAGTCATCGCCGTGGTCATCGGCTGGGTGCTGTTCGACGTGCCGGTCGTCGGTAGTCCATTGGCGCTGATCGTTGTTTCGGCGATCTTCGTGCTGACCGCCTCGGCGATCGGCCTTTTCTTCTCCTGCGTGACCAGTACGCAGCAGGCGGCGATGCTGCTGGCGCTGGCGTCGACGGTGATCCCGACCATGCTGTTGTCGGGCTTCGCCTATCCCGTACGCAACATGCCGCTGTTCCTGCAGGGCGTTGCCCAGGTGCTGCCTGCGACGCACTACATCGCCCTCTTGCGCGGCATTATCTTACGGGGTGCGGGCTTGATGCACATGTGGCCCAATGTCGCCGCGTTGGTGGCCATCGGGCTGCTGTGGCCCACGGTGGCGATCCGTCGGTTCCGGAAGGCTCTGTGAGGGTGCTGCGATGAGACTCATGCATCTGCTGCGCAAAGAGGTCCTCCAGATGCGCCGCGACCCGGTTATCCTGCGCATGATCCTGATCATGCCCCTCGCCCAGACGCTGTTGCTATCCTACGCGGCCAACATGGACGTGCTGCACGTGCCGCTACTGATCGTCGACCAGGACCGCAGCCCGGAGAGCCGCGATCTCGCCGCCCGCTGCACGTCCACCGAGTCGGTCATCCTTCGCGGCTATCGCGGCACGGTCGGGGAGGCGGAGGCGGACTTGGAGGCGGGCCGCGCCACGCTGGCGCTGATCATGCCCAGCGGCATGGCGCGTGACCTGGAGCGCGGCACGGCGACCGTGCAAATCCTCGCTGACGGCTCAGAGTCGACAACCGCCGGTGTGGCTGCCGGATACCTGAGCCGAATCATCGCCGCCTTCGGCATCGAGGCACAGACAAAGCAGGCGTTGCGGCGAGGGCGCCAGGTGAAGGTTGGCGGCATGGCCGCCGAGCCGCGCGTGCTCTACAACCCCGATCTGCGTACCCTCTGGTTCATGGCACCGGCGGTCTTGGCGCTGGTACTGATCGTGTTGATGCAGAACATCACGTCGCTGTCCATCGCCCGCGAGCGCGAGCTTGGGACGCTCGACCAGTTGATGATGACGCCGGTGCGGAGCTGGGAGGTACTGCTGGCCAAGCTCGTGCCGGTCGGTGTCCTCGGCTTGGTCGCGGCCTCCGTCGTGACCATGGTCGTCATCCACGTCATCGGCGTGCCCTTCCGTGGTAGTGCGCCGACCCTAATGGTCTCGACCGTCTTCTTCCTCTTCTCCGTGCTCGGGCTAGGATTGCTGGTGTCGGCGCTATCCCAGAACCAGCAACAGGCGCAACTGGTCAGCTTCTTCTTGACATTCCCCTCGATGCTGCTCTCGGGCTTCATCTTCCCCGTCTGGAACCTGCCCGCGCTCTTGAAGCCGTTCGCCTACCTGGTGCCGATGACCCACTACCTGACCATCGTCCGCGGCACCTTCCTGCGCGGTGCCGGCCTAGGCGACTTATGGGTTCAGCTCCTGGGGCTGGCGCTTCTGAGCGCCCTCTTCTTCATCACCGGCGCCAAGCTGTTCACCAAGAAGCCGGCCTAGAGCGCTGGTAGCGGCGTCCACCACAACGACCGCCAGTACTCCTCCTCCAGCGCCCGGAAGTCGACCCTCGGGTCATCGGGGCCGTCTGGCAGCAGCCCGTAGCGCCGCATCTCGCGGTACCAGGCGGAGCGCGGCTGGAAGCCGGGCATGTCGAAGCGCTTGATCTCATTCAGCCGGTCGGCAGCCGCCTGAACCAGGCCGAGCAGCGCCAGGTAGTCCGGGTCGTCCGTGCTGGCGAAGACCGCGCGGCCGCAAGCCTCGAAGCCACCGGCATCGCGCGCCAGCGGCGCTAAGAGGAGCGTCGACTCGACAGGGACGGTCAGGTCATAGAGGAGGTGGCGCGCGAACTTCCTGCGGGGATCGGTCGGCGACATGTCCTCCCACGGCGGCTGGTGAATCTCGTCGCTAGCTGAACTGGGCAGGGCGGTCGCGCCCTGGTGGCAGCTGCCGCAGTTCTCGGCCAGCACTTTGCCGCCCGCCTGTGTCGCCGGCCACTCCATGTCGCTGCGGTCCAGAACGTTCTGCGCATAGCCGCCGATCATGCCCGTACCCAGCGCCGTGTACGTGCCCGGGTGGGGCGCGCCGACGTCGATCCACAAGCGCACGCGCTCGGCCTCGACGGGGTCGACGTGCACGTCGTAGTGGCTGGGCAGGAGCTTGTCGAGCAGCCGCGCCGAGCCGCTGCCGAGGGCGCGCGGCGGGTAGTTACTGACCGGGCGGTTGCGGCCGTCGGCAAGCTGGTCGCGGGCGGTCAACGCGAAGTAGCTCAGGGTGAACATCGGCCCGCGGTGGCCACTCAGGTTGACGCCACCGTCGCGCTGCTGCGGGTTGTGGCAGCTGACGCAGTGCTTGTCCCAGATCGGCTGGATGTCGCGCGGGTAGTCGAGGACATCGGGCTGGCCGGTGATGGGCGTGATGGTCGCGGGCGCGCGGCGCACGGCCGTGGGCAGCTCGCCCTGACGCGGACTGGGCGCGGCAGTACGCGGCTCATGGCAACCGACGCAGCCCAGCGTCTCGCCCGGCTGTACCGTGGCAAAGCTCTGCATCCGCTTGACCGCGCGCTTGTCCTTGTCCAGGGCGACGAAGATCAGGCTGCGCAGCGCGGGCGCCTCGAAGTAGGCGGAGCCGTCCGGGTCGACCGGCACCGTGCCCAAGACGCGTTCGAGGGTGAAGGTGCCCCCGTAACTCATCGGCTCCATGCCGCCGGTGAAGTTGATTGGCTTGGGCAGGGCCTCCAGGACGAGCAGGTCGGTGATCTCGCCGCGCCCGACGCCGGTCATGTTGCGGCCGAGGTGGACGTCTTGGACGAAGAAACGACCGTTCGCCTGCGTGAGATCGGGCCGCTGGGGCACGACGCGCTCGCGGGGGCGCGCGACGAGCGGCCGCGGCTCGTGCAGCCAGTAGCCCGCGTCGCGCTCCTCCTCGGGCAGCACGTGCAGCGGGACGATGCTGCCGTGCCCGCTGATCAGGACCATTTCTGGGCCGCGGGCGGCGATGATCGTGTTCTCGTCAAAGGCCCACGGGTCGCGGAAGTTGGCGCCGTAGGTCAGGACCCGCAAGGACCGGTAGTGGTCCGGCCCGCCCTTGAGCGAGAGCAGCGCGACGCGGCCGTTGTGCTCGGTGTCACCGTGGCCGGGCGAGACGATGGTGACCAGCGAGTCGCTGCCAGCGACGGGCTTTGTGTCGATGTAGACATCACCCGGACGCTCGTTGCCGAACAGGACCGCCTGCTCGGTGCCATCGGGACCCATAGTCCAGAGGTGGTGGTAATGGACCTGGGAGCGGTCGATGTACTCCCAGCGGGTGTAGACTAGCCGGCCGTCCGCCATCGGCCAGGGCGTGTTGTCATGCTCGATGTTCGCCGACAGCGGCCTCATATTGCCGCCGTCCGCGTCGCAGCGGTAGATCACCGCGACGGGCGTAAGCCAGCAGTTGACCCAGCGCTGGCAGCGGCTAGACACGAAGGTCAGCCCCCCGTCGGGCAGGTAGGTCGGCTCGATGTCGTCCCAGTCGCCGAAGGTGATCTGGCGCAGGTCGCCGCTGGCGACGCTCAGCTCCCAGAGGTTGAAGTGCTCGGCGGTGCCGCGGCGCCAGCTGAACAGGACCCGCTTGCCGTCGTAGCTGACGGCCGGGTCGCGAATGCCGCCCTCCGGGTCGTCGATGAGGACCTCGCGCGCGCCGGTGTGGAGGTTGTAGCGGCTCAGCCGGCCGCCGGGCAGCCAGAGCTTGCGGTTGGCATCGGGGGCATAGTAGGCGAAGTTGGCGTACCAGTGCTCGGGGACCGGCTTGCGTTCGGCGAAGACGATCCAGTCGACGTCGGCGAGCGGTCCGGCCAGCGCGTCGTCGAGCAGGCCCTCGGCCGCTGATTGCCAGGCCGGCGCGGCGGCGTCGGTGTCGAGGCGCAGGTAGTCGTAGATGATCCAGCTGCCGTTGTCGAGGGTAATGGTTAACTCGTTGGCACCGGCTTGCACCACGCCCGCGGGCACGGCGATCGCGCGGTTAGTCGGCTCGGCGGGCAAGGTCGGCGTGTAGGCCAGGGTCGAGTCGCCCAGGCCAGGGAAGCGGTCGGCGAAGAGCGTCTGGCCGTTGAGCACGATGGTGATCAGCGACGGTTCCCAGCAGGCGAGGTAGCCGAGGTGGAGCCACAAGTCGCCGGCGGGCGCTTCGGCCTGGTCGAAGCGCAACGTGAAGGTGTGGGGGCGGCCGCCGGCCCAGGTGTCGTTCGTGCTCGGGTGGATGTAGGGCCAGGCCGAGGCGTCCTGGGTCGCCAGGTTGACGGTGATCGGACGTGGGTAGCGCGCGGCGTAGTCGGGCCAAGACGCGTCGGCGAGGCCGAACTCGACGCAGGAGCCGTCTGGCGTGCCAAGCTGCCAAAGCGGCGCTGCCACGGCGTTCGTGGCAAGCAGGCATAGTGCGAACAAGGCAGCGCGCGGCATGGTCACGCCTCCTGGCGCGCAGTTCGGTGTCTGGCGACCGGAATCCTGCTCGCGTCCGTCTCTAGTCCCAGCGTTCGTAGCCCTCGGCGCGAGCACACGCGGGCTGGCCGCCGGCGGCCGCACACTGCTCGTGGAACGGACAGAACAGGCAGGCCTCCCGGCCAGGCTTCGGTGCAAAGTCGCCGCTGGCCAGTGCTTCTGCGGTCCGCAGCGCCTGGGCAAAGTAGCCGTCAAGCTCCGCCGCCGAGAACTCGTAGAGTCGCCCATGGTGGAGGTCGGCGAGGTACGCCCGGGCCTTGCCCAACGCCTTGGCGTAGACCGCCAGCTGTTGGCCGAACCGCTCGGGTTCGCTGAGGCGGCCGGTCTTGAAATCGAGCACATAGTCGGCGCCCACCCGGTCGGCAATACCACTAACCGTGATCGGGCCTAGCCGTAGCCGCACCGGTAGCTCGCGCTGGTCGTCGTTGCGGTTGACCACCGCGAACACGGCCTCGGTGCGGAACTTCTCCGCGTAGGCGATCGCCGTGGCTCGCTCTTTCTCCGTACCATCGTCAGGCAACTGGTCAGCCGTGGCGTAGTCGTGCTCGAGGGCGAGGTGGGTCAACACCCCGAGCATGGTCGCGCGGCCGCGGCCAACGTCGGCGCTCGGCGCTGCGTCATCGGCGTCACTCGCAGCCGCGGCGAACAGGCGAGTGGTATCCAGTGCCGAGGGGAAGCCGTCGACATGGACGAACCGGAACCGGAGGGGGCATGTCGCGTAGTCGAGCAAGCCGGTGACCGCCACCTCGTCGACGGTCCAGGGCACCGCCTCGAGCAGAGCTGGCGCCAGCGGGAGCGGCGGCAGGGGGCGCGGCAGGCGGGGCTTGATGGTCTCCTCGCTGAGCCAGACCCGGGGGCTGCGGTCTTTTGCGCACTGCGGCAACAGTGGGTCAACGATGACCGCGTCGATAGCTTCGCCGACTGCCGCGTGCATGCTGTGCGCACCGCCGACAACGGGCGTGGTGAGCAGCAGATGGTCCTTGGCCCGGGTCGCGGCGACGTAGAACAAACGCCTCGTCTCGTCCATGCTGCGCCGTGCACTTTGCAGCGCCAACGACAGACTCATGAAGGTAGGCACCACGGCCCCGTCACGGTTGTACTGGGTTAGCGCCGCGCCGACCTCGTGATCGAAGGTGAAGCTACCGGGCCGCCCACTGGCCCCGCGCGACAGAGACGGCACGACCACAATGGGCCATTCAAGGCCCTTCGCGCTGTGGATCGTCTGGATCGACACGGCGTTGGCGCCGGCCTGTGCGGGTCGCTTGACCGGGATGTCGTCGAGGACCAGCCGCCGTAGGCGTCGGACCAAGTGGAACAGGTCGGGCGAGCTGACTTCGGTCTGGCGCACCCAGTCGACGAACGCCTGCCAGTCGGCCAGTCGGCGCCCGCCCATCGGCAGGTTTGCGACGACCGCGCTGTAGCCAGTATCGTCGTCGATCGTCTCCAGCAACTGGCTCGGCGAGAGGTAGGTGGCCATCTGACGCCATTCGGGTATCAACCGGGCTGCCGGGGCGAGCTCGGGCCAGCCCTTCGCCGTTTCCTCCAGGTCATAGTGCCGACGAGCGACGGCGACCATGGTGGGGTCGCTGATGGTGAAACAGGGCCCGCGCAGCACCGCAGCAAGGGCGATGCGGTCGGTTGGGTCGGCGATGCAGTCCAGCAGAGCGCGACCGTCCCGGGCCTCGGTTGTCGCTAGCAAGGATGCTCCGCCGCCGAGCATGAACGGTATGCCCAGCGCCGCCAGGGAGTCAGCGATGCGATCGACCGAGTTCCAGGTGCGCACAAGGACCGCGATGTCCTCCCAGCGTGCGTCGCGCTGGCCGCCATCGTGGCCCGTCGCATGCACTTGGAGACGCTCCTCGCCCTCCACCCACTCGTAGATCCGTTCGGCAACGTAGGCGCCTTCGGCCCAGTAGTAATGAGGCCGTACGACATTGATCGGTTCGCCGCTGCGCGGGTCGGTGGGTGGGGCGTCTGGGCGCACGGCGAGCGACGCTAGCTCAAAGCAGACCGCTGTGGACGGCGCTGGGGCTATAAGCGTTGTCTGTGGCACATACGTGATGGATCTACGGTCGTTGTCTGGGCCGTTGAACACCAAGTCGAAGAGACCATTGAACGCGTCCACGAGAAGTCCGTGGGTGCGGAAGCAGGTCGTCAGGTCGACCGACACGGTCGTTGGATCGGCGGCCACCAGGTCTTGGCGCAGACTGGCGAACGCTTCGGGCCGCGCGCCCCGGAAGCCGTAGATGCTCTGTTTTTCGTCACCCACGAGCGCGACCCGCAACTGCGGGCACGCCACGCGCAGCGCCGCCACGAGCTCCGCCTGAACGGGATTGATGTCCTGGCACTCGTCCAGCAAAAGCGCCTGCCAGCGCCGCGCGCACCAGAGCCGCACGGAGTCGTCAGCCAACGCCTGCAGGGCCCCCACTTCCAGATCGGCGAAGTCAAGCAGGCCCGCGATCCGCTTGCGTTCGTTCATACGGGCGAGCACCTCGCCGAACAACTCGCGCAGCGCACCCAGTTGGCGCTGGTGGCGGGCGTCCACCTCCGGATCGACGGTGCTGAACTTGATTACCCGCTCGCACAGCTCCTTGATGTCGGCCAGCCCCTGCACATACGGCGGTCGATCCTCTGGGGGCACCCGGTCCCAGTTGAGTTCCCGCCCGACGGTCAGCCGGTCGAGCTCGATCCAAGCTCCTCGGTCGCCAGCACTGCACCTGGCCGCTAGCCCCAGGAACTCTCGCCGCTTCAGCTCGGCGCGGCCCTTGCCGTACCCGGACCAGTCGGCCGATTCATACAAGCCCACGACTTCGTACCAGGCTGGCTGCGATGTCGCCTCGCGCATCCAATCCTCGACCAACTCCCCGCGCTGCGCAATCGCCTCCTTATCCAAGGCGAGGTCGAGTGCAGCCTGACCCAGGCGTGGCTCGGTAAGCAGTGTCGCCAGCGCCTCACGCGCGGCACTGAAAGGTAGGGCGTCCGGCCCCTCGAACAAGGCCTGGTCCGTTTCGGCCAGAACATCGTCGAGTGCATCGAGGCGCCAGATGACGCCTTCCTCCTCGCCCAGGACGCTGAAGCCGGGCGCGACACCCGCCGGCTGCGGGTGGGCACGGCAGATGCGCGCGCAGAGGCCGTGAATGGTGCCAATCGGCGCCGCATCGAGCTCTGCCAGCCACTCGGGCCGCTCCGCGGCCGCCGTGCGCAACCGGGCGCGAAGGCGCTCGCGCAGCTCATCGGCGGCCCGCTCGGTGTACGTCACGGCGACGATCTGCAGCGGCCGCAGCTGGTCACGGTACAGGTGCTGCAGGTACCGCTCCACTAGAAGGAGGGTCTTCCCGGTGCCCGCGCTGGCGGTCACCGCGACATGGCGCGGAGCGTCAACAACGGCTTCCTGCTCGGTAGTCAGCCGTACGGCATTGGGAGAGCTGCTCGGCTCGCTCATTCGCTGTCCTCCACAACGCTGCCCTTGCGCTCCAACCGCGGCCCGCGGCGGCAGACCGCTGTGTACTCGCAGTACTGGCACGGATCTGGGGTGCTGCAGGGCGCCACCGGGTAGTCGCCCTGGTTGAGGCGGGCTAGGGCCCAGGTGGCAAACTCTTGGACCGGCCCTTCGCCGTCTGGTGCCGACCAGGCGGACCGTTTGCGGTTTGCCAACAGGTAGTGCCCACCGGCGACGCGTCGGGCGAGAGGGTCGGCAAAGCCCTGCAGGTAGATGGCCGCCTGCAGATCGAAAGCCTCCCAGTCGGGGCGCTTGATGGCTTTCGGCGCGGTCTTGCCCAGCTTGTAGTCGATCAGTTGGAGCTCTCCGTTGATCAGGTCAATCCGGTCAAGCCGGCCGCGAATCGGGAAGCCGCTCCAGAACCCAGTGAACGCCACCTCGAACTCATGCGGCTCGTGGTCAGCGAGCACGAAGTCGTCCGAGCGGACGGCATCTTGGAGGGATGCCGTCCATTCGGCGCGCAGCCGAGGCCAGTTGGGCAGCCGGGTCAACGGTGCGCCACGCTCGTCATCGTCCAGCCACTCGCGGCCGGCGGCCTCCGCCTCGGCCCGGCGCGCGTCGCGCCACGCGGTGCGCGCCTCAGCGACCGCCAGCGAGGCCTCATCGTCGCCCAGCTGACCGCCGACTACCGCCTCCAACGAGGGAGCAACGAGTTGCGCACGGCGTGCGGGGTCCGTCGTCCAGCCAAGGCGGGCAGCGGCCAGCAGCAGCAGGTGCAGCGTGTCGTGGAAGACGGTGCCTTTGGTCAGTGCGCTGGGATCGGGCGCCAGCTCCTCGTCCTCGCCGAGGCGCAGGATGTACTTCGCGAACCACTGAAACGGGCACGAGGCCAAACTACGGAGCGAGGAAGCACTGAACGCCGGCGGGGTCGGGATGCCGGGCCCGACAACGCCGTCGTGAGCATTCGGCGGCTCGGGGCCTTCGCGCCGGGTTTCAACGTCCCAAGCCTCGCGCGCAGCCATGAGTGCTTCGTCTGGCGCCACCTCGTGCAAGCGGAGGGCCGCGCGGCGCCAAGCCGGCGCGCTGGCCAGGAGGGGGACAGCGGGTGCCGCTCGCAGCGCCAGCGGGTCCCACCAGCGGCTCAGCTCGTGTCGGTCCGCAGTCGAGTAATTGACCGACAGCAGTCGGGTTGGCACGCACAAGGTCGACCAGAGGACCGCTGACTCGCGCTCGCCAGCCGCGCTAGCCGTCTCCAGACGTGCCTCACCCAGGGTGTTGTTGATCGCCTCACGGTCGATGAAGTCGAGGAAGGAGTCGTCTTTCGCCTCTCCTGGCCACGCGCCATCACGCGCACCCAGGATGAAGACATACTCGCGCTCGCCGCCGAGCATCGCCAGTGGCGTGTGCAAGGCCACCCCGCCCCGGCCCGGCTGGGCCGGTACGCTGAGCAGGTCCAGCCAGTCGGCCAACTGCGCGGCGCAGTCCTTCGCGCTCCATGTTGCGTCGCCCACCTCGCTCGCGGCCTGGGCGCAAGCGCGCTCCAGCGCCGCACCAGCCAGCGCTTCGCGCGCGTCGCGACTCCGCAGGCTGCGTGCACCTTGGAGCAAATCGTCCAACCACTTGAGCCAAGCCGTTGCCGGATCATCGTCGGCCGGTGTGTTGAGCAGGACCGGCCACGCGCCGTACTCGGCCCACGCGTCGCCGCGGGGCAGGTTGCGTTTGGCCTCCGCCTGTTGCTCGGCCGCCTGGCTGCTACCGTGCCAGAGGGTCCGAAGCAGGCGCAACGTGGCCTCGTAGGGTAGACCGTCGACGACCGCGCCGAGTGCCGCGACAAGCCAGGCACCGAGGCGAGTCTCGCGCAACCCGACCATGTGGTTGAGCCGGACGGGCACACCGACCTGCCGCGCGACCGAGGCCAGCAACGGGGCCCACTCCGCTTCGTTCCGCACAACCAGTACGATCTGGGACGGTGACACGTGATCGTGGACGATCAGCTGCTTGACGCGGCCCAGCACACCTTCGGCCTCCGCCGCGGGCGTCGCCCAGGCGGTCACTTCGGCGCCGCCGGCGGTTTCGCCACGCGGCAGCAACCAGTCGCGACTAAGGGTAGCGCCGAGGCTACCTGGCGAGCGCTCCTCGATCTCGATGGTCCACTCCTGCTCAGCCAGCCAGGCCGCGGCTTCCCGGTTGGCGTCGAACAAGGAGTGGTCGAGGGCAGGCAGGATCACAACCGATCCCTCGGCGCTAACGGTATCCAGCAGCCGGAGTTCATCGCGATTGAGCCGCGCCCAGCCACTGGCCAGAAGCTGCAGCGGCTCGTCCGCCTGGGCCCACCAGTTGGCCTCTGCGGGGTCAATGAGGCCGCGGGCGCGCAGTGCTTCGAGGTAGCCTTCGAGCACGTCGGCCAGCTGCTGCACGCGCTGCTCCGGTTGGCCGGCGCGCAGTTGGTCCGGCGTGAGTCCGGCGCGGAGGACGCGGACGACCGACGGCTCGACCCAGGCGCGCGCCTGCTCGGGCCGCAGGCTGCGCCAGACCCGGCGCACCTGGGCCCGCAGCAGTTGCCGGCGGGTTAGGTGGCTCGCCAGACGCCAGCCCTCGGGCAGGCGGTCGGCGGCGACCGAGCGCAGGTCGGCGTACGGGCGACCCAGACGCTCAGCGGCGGCGCGGTTCGGGCTCAGCAGCGTGTGATCGCTGGTCAGCCGCTCGCGCGCGGCGCTGATCGGGTGGGGGTGGAGGAGAATCGTCCGTGGCATAGTATCCTTCTAGTGACCGTCGGTCAGGGGACACGGGGGAACCGGTCGGGTGAGAGATGCTGTGAGAAAAGTCGTCATGCTATCCCTGCTTGGTCTACTGACCAGCGCTGGTACCGTCACCGGCGCCCCTGTGAGTAACCCCATTGCCCCTGGCAGCGCAGACCCGTGGGTCGTTTGCTATCAGGGCCAATACTACTACACCTGCACCACCGCGCGCAACATCACCCTGTGGACCGCGCCGCGCCTCTCCGAGCTCGGTCTGGGGGAGGGTAGGGTGGTCTTCACGCCGCCGGAAGGCACCGCCTACTCGCACAACCTCTGGGCGCCCGAGCTGCACCAGTGGGGCGACCGCTGGTACATCCACTTCGCCGCCGACGACGGCCAGGACCGGAACCACCGCATGTACGTCCTTGGCAGCGAGGGCAGCGACCCGATGGGTCCGTATAACTTCCTTGGCAAGATCAGCACGCAGGACGACCAGTGGGCGATCGATGGCTCAGTCTTCGAGTGGCAGGGCGAGCGCTACTTCTGCTGGTCTGGCTGGGACGCGCCGCCACGCCACGGCCAGCGGCTCTACCTCGCGCGGATGACCTCGCCGACCACCCTGGCCGAGCCACGCGTCGAGATCTCTGAGCCGGACTTGCCCTGGGAGCTGTACGAGTACCAGGTTAACGAGGGCGCTCAGGTTATTGTCAGTGGCGGCACCGTCCACATCTTCTACTCAGCCAACCCTTACTGGCGGGTTGAGTACTGTCTCGGCCGGCTGACGCTGCGCGGCGCTGATCCGCTGGCGGAGGGCGCGTGGGAGAAGGCGCCTTGGCCGGTCTTCTGGCGCGCCAACGGCGTCGATGGGGTAGGCCACGGCTGCTTCTTCACCTCGCCCGATGGGACCGAGACCTGGGTGGCTTACCACGGCCATCACGGCGAGCGACGAGGGAACTGGATACCGCGCGACTTCCGCGCGCAACCGATCGCCTTCGATGCGAACGGCTACCCGGTCCTCGGCGAGCCGGTGGCTAGCGGCAAGGAAATCCCGCCGCCCTCGGGCGAGCTGCCGTAGGCAGCTAGTCGCGGTTGCGGTGGGTGAGGAGCTTGCGGTAACGAGGGTCCTCGACTGCGCGCCCGGCGCCGACGACGACGCAGGTCAGCGGGTCCTCCGCGACGTGCACGGGCATGCCCGTCTCGACCGCGAGCAGCCGGTCCATCCCGCGCAGCAGCGCACCGCCACCCGCCAGGTAGATGCCCTGCTCCATGATGTCCGCCGCCAGCTCGGGCGGCGTGGTCTCGAAGGTGGACTTGACCGCATCGACGATCGACCGTACATCGTCGGCGATAGCCTCGCGGATCTCGGTTGAGGTGACAACGACGCTGCCCGGCAGGCCGGTCACCAGGTCGCGGCCGCGGACGGTGCGCGCGTCCTCCTGCTCCAGGGGGTGGGCCGAGCCGACGTGGATCTTGATCTCCTCGGCCGTGCGCTCGCCGATCAAGAGGTTGTAGGTACGGCGCATGTAAGCCACGATGCTGGTGTCCAGCTCGTCGCCGGCGACGCGGATCGAGCGGCTGGTGACCACACCGCCAAGCGAGATGACGGCAACCTCGGTCGTCCCGCCGCCGATGTCGACGATCATCGAGCCGACCGGCTCAGCCACGGGCAGGCCCGCGCCGATCGCCGCCGCCATGGGCTCCTCGATCACGCCCGGGTCCCGCGCGCCCGCGGCCCGCGCACCGTCCTCGACCGCGCGCTTTTCGACCTCGGTCACGCCGCTGGGTACGCCCACGACGACCCGCGGCGCATAGAGCGAGCGGCGCCCGTGGACCTTGCGGACGAAGTAGACCAGCATCTCCTTGGTGATGTCGAAGTCGGCGATGACCCCATCGCGCAGCGGGCGGACGGCAACGATGTGCGCCGGTGTGCGGCCGATCATCTGCTTCGCCTCGAGGCCAACCGCGTGCACGGCGTTGGTCTCGGTGTCCAGGGCGACCACCGACGGCTCGCGCAGGACGATGCCCTTGCCACTGACCGTGACCAGGGTATTGGCGGTGCCCAAGTCGATGCCCATGTCATGGCTGAAGAGGCCGAGGATCTGCCGTAGCTGCTTCATTGGCCCGCTCCCGCGCCGGCTGCCCAGAGGTCGAACCCAACGCCGGCCAGTAGCCGGCCGACAACGGCGAGGGGCAGGCCGACGACGTTGAAGTAGTCGCCGTCCAGCCGCTCGATGATCAGCGCACCCCGACCCTGGGCGGCGTAGGCGCCGGCCTTGTCGAGGCACTCACCGGTCGCCACGTAAGCGGTAAGCTCGGCGCTGGTGCAAGGGAAGAACGTGACGCGGGTCGCGGCAACCTCAGCTGTTGTGGTCGAGGGTGCACCGGCGCGGTGCAGAGCGACCGCGGTCAGCACGGTGTGCGTGCGGCCCTGCAACTGTTCGAGCATCGCCAAGGCGTCGGCCTCGTCGGCCGGCTTGCCCAGTGGGGTAGTCTCGAGCACAACGACCGTGTCGGCGCCCAGGATCCAGGCGCCAGCCGGTGCGCGGCGGGCCACGTCGGCGGCTTTGGCGCGGGCCAGGTCGAGGACCCAGGCCTCGATGGCGGCGGAGTCGGGGAGGTGGTCGGGTGTGGACTCGTCAACAGCCGGGGCAATGATATCGAACGCCAGCCCCAAACCGGCCAGCAGTTCGCGCCGGCGCGGCGAGGAGGAGGCGAGGACCAGGTGAGGTTGAGTCGGGCGTGCTTCCACGGTCGCCAATGCTAGCACAGGGGTACCCAAGGGCCAATTAGTCCGAGCGCGTCCGCACGCCCGCACGCGCTAGCCATTGCCCGCGGCCGTGCCATCTGCTACCCTCCGCCGGTAACGAGGGAGGCGAGACATGTCGCGCTTGCTGGGCATCGATCTGGGCACGACCGGGGTCAAGACGATTGTGGTTGAGGCGGAGGACGCGCGCCTCGCCGGGAGCTGCACCGTCGAGTATCCGCTGCTCACCCCCCGCCCGGGCTGGACGGAGCAGGAGCCGGAGGCCTGGTGGTCGGCAACCGTCGAGTCCCTTCGCGGCGCGCTGGCCGCCGCCGGTGGCGACGCGAGCGACATCGTCGGCATCGGCCTGAGCGGGCAGATGCACGGCTCGGTGTTCCTCGATGCGGGCGGGCGAGTCATCCGCCCCGCCATCCTCTGGAACGACCAACGCACGGCCGAGCAGTGCGCGTGGATCACCCGCGCCGGCGGGCGCAAGCTGATTGCCGAAGAGATCCGCAACCCGATCCTGACCGGCTTCCAGGCGCCCAAGATCATCTGGCTGCGCGACAACGAGCCGGCCAACTTCGACCGCGTCCGGCATGTCCTATTGCCGAAGGACTTCCTGCGCTTGCGGCTGACCGGGGAGTACGCGACCGAGGTTTCGGATGCCTCGGGCACCGCGCTGCTCAACGTCCCGGCACGCGACTGGTCGACCGAGTTCATCGACCGGCTCGGCCTGCCCGCGGCCTGGTTCCCCAAGGTCCACGAGTCGCCAACCGTGACCGGCCAGCTCACCGCCGAGGTGGCCGAGCTGACGGGGCTGGTCGCCGGCACGCCGGTAGTCGGCGGCGCGGGCGACTGCGCTGCGGGGGCGGTCGGCACCGGCATCGTCGAGCCGGGGCTGCTCTGGGCCTCGACCGGCACGTCGGGGGTCATCTTCGCCTCCGCCGCCGAGCCGGCGACCGACCCCGATTTGCGCACGCATACCTTCTGCCACGCGGTGCCCGGCGCCTGGCACGTGATGGGCGTCGTGCTGTCCGCCGGTGGGTCGTTGCGCTGGTACCGCGACACGCTGGCCGCCGACGAGCGGAGCGTGGCCGAACTGACGGGCCAGGACCCGTACCAATTGATCACCGCCGCCGCGGACCGCGCGCCCGTGGGCAGCGAGGGGCTGGTCTTCCTGCCATACCTGACCGGCGAGCGCACGCCGCATGCCGACCCGTCCGCGCGCGGCGCGTTCCTCGGCCTCAGCTTGCGCCACGACAAGCGGCACATGGCCCGCGCGGTGCTCGAGGGCGTGGCCTTCGCGCTGCGCGACAGCGTCGAGATCATGCGGGCCCAGGGCGTGCCAATCACTGAGGTGCGGGCCAGCGGCGGCGGCGCGCGGAGCGCGGCCTGGCGGCAGATCCAGGCGGACATCTTCGGCCACCCACTGGCGACGATCAACATTGAGGAGGGCGCCGCACTGGGTGTCGCGCTGCTTGCTGGCGTCGGCGCGGGGCTGTGGGCCAGCGTGCCCGAGGCTTGCCAGGCGGTCATCCGTACAGCTACGCTGACCGAGCCCATCGAGGCCAACGTGCAGCGCTACAACGAGATCTACGAGCAGCTCTACGCGCCGGTCTACCCGCTGCTGCGCGACTACTTCGCCACCGGCGTCGCTCTCGTCGAGCGCCAGTCCGACTAGCCCCACCGGCCCAAGGAGCCCACGATGATGTTCCTCCCGCTCTATCTACTGCTGGGCGCCGCGCCCCCAACCTACGTGACCGACCTGCGGGTCGAAAGCCTCACCGCCGAGCAGCTGCGCGACGGCGGGTTGGTGATCGGCGCCACGAAGCCACGGCTGAGCTGGACGCTCGTCGGCGACGGCCGCGGGCTGTCGCAGGCCGCGTACCAGGTGCGCATCGGCGACTCGGTGGAAGCACTGCGTAGTGGCGACGACCGCTTCGAGAGCACGCGCATCGCCAGCGGCGAGAGCGCGAACGTGGCCTGGCCCGGGCCGGAGCTGACCAGCCGCGACGTGCTCTGGTGGCAAGTGCGCGTCTGGCTCAACGGCCAGGAGCAGCCCACCGCCTGGAGCCGCCCGGAGCGCTTCGCCGTGGGGTTGCTGACACCGGGCGACTGGCAGGCGCAGTGGATTGGCAACGGCAGCAGCACGCCGGAGGACGAGGCGGCGCAGTACGGCGACGACCCGGCGCCGCTGCTGCGCCGGGAGTTCGCCGTGGCCGGCGCACCGGTCGCGGCCACCCTGTACGTTGTCGGCTTGGGATACGCGCGAGTCCGCCTGGACGGCCAGGAGCTGCTCGGCGGGTTGGACCAGCCATGGACCGAGTACGGCGACCGGGTGACCTACCGCGCGTTGGACCTGACGGACCGGCTGGCCGCGGGCCAGCACTGCCTGGCGGTCGAGCTGGGCAACGGCTGGTGGAACCCGCTGCCGATGCGCTTCTGGGGCTGGTTGAACCTGCGCGAGCACCTGACCACGGGCCGGCCGCGGCTGCTGGCGCAGCTGGAACTGACCTATGCCGACGGGCGGCGCGAGGTTGTTGCGTCAGACGGGTCGTGGCGCGTGGCGCCCGGGCCGATCGTCCGCAACAACATCTACCTGGGCGAGCTGCGCGACCAGCGCCGTGAGCCGGCGGGTTGGTGGCGGGCGGGCTTCGACGACAGCGGCTGGGCCGCGGCGACCATCGACGCGCAGCCGGTCGGCCGCCTGGAGCCAACGCGGATGCCGCGCGTGCTGCCGGTGCTCAAGCCGCAGCCAAAGCCGCCGGTGGTCCGCGAGGTCGAGCCGGGGGTCTACCTGCTCGACTTCCAGCAGAACCTGGCTGGTCAGGTGGAGATCGACCTCGACCTGCCCGCCGGGCGTGAGATCAAGCTCCGCTACGGCGAACTGCTCAACGGCGCCGGCCGCGTCAATCCCATGACCGCGGTCGCAGGTCAGATCAAGGGCGGCAACGGCGGGCCCGGCGCGCCGCACATCGCCGAGCAGAGCGACACCTACATCACCTCCGGTGAGCCGAACGAGACCTTCCACTCGACGTTCACCTGGCGCGCGTTCCGCTACGTCGAGGTCAGCGGCCTGCCGAGCGCACCGGATCCGCTGCGGGTGCGGGCTACGGCGCTGAGTAGCGCCATCGACCGCGTCGCGCAAAGCGAGTTCTCGGACCCGGTACTGAACCAACTGCAGACCATCTGCGACAACACGTTCCGCGCCAACACCTTCCACGTGCAGAGCGACTGCCCAGGCCGCGAGCGGTACGGCTACGGCGGCGACCTCGTCGCCACGGCCGAGACGTTCCTGACCTGGTACGACATGTCGCAGTTCTACTCGAAGGCGGCCCGCGACTGGGACGACGCACAGCTGCCCGACGGCATGCTAACCGACACCGCGCCGTTCGTCGGCATTCAGTTCTGCGGCGTGCCCTGGGCCGTCGCCCACCCGCACCTGCTCGACCAGCTCATCCGCTACTACGGCGACTTCGACCTCGCCGCCGAGCAGTACCCGGTCAGCGTGCGCTGGATGGACGCGATCGCTAAGCTCTACCCCGAGCACATCGTGACCGATGGCCTGAGCGACCACGAGTCGCTCGATGCGCTGAGCAACCCCGAGCTGGGCACGCCGTTCTACTATCTGGCGGCGCGGACCATGGAGCGGCTGGCCCACCACCTGCATAAGCCGGCGGACAAGCAGCGCTGGTCGACCCTCGCCGCGGCGATCGCGCGGGAGTACCAGGAGCGGTTCATCGCCGCCGACGGCACGGTTGGACCCGGCACGCAGTCGGCGCAGGCGATCGCCCTGGGCACCGGCATCGTGCCCGAGAACCTGCGGGCGGCGGCCGGCGCCAAGTTGCTGGCGGTCCTGCGCGAGAGCGGGCACCTGCGCACCGGCATCATGGGCACCTACTACATCTGGGACGTGCTGCGCGAGGTGCCGGGCGGCACGGCGACGCTGCTGAACATCGTCCGCGACCCGATGCCCACGGGCTATGGCCACATGCTGGACCAGGGTGCAACGACGCTGTGGGAGCACTGGAACTTCTCCGATAACACCTACAGCCATAGCCACCCGATGTTCGGTAGCGTGAGTGGCTGGTTGCACCAGACCATCGCCGGGCTGGCCGTCGCCCCCGACGCCATCGCGAGCAACCGCCTGCGCCTAGCGCCCGAGGTTGACTGCGGGCTAGATTCGGCGCGGGCCAGCTGGACCGGGCCGCGCGGCACGGCCAGCAGCGCCTGGCGCTGGGACGACGCGCGCCTGCGCTGGGAGGTGACCATCCCGCACAACACCACCGCGGAGGTGCGCCTGCCGGTCAGCGCTGGGCAGCAGGTGACCGTCGGCGGTCAGCCATGGGCCGCAGCCGTGACGCGCGACGGCCAGTGGCGCGCGGAGCTGGGCAGCGGCACGTGGGAGATCGTGCGCGAGTAGGTTCGCGAAGGCGGCTGGCGAACTAGCGCGCAGGAGCTTGCCGATGCTGCTCTGTGCGCTGCTCGCCTCCAGCTTGCTGGCGGCCGAACCGACGGTCTACTGGCTGGCGCCCGACGGTGATGACACCGCCGCGGGCACCGCCAACGCGCCCTGGCGCAGCCCGGCCCGAGCCGCCGAGGCCGTCCGCGCGTTGCCACGTCCGCTCGCTGGGCCGGTCGTTGTGCGCCTGCGCGGTGGCCTGTACCCGCTGGCGGCGCCGCTCGAGCTGGGGCCAGCCGACGGCGGGACGATGCTCGTGCCGGTGCGCTGGGAGGCGGCGGAGGGTGCCGTGCCGGTGCTCTCGGGAGGAGTGCCGTTGCCGCCGTGGGTGGTCCGCGCGGACGGGCTGTGGGAGGCGTCTCTACCGGCGGAGGTCGACGCGGCGCTGGTCCGTGAACTGTACCTGTGGGGCGACGGCGGGTACGACGCTCGTCGCTACCGGCCGACGAGCCCGATGCTGGTCATTGGCGGTCTGACCGACGCGCCGACCGCGCCCGGTGCGACGATGGCCCATCGCCGCACCCAGGACGAGTTCATCTACCGCCCGGGCGACCTAGACGGCGTGCAGCCGGGCGACGGCACCGAGGTAGTCGCCTTCCACGACTGGTCGTCTAGCCGCCTGCTCGTCCGCGAGATCGACACCGAACAGCGTGTCGTGCGCTTCACCGGTTACCCGGTCTACCGCATCGGCCACTGGTACGAGGGCGGTCGCAACCCGTACTTCCTCGACAACTACCGGTCCGCGCTGGCGACGCAGCCTGGCCGCTTCTGGGTCGACGTCGCCGTGCGGCAGGTGCTCTACCACCCGCTGCCGGGCGAGGACCCCGCGACGGCCGGCGGTCTGGTGCCACAGCTGACCGAACTGGTGCGGCTGCGTGGCACGCAGGGGTTGGAGATCGCCGGCGTAACCTTCGCCCACACCGCCTGGCGGCTGCCGCCGCAGGGCTACAGCTCGGGCCAGGCGATGGTCGACCTGCCCTGCGCGCTCGATGCCGGCGACGCGCGGGACGTACTGATCGAAGGCTGCACGTTCCGCTCGTTGGGCGCGACCGCAGTGCGCCTGGGCGAGGGCTGCACCGGCTGCATCGTGCGCGGCTGTCTGTTCGATGACCTGGGCGGCGGCGGCGTCCTACTGGGCACGACCCGGCGGCAAGCAGAAGAGCCGGCGCTCCCTGTCGGCAACGAAGTCGTCGACAACGTCCTGCGCGACGGCGGGTTACTGCACTATTCGGCGGTCGGCATCTGGCTGGGCTTCGGCCAGCGCAACCTGATCGCCCACAACCTCGTCGAGCGCTGGCCCTACAGCGGCATCTCCGCGGGTTGGGCCTGGGACTCGAACGCTTCGCCACAGCGCGAGAACGCGATCAACTACAACCATGTCCACCACGCCATGCAGTGGCTGGCCGACGGTGGCGCCTTCTACAGCCTCGGCTGGCAGCCCGGCACGAGCCTACGCGGCAACCACTTCCACAGCATCGCCCGCGGGCCGTTCGCTGGGCGCGCGCCGAACAACTGCATCTTCTTCGACGAGGGCAGCCGCGCCTTCGAGGTCGCCGACAACGTGCTGCACACCTGCGAGGAGCAGCTGATCCGCTACAACCAGTGCGCCGAAGGTGACCAGATCTGGGGCGACAACAGCCTCGGGTCGGCGCCGGGCGAGGCCGGCTTCCCCGCGGCGGCGGCGGAGCTGGCGGGGCCGCGGGCGCCCTGGACCGCGCTGGCTGAGCGTCCGCCGCTGGCTAGCCCGCACCCTTTGGCGGCGATGACGCTGCCCACGGTGGAAGCCATCCCTCGACCGCCGCTGAACGAGGGCTTCGAGCGCAACGCACCAGGTGAGCTGCCGGCCAACCTTGCCGCGCACGGCGAGAGCGCCGCGGCCGGGGCACTGATCCGCATCAGCGACGCCACGGCGGCCAGCGGCACGCAGAGCCTGCGGCTGCGCCGGACACCCGGCCTCGCGCGGCCGTTCTACCCGTACCTGACCTACCAGGCCGACCTACGCACCGGCACGGCGCGCGTCGCCTTCGCCTTCCGCCTGGAGCCCGGCGCGGGCCTCAGCTTGGACCTGCGCGAGGACCTGCCGAACAACCAACTCATCTCCGCGTTGCGCTGGCGAGCCGACGCCGGCGCGACGTGGCAGGCCGGCGCCTGGTACCACTTCGAGGTGACCGTGCCGCTCGGCGTCGCCGGTGCGGAGGTCTCGTTGAGAGTGCGCGACGCCGCAGGGGCCGTGGTTGAGGAGCGTGTGTCGTCGCTGGCCGACGCCGCGTGGCGGCGCCTGGACCGGGTGGTGATCACACCGGCCGGCGCGGAGGAGATGGTGCTCTACCTCGACGACATGGTCGTCCGTGGCGAGCCGTAGTCGGCCTACTGGCGCGCGGGCAGTATAATGGGCGCGCGGAGAGCGGGCTAGACGGTCGCCGGAGTGTGCCCTCGGGCACAGCTTCGGAGGAAAGTCCGGTCACCAGAGGGCAAGGACGCTGGCTAACGGCCAGGCAGGGCGACCTGACGGAAAGCGCCACAGAGAGTAGACCGCTGCGCTAGCTTGGCTAGGGCAGTAAGGGTGAAAGGGTGGGGTAAGAGCCCACCAGACGGCCGGGCGACCGGCTGTGCTAGGCAAGCCCCGTTCGGTGCAAGCCCAGACAGGGGAAGATGACGCGGCCCGCCGATTCCCCGGGTAGGGTGCACGAGGCGGTCGGTAACGGCCGTCCCAGAGAGATGACCGTCCACGACAGAAACCGGCTTATCGGCCCGCTCTCCGCCCTCTTTGCCTACTAGGTCAGCAGCTCCCAGGCGCCCTCGCGCGGTAGCCGGACGTCCAGCTCGAGCCCCACCGGCGCGCGCACGCGCATGACGAACGGCTGCCCCGGTTCATCCTCCCACTGCACCTCGACCACACCTAGCGGCGTGGGCATCGTCCCGCGCGCCCAGCGCAGGCCGCCGGGGTGCGGCTCGATGAGGCACGGCGCGAAGCCAGGCCCGCCCGGCCGCACGCCGAGCACCCACGTCAGCAGGAAGAAGGTCGGCGCCGCCGACCACCCGTGGCAATGGCTGCGCGTCAGCCGGCCCGCATGGCCGGACCACATCTCCCAGAACGTCATCGCGCCCATGTCGGCCATGAAGCCCCAGTCGCGCCGGATCGTGTCGACCAGCTCGGCGTCCAGTCCCTCCCGCTGGTACGCCTCCAGCAGGAAGAACTCGAAGTAGGGGCTGCCCGCGTGGACGAAATCGGCCGGCGGCTGGTGCATGTGTTGGCGGCACAGCTCACCCCGCTCGCCCGTGGCGATGCCGGAGATGTAGGCGACGGTCTGCGTCTGCTGGCTGAAGACCTCGCTCAGCTCAAGGTGCTCACGCCGGCCGAGGATGACGTCGAAGCTGTGCGAGACGCGCGCGCAGTCGGTGTAGGCGTTCCGCTCCTCGACCCACAGGTGGCGGTTAGCGCCCGCGACGAGCACCTCGGCCAGCTGCGACCAGCGCACCGCGCGCTCGGTCTGGCCCACGCTAGCGGCCGCCTCGGCGCATTGCCGCAGCGACAGCACCGCGTTGCACTGCAGGTGCGTGATCAGCCCGCGCGAGGGGCAGTCCATGGCTGCCCAGTCGAACATGTTCCACGCCCGCGGCAGCCCGAACAGGCCGTTCTCGTGCGTGTTGGCCGCGATGCCGTCGATGTTGCGGTCGACGTAGTCCAGCAGCGTCAAGAAGCCCTCTTGGTCGCCGGTGAACTGGTAGTACTCGCAGCACGAGCGCATCCAGAGGAAGCAGAAGGTCGGCAACAGATTCTGCCAGCCGGAGGGTACGTGGCTCTCGATGACGGGCGAGCGCTCCAGACTGTCGCCGACCTGCTGCAGGCAGCGGAACCAGAGCCGGCCGTCGCCGTTGACCACGTAGTCGACGAGCGCCTCGTTCCGTGCGTCCCCGACCCAGTGGGTCTGTTCGTAGGTCGGGCAGTCGGTGTAGGTGTCCTCGGCACAGATGCGCATCGACCGCGCGCCGATCGACCAGATGCGGTCGAGCTGCGCGTCGGAGCTGGCGAAGCTGCCGCGGTTGGCCTGCGGGTAGGTCGCGTTGACCACGTGCAGGCCACGGATCTTGATCGGTGCGGTCATGTTGCGCACGATCAGGTAGCTGTAGGAGAACCCCCGCCGCAGTAGCGTGCGATAGCTCTGCGCGCCCTCGGCGCAGGTGTAGCGGAAGCTGTTGTTCATGCCCTCGGCCAGGTTGTAGCGGCCGTCGGGCTGGATGAACTCGAAGTTGTGCCAGTCCAGGATCGTGCCCGCGGGCGCGTCAACCTCGAAGGCGTGGTAGCCCACCAGCTCCGGCCCGAAGTCGAACAGCAACCGCAGATCGCCCTCGGCTGGCGGCTCGAGCGTCACCCACTCGGCGCCGGAGACCAGGCCCGCGGCGTCGGGCTGCGCGACCGCGCCGATGACCTCGTCGGTGTAGGCCTGCGTGAAGACATCGACCGGCGGCAGGCAGTGCGCGGGCACAGGCTGCCACCAGGGCTGGTCGATGGCCGCGGTCGCGTCGCCCGCGGCCCACAGCGCCTCGCCGACCGCGCACGTCGCCTCAGGCACGAGTGGCGCGGTGATCGCCAGCGAGTCGTCCTTGTCGTGATAGATCGGGAACTCGTCCGCCTTGCCCAACCCGAACGGTCCACAGACCGCCCAGGCCGGCCCGCCATCGGCGCCGGTGGCACTCAGCTTGGTGTCCGCCGGCAGCTCCGGAATCCAGATGTCGACCTCGGGCACGTGGAAGGTGGAGCGCAGGCTGATGAGGAGACTGTTCCACCCCGCGTGCAGCCGCGCGCGCCGATCCTCCAGCGGCCGCCCGTTGACCAGCCAGCCAGCCGGCCACTTGTGTACCGAGCGGACGGTCACATCGTGGGCGTCGGGGCTGTAGATCTGCGTCGCCAGGTAGGCGTGGGCGTAGATCATGTTGGCGCTGCGGTCGTGGGGGAGGATCAGTTCCTTCACGTCGACCGTCGCCCGCCAGCCGCCGCCGCGCACGGCCTCGGCCGAGACCAACCGGCGGGGCAGGACCTGCTCCTCGGTGAGGAAGGGGATGCCGCGGGGCTCCAGGTTGCGGTGGAACTCACCCGCCTCGGGCGCGGGCACGGCCGGCGCCCAGCGCGAGTCGTCAAACCCCGGCGCCTGCCAGGGCTCCGCCACGCGCGCGTCGTACTGCTCCTCCCAGGCCAACTGACAGGAGATGCGCGGCGTCAGGGCAGCGGGCGCCGGGTTGAGCGCGCAGCGCCAGTCGAGCGCGACTCCCGGCTCGGCCCAGGCCAGGAGTCCGGCGGGGCCGTGGAGGCTCTGGAAGGTCGAGATGCCCCAGTGATTGACCTCAACCGCGATGACGTTCTCGCCGCGGCGCAGATCCGCGCCGAGATCATACGAGTCGTACCGCCAGTGGTTGGGCCAGGCGCGGACCGGGCCCATACCCAGCAGCCGGCCGTTGACCCAGATCTGATAACGGGTGTCGGCGGTCAGATGCAGGACGAACGGGCCACCGTCGTAGCCCACCGTGGCACGGAAGCGCACGAAGCGGTTGTACGGTGGCAGCGGCTGATCGGTCCAGACCCAGGGCGTCGAGGTGGGCACGGTTGGCCTCCATTCGCGACGATGATAGCAGGGCCAAGCAGCGAGGGCGACTTATCCCTAACCTTCACCTAACATCCGCCGCTCGCTGTGCCACAATACCTGGTAGCGGAGCGGAACCACGCTGCAGGACGATCTCCAACTTGTTTTCGACGCCACGCTAGCGGACGATGCGCAGGGCGTGGCCGAGTTGCTGCATGCCAACCAGCAGTTCCTGGCGGCCGACCCTGACGAGCGCGCCGAGGCTCTCGCGCCGATTCTGCTCGCTGCCTGCGAGTACGGCCAGGCGGAAGTCGTGGCGTTGCTCATCGAGGCGGGCGCGCGCCCCACGGCGGCGCGCGATGGGCTCTGGTCGCCGCTGTGTATCGCCGTCGCTTGCGGGCACGATGATGTCGTCGGCTGCTTGTTGGAGCACGGGGCACCGATCTCCGTCCACGCCGCGGCGGCGCTCGGCGACTTCGAGAAACTGCGTGGACTGGTAGCCGCGGACCCGACCCTGGTCTCCGCCGCCGGTCCGCTGGGTGCCCAGCCACTACACTTGGCCTCGACGGTGCCACTCGCGCGCTGGCTGGTTGAGCATGGCGCCGACCCGACCGCCTGCGATGCCGTCCACGACAACAGCCCGGCACGGTGGGCCGCGGCCGACCGCCGCCGCCAGGCCGTCGCCCGGTACCTCGTCCGCTTCGACCCGGCGACCGAGTTGTGTCAGGCCGCCGCGGCTGGCGATCTCGACACGCTGCGCGCGGTCGCCTCGCGGGCGCCAGCTCTGCTCAACCACCGTGGCTCAGCCAACGATCTGCTGACCAGCGGCGGCCCGCTGCACCTGGCAATCGAACGGGGCAAGCTGGACGCTGTGAAACTGTTGCTCGAGCTCGGCGCCGACGCTAACCTCCGCTCAGGCTACGGCCATTACCCGCTGCACATCGCCGCGATGCGCGGCAGTCAGCCCGCCACCGAGCTCCTCCTCGCGCACGGTGCACGACGCGACGTCCGCGACCTCGCCGGCGACCTGACCCCCCGCGCCTGGGCCCTTCGCTTCGGCCACACAGACCTCGCTCCACTGCTCTAGGCAACGGTCGGTTCGCCCATTCCCGCATATCGGTAGTACAATGCCCGCGGCTTGTCCTAACACAAGTCTAACGAAACGCTAACAGAGGTTGCGGGCGATGGCGCGAGGCGTAGCAGGCAGCATTCAGCGATTCATGCACTTCTTTCTGCCCAAGGAGGAGGACTTCTTCGTCGTCTTCGAGGCGATGAGTCGGCATGCGGTCGAGGCTGCGAAGATCCTAGCCTCGACGCTGGCTGGCGAGTTGAACGCGCTGGAAGCAGTGGAGCCGGTCGGCGCGATCGAGGAGGCCGTCGACGACCTGCGGCACGAGAGCGTGCGGCGGCTGAACGAGACCTTCGTCACGCCGATCATGTTCGACCGTGCCGACATCATGGACCTAACCCAAGCACTTGACGAAGTCGTCGACCAAACGCGCGCCGCGACCGATCGGCTGGCGCTGTTTCGGCCACGAACCATCCCGCCTGGCGCGGTCCGGCTCGGAGAGCTGCTGGTTCAGGCAACCGAGGCGATGCACGACTTGTGCGGAACCATCCTGCACCTGCGCGAGGCCAAGGCGCCACAGATCGCCGCCATCAACGCCATCGAAAACGAAGCCGACCGCGTGGTCAAGCAGGCGCTGGCCAACCTCTTCAGCACCGAGACCGACGCGGTCGAGGTGATCAAGTGGAAGGAACTCTACGACCACCTGGAAGAGGCCGTCGACTGCTGCGAGGACGTGGCCTCGTCCATCGAGGGCGCCCTGGTCAAGAACTCCTAGCCCCGGGGGCCCACCACGATGGATAACTGGGTAATCGCAGTCGTTGTCCTCGGCTTGGCGTTCGAGTACGTCAACGGCTTCCACGACGCGGCCAACGCGATCGCCACGACGGTCTTGACCCGCGCGCTCTCCATCCGGGCTGCGGTCATCCTGTGTGCCTCGCTGAACTTCCTCGGCGCACTGAGTTCGACCGCGGTCGCCGCGACCATGGGCAAGGGTCTCGTGGATCCCGCTTACATCACCGGTGCGGTCGTCATCTCCGCGCTCCTTGGTGCGATCATCTGGGACCTCATCACCTGGCTGCTGGGCCTGCCAACCAGTTCAACGCATGCCTTGGTCGGCGGCATTATCGGCGCCGTGGTCGGCTTCCGCGGGCATGAGTTGCTGCACCTCGAGGGCATCACGCGAGTCTTCTGGGGCTTGCTACTGAGCCCACTGATCGGCGTCACGGCCGCAGCGATCACCATGATCGCCTTCCTCTGGATCTTTGGCCAGAAGCCACCACAGAAGGTTAACCGGACCTTCCGCCACGTCCAGATCCTGACCGCCGGGCTGATGGCGTTTGGGCATGGTTCAAACGACGGCCAGAAGACAATGGGCATCATCGCCATGGCCCTGGCGAGCGGCGCAGCGCTGTCGGCAGGCGGGGCAATGGCGACCGAGTTCACCGTACCGCTCTGGGTCAAGATCAGCTGCGCTACCGCTATGGGCCTCGGGTCGGGTGCCGGCGGTTGGCGCATCATCAAGACCCTTGGCCGCAACATCATGGAACTCCAGCCGATCCACGGCTGCGCCGCAGAGTTGAGCGCATCGGTCGTCATCCTCGGCGCGAGCGCGATGGGCGCACCGATCTCGACTACGCATACCGTCTCCTCGACCATCATGGGCGTGGGTCTGACCCGCAACATCGCCATGGTCAAATGGAAGGTCGTCGCCAACGTCGTCTGGGCCTGGATCCTTACGCTCCCCGCGTCCGCCTTCATCGCGTGGACCGCCATCCACCTGCTCAAAGCCCTCGAGACGGGCGGTCATCCGTAGGTTCGGTGCCGACTCCGCGGTTTGTTTACCGTTTGTTGCCGCGAATCCGTGGCAGCGGGAGTAGGATGGGGAGAGGTCGGTGTTGCCCGACCGATGAGAAGGAGTTGAGTGTCCATGCATCGTACCCGACGCGCGTTCACCCTGATTGAGTTGTTGGTGGTGATCGCCATCATCGCGATTCTCGCCGCGATCCTCTTCCCGGTGTTCGCCAAGGCCCGCGAGAAGGCCCGCCAGACCAGCTGTGCTAGCAACGAGAAGCAGATCATGCTGGCCACCCTGCAGTACGTCCAGGACTACGACGAGCGCTACTTCCAGATCCCCTACGGTGGCGCCAACACGATGCCGTACTGGGACGTCCTGCAGCCTTACATGAAGAGCCGTCAGCTGTTCGTCTGCCCTAGCTACACGGGCGGGTTCAACCAGGACTACAAGGCCCCTCAGCCGCCGCGCACGAATCCGGATCCCGGGTTCAACTACATGTGGTCCGAGCAACTGATGGCCAACGGCCTGACGCTGGGCTCGATCATCGAGCCAGCCAACCGCGTCGCCTTCACGGAAGGTAACTGGGCGGTCAATGGCTGGAACTGGAACGGCGTGATCGACCGTGGCCGGCCGGGTGCCAACCACACCGACGGTGTCAACGCAGCGTTCATCGACGGTCACGTCAAGTGGCTCAAGTTCGACGCCTTCCGCGGCATCGAGCCCGATCCCACCAAGTAGCGACGACCGTACCACCCGCGGGCCCCGTCACCAACCGTGGCGGGGCCCGTGGCTGTTGGGGTAGCGCAGGAGTCGGCCGGCCACGGGCCAACTGAGCTAGCGGAGATCGCCATGCGCCGCACGCTGACTGTTGGCTCAGTGCTTCTGCTTGCCCTTGCCGCAGCGGCCGCGCCCAGCGTGGAACATCCCGGTGGTTTCCGTGACCATGGCGTCGCCGTGCCCTACAGCCATCCGCGCGGCACCGTCTGCACCGTCGACGGCGAGGGTCGCGACGTCCTGCTCTCCTGGCTCATGGATCACCGCGGCGGCTACGGCTTGCTGTGGGTCGACCTCGCCACCGGCGCACACGAGGTCCTGCCATTGCCCTTCGACCCAGCCGGCGACTCGCCGTTCGCCAGTCTGCTGTCCTCGCGCGGCAGCTTCTACACTCACTTTGGCTCCCATTTCGTCGAGTTTGACCCGCGCACCAAAGCCTTCACCTTCGACCACGAGACCGGCCGACGCTCGGCCATGGCGTTTACCGAGGACGATGACGGGCGCATCTGGATGGCAGCTTACCCAGGCAGTGGCGTCGTCAGTTACGACCCCGACAGCGGTGAGTTCCGCCAGTTCGGCTCCGTCAACACGGAAAACTGGGCTCAATACCCGCGCGAACTGGCCTGCGACGACGCCGGCTGGGTCTACATCGGCATCGGTAACACGCTGTGTCAAGTCATCGCGCTCGATCCGGCAAGCGGCGTGGCGCATGCGGTCCTCGCCCCCGCTGAGCGCAAACCCGGTCTGGCTCGCGTCGAACGGGACGAGGACGGCCGCGTCTACGGGCGGGCAGGCGGGGCCGACAACGACGCCTGGTTCGAGCTGTACCAGGGCCAGCGGCGCGACCTGGCCGCCCGTGGCGAGCGCCGGCTGAAGCCGTACATCGCCGGCTCCCAGGGCCTATTCTGGCGTCCAGTGGCCGGTGGCGGCCGCGCCAACAGCCTAGACCTGATCGCCAAGCAACTGCTTTGGACCGACGCCGCCGGCACCCAGCAGACCGTGCCGCTCGACTACGACACCGATGGCGCGCACCTGATGTCGGTCATCACCGGCCCCGACGGCCGGCTGACCGGCGGCGGCATGTTCCCCATGCGCCAGTGGATTTACGACCCCGGGACCGAGACCATGGAGGACCACTGGGCATTCGGGCAGTTCAACACCGTCGCCGCGGCCGAGAACACCGTCTTCTACGGCGGCTACCCCGGCGGCTGGCTGCTGGAGTGGGACCCACGCGAACCCATCACCCGTACCCAGGTCGACCAGCTCGCCAACCCGCACTGGCTGGCCGGCAGCGAGCCGACCATCAACCGCCCCCACGCGCTGCTGGTCACCCGCGATGGCATGTGGACCGTCCTCGCCGGCACACCGGGCTACGGCCATACCGGTGGCGGCTTGCTGGTCTGGGACCGCGCGCTCGGCACCTCGAAGCTGCTGACACACGAGCAACTGCTGCCCGAGTTGTCGACGCTGAGCCTGGTCCAACTGCCCAGCACGATGATCCTCGGTGGCGCCGGCGTGAACCCAGGTACCGGTGGCGAGGTCCGTGCCGAGCAGGGCGAACTGTACCTCTTCGACCCGGCGCGCGGCGAGATCGAGTGGCACGCGCCGGTCATTCCCGGTGCCCGGGCCTACCACGCGCTCTGGGCCGCCTCCAACGAAGCTGTCTACGGCTTCGCCGACCTGCGCACCTTCTTCTGCTTCAACCCAACCACCCGCGAGCTGGTCTGGTCGCGCGAGACCGGTGACCTCGGCCCGATGGCTGGCGGCCAGGGTCCGTTGCCCTTCGTCGAGGCCGACGATGGCACTGTCTATGTCCTCTTCACCAACCGCATCACCCGCCTCGACCCCGCCACCGGCGAACTCACGCCCGTCGCCGAGCCGCCCGTCCCCATCTCCTGCGGTGGCGCCTGGACCGCCGGCCGCCTCTGGTTCGTCAGCACCTCGCACCTCTGGTCCTGGGCACCGGAGGGGTAGGCCGCGCTTGCCGCCCGGGCCGGCCTGCGGCACAATAGGGGTGGGGTCACGATGTCGCACGTCAGCCTGTTTCGCCAGTATCGCCCGCAGCGGTTTGACCAGGTTTATGGTCAGGAGCACATCACGCGTACGCTGCAGAACGCTTTGGCGGCAGGGCGGGTGGGGCAGGCGTATTTGTTCACGGGGCCGCGCGGGGTGGGCAAGACGACCGTCGCGCGGTTGCTGGCCAAGGCGCTGAACTGCGAGCAGGGGATGACCGCGGGGCCGTGCGATGAGTGCGAGAGCTGCCGGCGCATTGCGGCGGGTTCAAGCATGGCCGTGCGCGAGATCGACGCTGCTAGCCACCGCTCGATCGACGACATCCGCCTGCTACGCGAGGATGTGCAGTTTGTGCCCTCCGACGGGCGGATGAAGGTCTATATCCTGGACGAGGCCCACCAGATCACCTCCCACGGGTTCGAGGCGTTCCTCAAGACGCTCGAAGAGCCGCCGGCGCACGCGATGTTCATCATGGCGACGACCGAGGCGCACAAGCTGCCGCTGACCATCCTCAGCCGCTGCCAACGGCTCGACTTCCGGCGGGTGGGGGTGCCGACGATCGTCGCACGGCTGGAGGAGGTCGTCACAGAGGAGGGGTTCGACGCCGACGCGGCGGCGCTGCGGGTCGTCGCGCGCGCCGCCGACGGCAGTCTGCGTGATGCGCTGAGCCTCCTGGACCAGATCGTCGCGTATGCGGGCGAGCGGATCACCGCCGAGCACGTTGAGCAGGTCCTGGGCACGCTGGACGCGGACACGCGGCTCGCGCTGGGGCAGGCGCTACTGGACAGCGACGCGGCGGCCGTGCTGGAGTGGCTGAATGAACTGCTCGACGCCGGCCGGGACCCGCAGCTGATCGTCGACCAGGCGCAGCAGCATTGCCGCCTGTTGTTGCTCGCGCGGCTGAACGCGGCACCGGAGGCCCTGGAGGCCCTGCCGCCGGACGTACGCGCGCGTGTCGAGGCGCAGGCGGAAGCGTTCGCGCCGGAGCGGCTGATGGCCATCACCGAAGGCCTCGCCAGCGCCGATCGCGACCTGCGCTGGCACAGCCAGCCGAGGATCCTGCTCGAAGTGACGCTGCTGGAACTGGCGCTGGAGTTACCGCCGGCGAGCGTGCCGCTCACGCCCGCGGCCGCCGCCGCCGCTCCGGCCGCGCCCGAGCGGCCACGGCCGCGTTGCGACGAGGTGGTGCCCCCACCGCCCCGACGTATCGTCCGCGATCCCGAGCGGGTGGCGGCGCCACCGGCGCCCGAACCCACCGCACCGCCTGAGCGGGAGCCCGCAGCAGCGCGCACCTCGGCGGTTGAACCGTTGGCGGCCGATGAGGCGTTAACCCTAGAGGCCGTCAGCGCGCGCTGGCCGGCGCTGATGGCCGAGCTAGAGGCCCAGTATTCCGTTTACGCGGCGCACTACCAGAACTCGCCGCCGGCGCGGATCGAAGGCCAAACGATCGTCGTCAACTTCGGCGACCGCGAGGGCGCGGTCGAGTTGTGCCTGCGCGGGCGGCCGGTGCGGCGGGTCAACGACCTGTTCACCGAGCTGCTTGGCCGTCCGGTCGAGGTGCGGCCAGAGGTCGGCGAGCCGCCGGCGGCACCCGCACCGCCGCAACCGACCGAGTTGGAGCGCGCCACGCGGCTGGCGTTGGAGGTTTTCCCCGGGGCGAGCGTCGAGCGGCGCCCGAGCAAGCAAGGAGACGAGGATGCTAGGTAATCTGGGCAACTTGGGCGCGCTGATGAAGAAGGCGCAAGAGGCACAGGCTCGCGCGGCGCAGATCCAGGAGGAGTTGGCGGCCCTGGAGATCCGCGGCGAGGCCGGTGGCGGGCTGGTCGTCTGCAGCTTCTCGGGGACCAAAGAGGTGCTCGACGTGCAGATTGATGGCGCCAAGCTGGGCTTGGACGCGGAGGACAGCGAGCTGCTGCAGGACGCGGTGCTCGCCGCGCTGCAGGCCGCGCTGGCCGAGGTGGACCGGCGCGCGGCGGCGGCGATGGAGGAGATCACCGAAGGCCTGCCGATCCCCAAGGGTCTGCTCTAGCCGTGGCCGGCTTCCCCCGCGTGGTCACGCGGCTGATCGACTCGCTGGAGCGGCTGCCCGGCATCGGGCCGAAGTCCGCCCAGCGCCTAGCCCTCTGGCTGCTGCGCGAACCGCCGGAACGCGTTATGGCGCTAGCCGAGACACTGGGCGAGGCGGTCGAGCAGGTCGGCGTCTGTCCGCGCTGCGGCTACTTCACCGAAGGTGGTGCCTGCCTCCTGTGCGACGACACGCGGCGCGACGAGTCGGTGCTCTGTGTCGTCGCCGACGCGCGTGACCTGCTAGCCATCGAGAACACCGAGGGCTTCCGCGGGCGCTACCACGTGCTGGGCGGCCTCATCTCGCCAGCCGACGGGGTTCAGGCCGACGACCTGACCATTAGCGGCCTGCAGGCGCGGCTGGCTGAGGGTGGCGTGAGCGAGGTCATTCTAGCGCTCAACCCGACGCCCGAAGGCGACCTAACCTCGGGCTATCTGGCGCGGTTGCTGCGCAGCAGCGGGGCACGGCTGACCCGGCCAGCCATGGGTCTACCGGTCGGTGGCGACCTCAACTATGCCGATCGGACGACGCTGGAACGGGCCTTGGCAGGCCGCCAGGAGATCTAAGTCCCGGTAGACCGTGGATCCGGGGTTACAATTGGGTCAACGGCTGGCAAGCAGGGGTGACCAGCCGATGTGCGGGGAGTGGAGGTAGAGCGGTGAGTGAGCGCAAACCGGGTGCGGGCAAGATTGAGCCGGGCCGCGAGTACACCTGGGCGGAGAAGATCGCCCTCATGGAGGAATTGCGCGGCGGCGTGATCATGGATGTGGTCACGGTCGAGCATGCGCGGATCGCCGAGGACGCGGGCGCGGTGGCCGTGATGGCGCTGGAGCGGGTCCCCGCGGACATTCGCGTGCAGGGCGGTGTGTCGAGGATGAGCGACCCCGAGATGATCGCCTCGATTATGGCCGCGGTGGACATCCCGGTCATGGCCAAGTGCCGCATCGGCCACTTCGCCGAGGCGCAGATCCTGCAGGAGCTCGGCATCGACTGCATCGACGAGAGCGAAGTCTTGACGATGGCCGACGAGGACTTCCACGTCTACAAGCACGATTTCCGCGTGCCGTTCGTCTGCGGCTGCCGCAACCTGGGCGAGGCGCTGCGGCGCATCGGCGAGGGCGCGGCGATGATCCGCACGAAGGGCGAGGCCGGCAGTGGCGACATCGTCGAGGCGGTGCGGCACATGCGCTCCGTCGTTGATGGTATCCGCCGCCTGACGACGCTGTCGACCGAGCAGTTGATGACCGAGTCGCGCGACTTGGGCGCGCCCTTCGACCTCGTTCGCTCGGTGGCCGAGACCGGCAAGCTGCCGGTGCCGAACTTCTCGGCGGGCGGCGTCGCGACGCCGGCGGACGCGTCGCTGATGCGCCAGCTCGGCGCCGAG
>DHNJ01000032.1:0-316 GCA_002409445.1 Armatimonadetes bacterium UBA5419 | reverse complement strand
TCGTCGGCTCGGGCATCTTCAAGAGCGGCGACCCGGCGCAGCGCGCGAAGGCGATCGTCACGGCCGCCGCGCACTACGACGAACCCGCGAAGGTTCTGGAGGTCAGCCGCGGCCTGGGCGAGGCGATGGTCGGCATCAACATCACCGACATCCCCGAGACCCAGCGGCTCGCGCGCCGCGGCGTCTAGTAGCAGCGTTACCCAAAGCACCGCGCCCCGCCAGCTTCGGCTGACGGGGCGCGGGCTGCGTTGGGACGCGGGCTAGCGGACGGCCCCCGCGGCCGCCGGCTGCCGCTAGCGCGTGCCGCCGTACATCG
>DHNJ01000199.1:1122-4103 GCA_002409445.1 Armatimonadetes bacterium UBA5419 | reverse complement strand
AGGCGCACGAAGGCCGCGGTCGCGCCGGCGGGCAGCGCGACCTGCACGGCCAGCGGCCCGCGCGCGACCTCGGCGGTCGTCGGGCTGGTGAAGGCCAGCGCCGGCACGACCGGCCGCGGGGCGAGCGACTTTTCGAGCAGCACGCGGCTGGGCGTGGTGTCGGTGTTGAGCTTGTAGCTGACCTTCAGCTGGCCGTCGCGGACCTCGATGATGTTGAAGCCCGAGTGGCCGTGGTGGCGCGGGTCGGCGCCGTTGTCGAAGGTCGAGCCACCCTCGACCAGGTCGTAGTCGCCGGTGCGTAGGTGGACCGCGTTGTGCCCGTGGCCGACCATCATCAGCACGACGTTGTACGGGCGGATGATCGCCAGCAGCCGCTCATAGTCGTAAGAACTGGCCCACTCGGTGCCCTGGAGGGGGTGGTGGAAGGCGATGAAGACGGGCGTCTGCGGGCCGACGCGTTCGAGGTCGGCGGCCAGCCAGGCCAGCTCCTCGACACTGAACCCGGGCCGCGGGTCTTGGCGGCCGCTGGAGTCGAGGCCGATGAAGTGGCAGCCGTCATGGTCGAACGACCAAGGCAGGCCTTGGGCCCAGCTCTGCAGCGTGTGGCGCATCGGCCACCAGACGGTGTCGTGGTTGCCCGGGACCATGTAGACCGGCGTCGGCCAATCGGCGAACCAGCCCTCGAGCGTCGCGCCGCCCTCGCCCCAGCCAAACTCGGTCAGGTCGCCGGTGACCAGGAGGAACGCGGGCACGCCGGTCTGGCCCACGCCGGTCGCCGCCAGGTCGCGCGCGGCGGCGATGGTCACCCCGCTGGGGGCCAGTGGCGAGTGCAGGTCCGACATCTGCCAGAAGGTGAAGTTCTGCGCCCCGGCGGACAGGGCCATGGCCAACAGCGCCGCCAACCAACGAGTCATGCGTACCCTCCTCGCCCACCCCCCATGGTTAGGCTAGGACCCCTGGTAGCGGGCGTCAAGAGTGGCGGCCAGATCGGCGATTTCCGTCAAGGCCTTGTTTGGCGCAAGTTAGCGTCCTGTTAGCGCCGCGTAACGGGGAATCTACTAGCGTTTTGGGCGCCGAGTCGCTATGCTACTAGGTAGGCGTCACTGATCGGCGCCGACCTGTCCGTCGCGGATCGAGCATCCCACGGACGACGCGCACCGGATCGCACGGCGGGGCCATAACGGCTTGCCACGCGATCGCGCACACTGATGTGTAAGGGTGCCACCAGGCACCTAACGAAAGGAAGTGTCCATCATGCGAAAGCGTGCTTTCACGCTCATCGAGCTGCTGGTCGTCATCGCGATTATCGCCATTCTCGCGGCGATCCTCTTCCCGGTCTTCGCCAAGGCCCGGGAGAAGGCTCGCCAGTCCAGTTGCTCCAGCAACCTCAAGCAGATCGGCCTGGCCGCGCTGCAGTACATCCAGGACCACGACGAGATGATGTTCGGCGGCTGGCTGGGCACCGTCAATGGACCGTCCGTGGCGGGCGTCAACTGGAAGTGGATGGACATGATCCAGCCGTATGTGAAGTCCAACCAACTGTACGACTGCCCCAGCCAGAAGAACAAGTTCCCCTCGTACATCCCCGCGACGGGCAACAACTACGGTAGCTACCGCATCAACTGCGCCTACTGGGGCGGCGGCAACGCGACCGGCGCGGCCCGCTGGCACTCGATCGGCGCGGTCCAGGTCCCGGCGGGGACCATTTGGGTCACCGAAGGCTGCAACAACCACTTCGAGGTGGCCTGGGAGAACGTCGCGGCCAACCCGGCCCCGGCGGTCACCGGCGGCATCCCGAGCCTGGCGCAGGCCGGCCTGCCCCACTTCGACACGGCCAACGTCGTCTTCTGCGACGGCCACGTCAAGCCGCTGCGGATGGACGACCTCGTCCGCGCCAACGCGAACAACGTCTACTCCGTCTGGACCGTGCAGGACGACTAAACGCGTTCAACACAGCGCGCCGCACCAACCCGCCTGGACTCGTGCCGGAGGGTTGGTGCGGCCCATCTAAGGGGCAAGGGTTAGCGTCTTACGCCGCTCCTTGTTACAATGAGCGGCGTGGTAGTCCGTGGGCGCAGCCCACGGCGAAAAGAAAGGAACCGTAAAACATGCGAAAGCGTGGCTTCACTCTCATCGAGTTGCTGGTCGTTATCGCGATTATCGCCATTCTCGCGGCGATCCTCTTCCCGGTCTTCGCCAAGGCCCGGGAGAAGGCTCGCCAGTCCAGCTGCTCCAGCAACCTCAAGCAGATCGGTCTGGCCGCTCTGCAGTACGTGCAGGACTACGACGAGATGATGTTCGGCGCCTGGTGGGGTGTCAACGGCGACTCCGCCCCCGGCACCGCCTACAAGTGGATGGACGTGCTGAACCCCTACATCAAGTCGAACCAGTTGTTCGACTGCCCCAGCCGCAAGGGCCAGCTGAACAGCTACATCCCCGCGTCGGGCCAGAACTGGGGTAGCTACCGGATCAACTGCGCCTACTGGGCGGGTGGCATCGCCACCGGCGCCGGTCGCTTCCATTCGATCGCGCGCGTCCAGGCCCCGGCCTCGACCCTCTGGTTCATCGAGGGTTCGTACAACCACTTCGAGGTCGCCTGGGAGAACGTCAGCTTCAACCCGGTGCCCGGCGTCTCCGGTGGCATTCCCGCCCTCGGCCAGGCTGGCCTCCCGCACTTCGACACGGCCAACGTCACCTTCTGTGACGGCCACGTCAAGCCGGTGCGGATGGACGACCTGATCCGCGCCAACCCGAACAACAACGTCTACAGCATCTGGTCGGTCGAGGAAGACTAAGCCTCGCCTGAGCCAACCCCCCGCCCGCCGCGCCCCCCAGGCCGGCGGGCGGGGGTGTTTGGGGGCCGGCGCCCAAAGAAGGAGCGCCCCCGCCCGGGACCGCGGACACTCTTGTCCGCAGCCGCGGCGACCAGTGGCGCCAGTCGGACAGCCACCGACCAGATCCCCATGTGGCGTGGGCTGATA
>DHNJ01000199.1:436-804 GCA_002409445.1 Armatimonadetes bacterium UBA5419 | reverse complement strand
GGCTCAAAGCCGGCGCTCCGTTCGGGCCGGCGTCGGTCGGGGCAGGCGACCCGTCGGGGCGTGCCGTTGACGCCCACGTTCCGGGGAGGAGGCGCGTGCCGCGGCGCGAACACCGCCCGCGGAGTGTCGTCATGGCTCGTTGTTTGCCCCTCCTGCTGGCCGCGGTGGCCGCGGCGTTGCCGTCGGCCGTTCATGCCGCACCGGGCGCGCCGACCGGGTTGCGCGCGGAGTATTTGACCAATCCGGTGGGCCTGGATGTGGCTCAGCCGCGGCTGAGCTGGAAGTTGCCCGCGGGCCGGGACGGGCTGGCCCAGAGCGGCTGGCAGGTGCAGGTCGCCAGCAGCCGCGAGCGCCTGCTGCGCGGGCGG
>DHNJ01000199.1:0-228 GCA_002409445.1 Armatimonadetes bacterium UBA5419 | reverse complement strand
GCGCGCTGGCCGCCCGCGACCAGTGCTGGTGGCGCGTGCGCTACTGGGACCAGGAGGGCCGCGGCTCCACCTGGAGCGAGCCGGCGCGCTGGACGATGGGCCTGCTCGGCCCCGACGATTGGCGCGGCAAGTGGATCGGCGCGCAGCCGACCCCGCCGCCCGGGGCGGAGGCCGCCGGCTGGGGCGCGGCGCAGTGGGTCTGGCTGGCCGGTGGGCCGGCCGACGCGA
>DHNJ01000045.1:2274-2670 GCA_002409445.1 Armatimonadetes bacterium UBA5419 | reverse complement strand
GTGTTGTGGGGGCTCGGCGCGCTGACCGCGGGCGCGGGTGGCGGCGGGGCCTGGGCGGCGTTGGTCTGGACCGCGCAGGGTGCGCTACCCGCCGGTCTGGCCGGCCGCGACGAGGCGGGCCGGCCAGACGTGCTGGCGGGGGCGCTGTGGGCCCTGACCGTGGGCTGCTGGCTCCAGTGGTTTGCCTACGCGGGCGGCAGCGAACGCGGCGGAGCGGTGCTCGTGGCCCTCGGTCTGTGGCTCGTGGCTTACAGGTCGACCGGCGCGCCGAGCTCGATCGAGCGGTAGGCGGCGCGGCCGACGGCGACCGTGTGCGCGGCCTGCTCGAAGGGCACGGGCGACGGCTTGCCTGCGCGGATCGCCTCGACCAGCGCGCGGACCTCGCCGGTCACCGGC
>DHNJ01000045.1:429-2086 GCA_002409445.1 Armatimonadetes bacterium UBA5419 | reverse complement strand
TCGCCGTTGCGCAGCGCGTAGCGGATCTCGCCGCCAAACAGCGCGTCGACGACGGCCGAGCCGTGAGCGCAGTCGAACCGCCCGTCATAGCTGCCGAGCACGGCGATGTTGGACGAGGAGAGCACGCTGATCGCGCCGGACTGGTGGGTGATGCTGACGTGGGCGAAGTCGGGGTAGTCCTGGGCGCGCTCGATGCGGTTGGCGCCGACGGCGTAGACGGTCTTCGCCGGGCCGCCCAGCCAGAGCATGAAGTCCAGCTCGTGGGCGTTGACTTCCAGCAGCGTGCCGCCGGACTTCTCGAGGCTCAGGCGCCAGGAGGGATGGCCCTCCCAGTTGCCCTGGCGGCGCTCGACGTACATCGTCAGCACGCCACCGAGCGGGCCGTTGTCGACCATGTCCTTGAGCCGGCGGTGGGTCGGGTGCCAGCGGACGACCTGGCCGCACATCGCGGTCACGCCGGCCTTGTTGACCGCCTCGACCATCGCCAGCGCGTCGTCGTGGCTGGCGGCCAGTGGCTTCTCGCAGAAGATGTGCTTGCCCGCGGCCGCGGCGGCCTCGACGACCATGCGGTGGGCGCTGGGGTGCGTGGCGACGATGACCACGTCGACGTCGTCGCGGGCGACGAGGTCGGTGAACGGGTTGGTGATGGTGGCGCCGAACTGTTCGCTCGCGGCTTCACAGCGGTCGGCGAGCAGGTCGCAGACGGCGGTCACCCGACAGCCCTCAATCGCGCTCGCGCCGCTGGCGACCGCGCGGCCCATGCCGCCGCAACCAACCAGCCCGAATCGCAGCTCACTCATTGCTTTGCTCTTCCTTCTCCGCCTCGGGAGCGCTCGGTTCGGCCGCGGCGCGGTCGACCAGGGTCAGAGGGACCGAGACGGTGAGCCCCAAAGCCCAGGGAAGGTTCAGCCGCGCCTCGATCCGCCAGTCGAGGCGGAACCGCGGCCCACGGAGCGTCGGCGCGAGGTTCGGTGCGAGGAGCATCTCGACCTCGCCCGACTGCTGCGGGCGCTGGGCCAGGCGCAGCCGGTGGCGCACGCCGCGGAACTCGCTGACGTCGGTCGCGGCGATGTGGCGGCTGGTCTCGCGGGCCCAGAGCTCGAAGAAGAGGCGGCCCAGCCGCACCTCGCTGGGGTTGGCAACCTGCCAGGTGAAGCGCAGAGGCTGGCTGAGGTCCAGGGTGTCGTCGCGCACGGCCAGGCGCAACTGTAGATCGCCGCGGTGGGTGCCGGCCTCGACCGGGTGGGGCGGGGTCAGCGGCGGGCTGGCGGTCCACAGGTGCAGCGGAACCCAGCGCTGCGCGCGCCGGCCATCGGCCAGATCGATGGTCAGCAGCAGCTCGTGCTCGACGACGACCGCCAGGCCGCTGTAGGTGGCCAGTGCGCTGGCGGGCAGCGGCAGGTGCAGGTGCCAGACCTGCCGGCCGGCGGGCAGCGTGGCGGCGCCGGGCAGCAGCTGCGCGGCGGCCAGCAGCTCGGTGCGGGCCACGCCCGAGCGCGTGCGCCCGCTGAGCCGGGGCACGGGCATGCGGTAGACCAGCGGTCGGTAGAGGATGGAGGCGCGGGTGAGCTCGCGCTGGAAGACCTCCGCGCGGACGCCGCGCACGGCGGTCGCCGCGTCCAGGTTCAGCTCGACGCTGCCCTCCACGGTCTCGCCC
>DHNJ01000045.1:0-296 GCA_002409445.1 Armatimonadetes bacterium UBA5419 | reverse complement strand
TGCCCTCCACGGTCTCGCCCGCACGCAGCACGGGCGTGAGCAGACTCGCTTGCAGGTCAACACCGGGCAGGGTCAGGAGCATCATTGCGCCGGCTCCACGACCAACTCGGCCAGCTCGACCGCGCCCAGGCCGTCGACGACCAGCGTGGCCGGCGCACCCGGGGCAAAGTCGAGGCGGGTCCAGCCGGGGCCCGGCGCGGCCAGGCGCGGGGTGGCGTCGCCGGACTGGTAGCCGACGCGCGGCGGGTGGTCGGCCTCGGGCGTGTCGACCGCGCGGCACCAGACGCTGAGCGCGC
>DHNJ01000279.1:490-11144 GCA_002409445.1 Armatimonadetes bacterium UBA5419 | reverse complement strand
AGAGCCCAATCCTGTTTCGGCCTTCGCTGCGCTGCGGCCGAGTCTGAGGTCGCGGGCTATCAGCCCACGCCACATGGGGAAGGACCTAGGCGGCGGGTGTGCTTAGTCTGGGTCGGGGTCGACGTCGCCGGCCTCGAACCAGGGCGAGGGCGGGGGTGTGCCGGCGGCCCATTGCTCGTAGTAGCCGCGCATCTTCTCGTCGGCGTAGGGGTACGCGTCGAAGACGTGGCCTTGGCCCATGGCGCGCGGGTCTTCCTGGGCCAGCAGTTCGTGCAGCAGCAGCTCGTCCATCGCCGCGCGGCGGGCGGCGTGGGGTTCGGTTTCGGCCAGGTTGGTCATGCAGTAGGGGTCGGCCGACAGGTCGTAGAGCTCGTGCGCCGGCCGCATGCCGAAACAGGCCTGCCAGTGGTGGCGCTGGGCGGGGTCGCGGCGGGTGGCCAGGACGGCGGTCTTGGTCGGGCTGCTGTCGGTGTCCCAGTAGCCGGTTTCCGGGTTGCAGCCGGGCCAGCGGGTGGGCTCGTAGTTGTGCAGGTAGAGCCATTCGTCGCGGACCACGCCGCGCACGGGGTAGCCCTGGTCCAGCGGGCGGCCGACGTCGTGGCGTTCGCGGCCGAGGAGGACGTGGCCGCGCAGGCCCGCCGGCCGCTCGTCCGGCGCGGCGGCCAGCAGCGGGGCGAGGCTCTGGCCGGTGATCGGCGCCAGGCCGCCCGCGGCCAGGTCGAAACCGCCGGTGGCGGCGATCGTCGGTGCGATGTCGATCAGGCTGACGTATTCGTCGCGGACCTGGCCGGGGTGGGCGATGCCCTCGGCCCAGGCCATCGCCAGCGGCACGCGGCAGGCGTCGGCGTAGGTGTTGCCCTTGGCGTGGGGGAAGGGGTAGCCGTTGTCGCTGGTGACGATGACCAGCGTGTTGGCCAGCTGGCCGGCGGCCTCGATCTGGTCGAGGATGAGGCCCAGGTGGCGGTCGAAGTGCTCGACCTCGAAGGCGTAGTCGAGCATGTCCTGGCGCACCTCGGGAGTGTCGGGCCAGCAGGCGGGGACCTGGTCGATCTCGTCGATGGTACGACCGCCCAGCTCGGTGCCCGAGCCGTAGGTGTAGCGGCGGTGGGGCTCCAGGCCGCCGTACCAGAAGAACCAGGGCTGGTCGGCGGGGGCCTCGTCGAGGAAGGTGGCGAAGTTACCGGCGTAGTCGTTGCGGGCGATGTCGGGTGTGGGCGGGTCGATGGTCTTGCCGTAGTAGGGGCGGCCGGTGAGTTGGCGGGGCTGGCCCTCGGCGTCGTTGGCCACGCCCGGGGCCCAGCCCTTGCCGGTGAAGCCGACGTGCAGGCCGGCGGCGCGCAGGGCCTCGGGCCAGGTGCGGTAGTGGGCGGGGAAGTAGCACCAGTGGTTCGCGGCGGCTTCGAGCTGCCAGGGGTTGCGCCCGGTCAGCAGCGCCGCGCGCGAGGGCGCGCACTTGGCGTCGGGCGTGTGGGCGCGGGTGAAGAGCAGGCCGGCGGCGGCGACGCGGTCGAAGGCCGGGGTCGAGACCCAGGGGCAGCCGTAGGCGCCGGCGTGGGGCGCGGACCAGTCATCGGCGATGGCGAGCAGGACGTTGGGGGCGGTCGGCATGGTTGGGCTCCCGGGCGGCAGCATGGCACCTGCGAGCAGATGGGCCAAAGCGGGCCGGATTCCTCCCTGTGCGGGCTGGAATCGGGGCGTTAGGGGTGGTCAAGAGCGGTAGTCGTGGTAGAATCAGAGGTGGCAGCGAGACCTAGGCTAGACACGAGGTGTGAGCCAGGTCCAAGTCAGGCCAGAGAGAGGACAGGACATGGCTACCGCTAAGAAGATTCGCGTGGCGATCAACGGCTTTGGTCGCATCGGGCGCATCACGTTCCGCGCGCTCGTCGAGCATTACGGCAAAGAGATTGAGATCGTCGCGATCAACGACCTGGCGCCGGTTGGCACCAATGCCCACCTGCTGCGCCACGACACCAACTACCGCGGCTTCAGCCGCAAAGTGACCGTCGTCGAGGATGGTGTCAAGATCCGCACCAAGACCTACCCGGCGCTGGAGGTCGAGGGTGTGAAGAAGCCGATCGCGATCGTCAGCGAGCGCGAGCCGGGCAAGCTGCCGTGGCGCTCGATGCGCGTTGATGTGGTTCTCGAGTGCACCGGTTTCTTCACCGACAGCGACTCGGCCGCCGCGCACATCGCCGCGGGGGCGAAGAAGGTCATCATCTCGGCGCCGGCCAAGGGCGATGTGCAGACCATCGTTCTGGGCGTCAATGACGGCGACCTCGATGTCAACAACGACATCTTCTCGAACGCCTCCTGCACGACCAACTGCCTCGCGCCGATCGCCCAGGCGATCGACAAGCTGTGGGGTATCGACCACGGTCTGATGACCACGGTCCACGCCTACACCAACGACCAGCGCATCCAGGACCAGGTCCACTCGGACATGCGCCGGGCGCGCGCGGGCGCGGCCAACATCATCCCGACCAGCACCGGCGCCGCGCGCGCCATCGGCCTGGTCCTGCCGCACCTTAAGGGCAAGCTCGACGGCATCTCGCTGCGCGTGCCGGTGACCACCGTCTCCGTCGTCGACCTGGTCGTCGAGGTCAAGAAGGACCTGCCCAGCGTGGACGAGGTCAAGAAGGCCATCACCGACGCCGCCGACGGCAAGTACCTGGGCATCAGCGACGAGTCCCCGGTCAGCTCCGACTTCATCGGCGACAACCGCTCGTCGATCGTCGACATCGAGTTCACCGCCGTGCAGGCGCCGCGGACCCTCAAGGTCCTCGCCTGGTACGACAACGAGTGGGGCTACTCGATGCGCTTGGCCGAGCTCACCGCCCTGATCGGCAGCAAGCTGGTTGAGCAGGCCTAACCGCCGGCCGACCCACCCAAATCAGCACGGGCCGCGTCTCCCCACGGAGGCGCGGCCCGTGTGCTATAACGGGCGCGGAGCACCATGGTGACCGCCCGTGATCGCTTCTTGGCTACCTACCGCGACGGCCGGCGCGAGTGCGCGCCGCCGTACGAGGACCTGCGCGGCGAGATTGTCGAGGGCTGGGGCGGCTGGGACGCGCTCGCGCCGCTCGGGCTCGATCGCTGGCACCTGACCGGCCCCGGCACCTACGACCTGGCGGGCACGGTCGGCCTCGGCCGCGTCGTCGACAGCCCGGCGGCGGCTGACGAGTGGCTGGCGCTGAACCCGCCGGCGACCGAGGCCGCACCGCTGCCCTGCCCGGTCGACCCAGCGCGCGCCGAGCCGCGCGGCTTCGACTGCTACGCCGGCCTGCTGCTGACCTGCGGCGTCGAGGACGGCCAGTCGCTCGACGCACTGGCGATCTTCCTGGCCGACGAACCTGGGCTGGTCGAGTCGATCATGGGCCGGCTGGCCGAGCGGCACGAGCTGCTGCTGCGCCAGGCCCGCGCCCAGGCCGACTTCGACTACCTGCACTTCAGCGAGCCGATCGCCAGCCACCACGGCCCGGTCATCGGCCCAGCGATGTTCCGCCGCTACGTGCTGCCGTACTATGCGCGGCTGATCGGCGTGGCCCGCGAGCTGGAGATCCCGTTGGTCATGTGGGAGAGCTGGGGCCAGGTCGAGCTGCTGCTGCCGCTGCTGGTCGAGGTCGGCGTCGACATCTTCTGCCTGCGGCACTCGTGGGGCGCGGGGCTGGACCTGCGCGACGTGCGCCGGCGGCTGCCCGAGGTCGGGCTGCTGGGCGGGGTGGACCGGCGGTGGCTGCGGCTGAGCGACGACGAGATGACCGCGGCGCTGCGGGCGGTGGTGCCGGAGCTGCTGGCGAGCGGGCGCTACGTGCCGATGCTCGACGACCGCCCGCGGCCGGACATGGACCTGGCCACGTTCGTCGCCTACCGCGAGCGGCTCAACGCGCTGCTGCCGCCGCCGGCCTAGCGCTGGATCAGCGTGCCCACGCCGGTGTCGGTGAACAGCTCCATGATCATCGCGTGCGGTAGCCGCCCATCGAGGATGTGGACGCGCTCGACCCCGCCGTCGCTGGCCATCAGGCAGCCTTCGAGCTTGGGGATCATGCCGCCGGAGATGCGGCCATCGGCGATCCGCGCGCGGACCTCACGGGCAGAGAGGCGGCGGATCAGCGTGGACTCGTCGGACGGGTCCTCGAGCAGGCCCGGCACGTCGGTCAGGGCGATGAACTTGGCGGCTTGCAGCTCGGCGGCCAGCCGCCCGGCCAGGTGGTCGGCGTTGATGTTGTAGCTGGCGCCGTCCTCGCCCACGCCGACGCTGGAGAGCACGGGGATGTAGCCGCTCTCGACCAGCATGGCGATCAGGTCGGGATTGATGCTGACGATCTCGCCGACGAAGCCGAGGTCGACCGGCTGCCCGTCGTGCTCGACCATCTTGCGCGCGAGGATGGTGCGGTCGTCCTTGCCGCTGAGGCCGACGGCGCGACCGCCGGCGCGCTGCAGGCCGTCGACCAGGTCCTTGTTGACCCGCCCGCCGAGGACCATCTCGGCGACTTCCATCGTCTCGGCGTCGGTCACGCGCAGGCCGCCGCGGAACTCGGGCTCGCGGCCCAGGCGGCGCATCAGCGCGGAGACCTCCGGCCCGCCGCCATGGACCAGGACCGGCTTGATGCCGACGTAGCGCAGGAGAACCAGGTCCTGGAGCACGGCGCGCTTCATTTCCGGGTCGATCATCGCCGCGCCGCCGTACTTGATGACGACGGTCGTGTCGGCGAAGGCGCGGATGTACGGCAGCGCCTCGACCAGGATCTGGGCGCGCAGGGCAGTCTCTTCCATCGGTCACCCTCCGGCGGGCTTAGCGGACTTGGCCGTCGCCCTCGATGATGTACTTGACGCTGGTCAGCTCGACCAGGCCGAGCGGGCCGCGCGCGTGGAGCTTCTGGGTGGAGATGCCGATCTCCGCGCCAAAGCCGAACTCGCCGCCGTCGGTGAAGCGGGTCGAGGCGTTGACGTAGACCGCCGCGGCGTCCACCTCGTGGGTGAAGCGGCGGGCGGCACGCTGGTCGCCGGTGACGATCGCCTCGCTGTGCCCGCTGCCGTGGGCGGCGATGTGGGCCAGCGCGTCGTCCAGCCCATCGACCACGCGGACGCTGAGGACCATGTCGTTGTACTCGGTGTCCCAGTCTTCCTCGGTGGCGGCGGCCATCTCGGGCGCCACCGCGCGGGTCCGCTCGTCGCCGCGCAGCTCGACGCCGCTCGCGCGTAGCTCGTCCAGCAGCCCCGGCAGATAGCCATCGACCAGGGCGGCGTCGACCAGCAGCGTCTCCATCGCGTTGCACACGGCGGGGTAGCTGCACTTGGCGTTGACCGCGATGCGCGTGGCCATGGCCGGGTCGGCGGCGGAATGCAGGTAGGTGTGGCAGACGCCGGCGCCGTCGACGATGTAGGGGACCTTGGCGTTGGCGATCATGTTCTGGACCAGGCCGTGGCCGCCGCGCGGGATGAGGCAGTCGACGAAGCCTTCGGCCTGCATCAGGGCCAGGGCGCTGTCGCGGGTGGTGTTGGTGATCAGGTTGATCGCCTCGGCGGGGACGCCCGCGGCCACGCAGCCGGTGCGGAGGGCGGCGGTGATGGCCTGGTTGGAGTTGATCGCCTCGCGGCCGCCACGCAGAATGCAGACATTGCCCGACTTGAGACAGAGGCCGGCGGCGTCGGCGGTGACGTTCGGGCGCGACTCGTAGATGATGCCGATGACCCCGAGCGGCACGCGCACGCGGCGGATGTCGAGGCCGTTGGGTCGGCGCCAGCCGTCAACCACGCCGCCGACCGGGTCGGGCAGGGCGATCAGCGCGTGCAGCCCGTCAACCATGCCCTGCAGCCGCTTCTCGTCGACCTTCAGGCGATTGAGCATCGCGCCGGTCACACCGTTCGCCTCGGCGGCGTCGAGATCCAGCTGGTTGGCGGCGAAGATGGCGTCCCGCTGGGCTAGCAGCTCGTCGGCCATGGCGGCCAGCGCGGCGTTCTTGGTCTCAGTGGTTAGCGCGGCGAGCACGGGCACAGCGGCGCGCGCGGCGCGGCCGAGAGCCAGGACATGCTCGCGGGCGGCGGTCAAGCTATCGCTCATGGAGTCTCTCCTGCGGTCGGGACCAAGTCGACGTCGTCGACGAGGGCCATGTTATCAAGGTGGATCACTTCCGGGCCGGCGGCCTGGCCCAGTTTGGCGGCCAGGGCGTCGCCGCGCAGGCCAGCGATGCGGCGCAGGTCGGCGGCGGAGAAGTTGCTCAGGCCGCGGGCGACCTCGGTTCCGGCGAGGTTGCGGACGAGCAGCAGGCTGCCCGCGCCGAAGTCGCCGCGCACCTCGCGCACGCCGACCGCGAGCAGGCTGTGCCCGCCGGCCAGCAGCGCGCGCGCCGCGCCGTCGTCGATGGTCAGCTCGCCGGCGACCTCGGCGCTGGTCGCCAGCCACCGCTTGCGGCCGCGCAGCGCGTGCTCGGCGGCCCAGAAGGTGGTGCCCACACGCTCGCCAGCGGCCACCGCACGGACCGGCGGGACGCCGTTGTCCGGCTTGCCGCGGGCGATGACTACGCGCGCACCGAGGCGGGTGGCGATGCGCGCGGCGTTGATCTTCGAGGCCATGCCCCCGCGCCCGAAGCCGCTGCTGCTGCCGCCCGCGGCGGCGATGACCGCGCGGTTGATCTCGGGCACCTCGGCGACCAGCTGCATCTCGCCGTGCGAGTCGGGCATCATGAAGCCCTCGATATCGGTCAGGAAAAGCAGCACGTCGGCGAGAACCAGCTGGCAGACCTGGCTAGAGAGCTGGTCGTTGTCGCCGAACTGGATCTCTTCGGTGGTGACCGTGTCGTTCTCGTTGATGATCGGCAGCACACCGCGGGCGAGCAGGGCGCGGAGGGTGTTACGCGCGTTGAGGTAGCGCTCGCGATTGGCGACGTCGCCGCGGCTGAGCAGGACCTGGGCGACGTGGACGCCGGCGTCGCGGCAGAAGCTGGCGTAGTGCTGCATGAGCCGGATCTGCCCAACGGCGGCGGCGGCCTGGCTGCTGGGCAGGTCGCGGCACTCGCGCAGCCCGAGCTGGTACATGCCCGCGCGGATGGCGCCCGAACTGACGAGGACCACCGGCTGGCCGGCGCGGGTCAGCTCGCAGAGCTGGTCCGAGAGCGCGCGCAGGAAGTTGAGGTCCAAGTCGCCGGTGGCGGTGGTCAGGGTGCTGGTCCCTACCTTGACCACCATGACGGGTGAGTCGGGCACGTCATCTACTCCACGAAATCGAGGTGGACATCGCCGATGCGCACGATGTCCTCGTCCGCGCAGCCGGCCTCGCGCAGGGCGCGGAGCACGCCCATGCGGACGAGGGTGCGGTGCAGGTGCATCACCGACTCGTCGTTGTCCAGGTCGGTCATCGCGACGATGCGCTCGACAGCGCGGCCGCGGACGACCCAGACCTCCTCGTCGGGGTCGGTGTCGATGGTGAAGGCGGGCTCGTCCGGCGCGTCGCCCTCGTCCTGCTCCGCCGCGAGGTCTTCTTGGGCCTGCTGCGCGACAACGCTCTGGGCCTCGGAACTGAAGACGAGGCGGGCCAGCTCGGCGCGCAGCTCCTCCACGCCTTGGCCGGCGACCGCGGAGATCGGCCAGAGCCGCTGGACGCCGTGCTTGGCCAGCTCCTCGGCGACGATTGGCACGAGGTCCGGGTCGTCCAGGAGGTCGGTCTTGGTGCCGACGACCAGCTCGGGCAGGTCGGCCAGACGCGGGTCGTAGGCGGCCAGCTCGGCGCGCAGGGCGAGGTAATCGGCGACAGGGTCGGGCCGCTCGAAGCCGGAGAGGTCGAGCAGGTGGACGATGACCCGCGCGCGTTCGAGGTGGCGGAGGAACTCGTGGCCCAGGCCGCGGCCCTCGGCGGCGCCCTCGATCAGCCCGGGCAGGTCCGCCACGACAAAGCTGGCGCCCGAGTCGAGGCTGACGACGCCCAGGTGCGGGGTCAGGGTGGTGAAGGGGTAGTCGGCGATCTTGGGCTTGGCCGCGGAGAGGCGGCTGATCAGCGTCGATTTGCCAGCGTTGGGGTAGCCGACGAGCGCGGCCTCGGCCAGGAGCTTCAGTTCGAGCCGCAGGCGCTTCGCCTCGCCCGGCTCGCCCAGCTCGCGCATCTCGGGCGCCTGCTTGGTCGCGCTGACATAGTGCGCATTACCGTGGCCGCCGCGCCCGCCGCGACAGGCGAGGTAGGACTGCTCGGCGGCGGACAGGTCGGCCAGGAGGCGGTCGGAGTCGGCGTCGTAGACGAGGGTGCCGGCGGGCACGCCGATGTGCACGTCCTCGCCGGAGGCGCCGGTGCGGTCGTTGGTGTCGCCCGCCTGGCCGTCGGCGGCGGTGAACTTGCGGCGGTAGCGGAAGTCGACGAGTGTGCGGAGGTTGGCGTCGACGACGAGATAGACCGACCCGCCGGAGCCGCCTTCGCCACCGTCGGGGCCGCCGCGGGGATGGTACTTCTCGCGCCTAAAATGCGAAGCGCCGTCACCGCCTCGTCCCGACGAGACTTCGATGACGGCGCTATCGACAAACGCGCTGTGCGCGCCAGTAGCCACGGCGTTAGTTGGCGGTGGGTGCGTCCACGAACACGCGGCGGCGGCGCAGGCCGGCCTTGCGGATGGTCTGGAAGCGAACCACGCCATCGGTCAGGGCGAACAAGGTGTCATCCTTGCCCACGCCCACACCGGTCCCCGCCAGGATGCTCGTGCCGCACTGGCGAACGATGATATTGCCTGTGAGGACCTGCTCGCCGGCGTACTTCTTGACGCCGCGGCGCTGGCCTTGGCTGTCCCGACCGTTGCGGGTCGAGCCCATACCCTTCTTGTGTGCCATATCAAAGACCTCCTGTGAACTACGCCTCGACCGGCTCGGCGACGACCTCGGCCTCCGCCTCGGCGGCGACCGGCTCGACCGCGGCGGCTTCGGGTTCGACCGCGGCGGCGGTGAGCGCCTGGCCACCGAAACTAACCTCGGTGATGTCGACCTGGGTTAGGTCGGCGCGGGCGCCCCAGCGGCGCTGGTAGCCCTTCTTCGGGCGGTACTTCAGGCCGTTGATCTTGGGGCCGCGCAGATGGCGGCGGACGGTGCCCTGGACCACCGCGCCCTCGACAGTCGGCGTGCCGATCTCAGTCGTGGACTCGGTGCGAACCATCAGCACGCGGTCAAACGTGACGGCCTGGCCCTCATCCTGGGGCAGGCGGCGGACGGTAATGTAGCGACCCGGCTCAACCTTGTGCTGCTGGCCGCCGCTGACGATCAGGGCGTACATTTCTCTGGGCTCCCGGCCAAAACTTAGCTTGACGCAACCGCCAATCATAGCAGCGGGGCCCCGGAGTGTCAAACCAGACGCGGCCCCAGACCGCGTCGGCCGAACCAGGCCACGAGCGCAGGCCGCCCCCTATTGTACCGCCGCCGCTCCGGCGGCAGCGCGGCGGCACATCATCGCCTCAGCTGTCCCCACGTGGTCACGGCCCAACAGGGACCGCCGGCGCCTCGACGGCATCGGCTGCTGGCGGGCAGGTCCCCGTCCGCCCACGAGGCCAGTTCGGCTGCCGACTAACTGGGACCGCGGACATTCCTGTCCGCAGAACCACCGGTGGCCCAGGGCCACCGGTGGTTTGTGCCGGCGAGGCGCCGGCGGTCCCTTCGGTGGTCCGCGCCGTCGCGTGGTCCCATCGGCTAAGGTGTGCCGGGCCGCTGCCGCCGAAGCGGCGGCGGTACAATTCGGCGACCGCCAGCGCCGGAGATGGCTCCAACAGAGGTGACCAGGACCGCAACACCGATGCCGGCCATCCGCCGGCGCTGCGGCTGGCGGCCCTAAGCTCCGCGTGGCTGGCCCGCGCCTACCGCAGCCAGCCCGGGGCGGAGAGGCCGCTGGGGCTGGTCCAGGTGGGGGTGAGGGGGACGCCGGCGTAGCGGGAGGTGCCAGCGTCGATCTTAGCGTCCTTGAGCAGGCTGGTGAGGAAGGCCTCCTGGGGCTGCAGCTGGCCGCGGACGAGGTCGGCGCGGACTTGGGCGCGGACTTGCTCAAAGGTGCCTTCGACCGCGGGTTGCAGGTGGAGGAACTGGAGCAGGACGTAGCGTTGGTCCAGGCGGACGGGGTGGGTGATGATCTGGTCGGGCTGCGCGTCGGCGAAGGGGGCGAGGAACTCGGGCGGCAGCAGCTCCGCGGGCACGGGCCCGACACGGCCGCCGAGGCGCTCGCCGTCCGGGTCGATCGACAGTCGCGCGGCCGCCGCGGGGAAGTCGGCCGGCGTGCGGATACGTCCGAGCTCGCGTTCGGCGGTCCGCCGCGCCTCCTCGTCGGTCACCGGCCGACCGTCGCGGGTGGGCCAGGGCAGGTGGATGATGCGGTAGGTGAAGCGCGCCGAGCGGCGGTAGGCGTCGCGGTGCTCATCGTAGTAGGTGCGCAGGTCCTCGTCGCTGATCTGGGCGTCCTTGGTGCGCAGGCGGAAGGCGGCCAGCTGCGTGGCGACCTCGGCGCGCAGGGTGGCCTCGTCGCGGCCGCCCTCGGCCAGCCAGGCGCGGTAGCGCGCGTCGTCGCCGTCGAAGGTCGTGGCCACGAGGTCGGCCAGAGCGGTCTCGGTTTCGGTGGCGGTCGGCCAGACTTCGGCGCCGTCGGCGGCCTGGCGGATCAACTCGGCGAGGACGGCGGTCTCATAGGCGCGGGCGCCGGCGC
>DHNJ01000279.1:0-359 GCA_002409445.1 Armatimonadetes bacterium UBA5419 | reverse complement strand
CTCATAGGCGCGGGCGCCGGCGCGCTGCTCGGCGCCGGCGGCGATGACCTCGGCGGGCAGCGGCTGGCCGTTGATGCTGATCGCCGGCGGTGGCGCGGGCGCGGACTCGTCGGGCTGGCCGACCAACTGGCCCAGGAGCAGGCCGAGCGGCAGCAGCCCAGCCAAACCCCAGAAGCTGCGCCATCGTCGCGGCATCGTCGCCTCCTGGTCGCCTATTGGGCCGGCGCGTCCGGCTCGTCGCCCTGCGGGTCCGCGGGTGTGGGGTCGGCCGGCGGCGCGGGGTTAGCCGGTGGGTCCGCCGGCGGGGCTGGCTCCGCGGGCGGGGCCGGTTCCGCGGGTGGGTCAGCGGGCGTCGCGGG
>DHNJ01000057.1 GCA_002409445.1 Armatimonadetes bacterium UBA5419 | reverse complement strand
GGGCGGGCCGGCGCCGACGCGCTAGGCTTCTGGGACCCGAAGCGGCGGGTGGCGGGCTTCGGCGACCTGAGCCCGGCGCAGACGACCCGCGTCGCGCTCGACCTGCTGGGCCGGGTGCATGGCGCGCCGGTCAGCCGCGCGGACCAGGTGACCAGCCGGTACGTCGCGGACACGGGGCAGATCGTGCGCGACGCGCGGGCCGGGCGGGTGACCGTCGACACGGCGACCTTCGCGGCGATCGGCGGTGCGTTGCCGCGCGGTGGGGCGCCGCTGGGTGGCTTGGAACTCGAGCAGAGTAATCCGCGAGGGGCGGTCGTGGCACTGAGCTTGGACGGGCGGGCGCTGGCCGACAGCGAGCGCTTCGTCGTGCGCTCGGTGAGCCAGGCGGTCAACTCGCACATGGACATCAGCCCGCCCGGTCCGCTGAACAACCCACGCAACATGACCATCGTTGGGGCGGAGGGCTCGCGGCCGGTGCTGACCGGCGGGCGGACCCAGGCTGGCGCGTGGCGGCTGCGGCGCGGTGGTCAGGTGCTGGTGACGGTCGACCAGGTCGACGGCAGCCTCGAGCTGCTGCGTGAGCCGGACGGCTGGTTGGTCTGGACGGATACACTGGGGGTGAGCGTGGACGTGCCTGGCGCCGAGGCGGCCTGGGCGGTCGCGGCGGACGGCACCGAGCGGCCGTTGACCCGCGGCGCCAGCGGGTGGGTATACCCAGCTGGCGCGGTGCTCATGCGGGCGCGTTGAGGCGGCGGCGAAGCCGCCGCCGTGTGCTTGACGAGGCGCTTGACGGCGTGCTACAGTGCGGCACGGATGGGATGAGCGCTCGGCGTTGGGATGTCGGGCAGAAGTGATTCCGACAGGAGGGCAACGGCCTGGACCGGGCCCGAGAGGTGCGAAGGAGATAGCAGGCGATGAGCAAGCGCATTCTGGCGGTGGACGACGAGCGGCAGATCGTACGGCTGATCCAGGTCAACCTGGAGCGTGCGGGCTACGAAGTCGTGACGGCGGGCGATGGCCTGCAGGCGCTGGAGATCGTGGCCAATGATCCGCCGGACTTGATCGTCCTGGACTGGATGATGCCCCAGCTCAACGGCATGGAGACGCTCAAGCGGCTGAAGGCCAATCCGGCGACCGAGCGGATCCCGGTGATCATGCTGACTGCCAAGAGCCAGGACGCCGACGTCTTCAAGGGCTGGTCCTCCGGCGTCGACTCGTATCTGACCAAGCCGTTCAACCCGATGGAGTTGCTCTCCTTCGTCAAGCGCATCTTCGAGGCTCAGGAGAACCCCGATGATGGCGACGAAGATGAGCGGTTCACCATCTAATTTGCTTGTCAGCCGGGGGCGGGGTCGATGACCTGCCCCCGCTGCCGCTTGGCGATGGTCGCCCAGAAGCACCTCTGCCACAACCAGCGCAAGTGGCGCTGCCCGCAGTGTGGGCGGCTGCGCTTCGAGCGCTTAGTTCACCGCCGCCACCGGCCCCAGGACACCGCCCGCGGCCGGCGCCGCGGCGAGGACTAACCCGGTGTTGCGCATCCACGTTTTTGGCGACCGCCAGAGCCTGCTGACCGCCTGCCGGGCCAGCCTCGGCCGGCTCGGCCACGCCACCTACACCCCGCCCGACCTGCTCTCCTTCCTCGAAGCAGTCTATGCCGCGCAGCCGGACCTGGTCGTCATCGACCTGGTCGCCTACCCGCCGCGCGGCGAGCAGGCCTGCCGCGAACTGAGCATCGACCCGCGCTTGATGGGCGTGCCGAAGGTCCTGGTGGTCAGCGACGACCAGTTGAGCACGCTCGACCCGGCGCTGGGCTTCGACGACTTCGTGGTTGAGCCGTTCGCGCCCGAGGCGCTGCTCGCGCGCTTTCGCCTGCTTCGCCACCGCCAGGCCCACGGGCCGCGCGGCGGGCTGCTGACGCATGGCCCGCTGCGCCTCGACCTCGCCGCCTACCGCGCGGATCTGGCCAACGAGCCACTCGACCTCACCCCGCTCGAGTTCGAGTTGCTCTGCTTCCTCGCCGCCCACCCGGGCATCGTCTACTCGCGCGAGAAGCTGCTCAGCATGGTCTGGCCGGAGGGCACGCAGGCAGGCACGCGGACGATCGACGTGCATGTGCGGCGGCTCCGGGCGAAGCTGGGCGACGACCACGACTCGCTGATCCAGACCGTCCACGGCGTCGGCTACCGGTTTGTCGAACTGGACGACCGGCGCTACTAGCCGCCCGTGCGGCGCTTCTCGAGCTCGCGCTGGAGCTTGGGCAACAGAGCGTCGTTGTGCCGGGTGCCGTCGGGCATCTGGCCGTTGGTGAAGTTCAGTCCGCAGCCACCGCAGTGTGTCTCGGTGGGTTTCTCGACCGCCGCGCCGCAGCGCCCGCAGACGATGCTCCAGCCGCCGAAGGCGAGTTCCAGCCGGATGCGCTGGGCGACGTAAGCCTTGAGGTGCAAGCCGCAGCCGCGGCAGCGGAGTTGGGCGTCCTGGCGCGCGGCGTTGCAGTAGGGACAGCGCTCGAGCAGCGCGACGGCCTGGTCCAGGATATCGATGACCACCGCGCGGCCGCGGGTCAGGTCGGCGGCGCTGCGGCTCAGGCCCTCGGGCGGCAGGTCGCGGTAGACCACGCCGCAGGACCAGCACTCGGGCGCCTCGAGATCGACCGCCGCGGCGCACTTGCCGCAGGCCAGGCCGATGCTGCCGTCGGGCTGGGGCAGGGTGAGGACCTGGCCGTCGGTGTAGCGGAAGATGTGGTGGCCGCAGTTGAGGCAGCGCAGCGGGTGGGCGATCGCCGCGCGGCACTTGGGGCAGCCCGCGAGCGGCTGCGGCGGCGGGCCCTCGGGGCCGGCGGGCAGCCACTGGGCGATGCGCCGCTCGCGCAGGGCGGTGACCATCTCGGCGGCCCGGGCTAACCCGC
>DHNJ01000319.1 GCA_002409445.1 Armatimonadetes bacterium UBA5419 | reverse complement strand
CCGACGCCCCTAGACACCCGCCCACCACCCGTCGGCCACAACCCGCCTCGGCGCGCTGGACTTTGACCGCGGCCTGGAAGCCAGCCCGACCGACGTTGACCGACCGGCCGGGCTGGTCTACGATGGATGGTTGCGAGATCGCCTAGTGTCGCCAGAACCCGTTTCGATCATGTTTTTTGGTATCGACCTTGTTGAACGTCTCGCGGCGTTTGGCTTGCCGCTGCTTGCTCTTATCGTCTTTGCCGAAACCGGCCTATTCATTGGCTGCTTCTTACCCGGCGATAGCCTGCTGATCGCGGCCGGATTTGTCTCCGCTCTTCATCCCGAGAAGATGCCGATCCAGCATGTGTTGATGGCTGTGCCGCTAGCGGCAGTGCTTGGTGACCAGTTGAACTACTATATTGGCCGCACCGCGGGTAACGCGCTGTACCATCGGGAGTCCACCAGGTTCTTCCGGCGTGACCATCTCCTGGCAACTAAAGAGTTTTTTGAAAAGTACGGCCCAGTCGCACTAATCCTCGCTCGGTTCGTACCCTTCGCACGCTCGTTCGCGCCGGCGGTAGCGGGTATCGGGCAGATGCAGTACCGCCGGTTTGTCACCTTCAGCGTGCTGGGCGGCCTGATCTGGGCCTTCAGCATGTGCCTGGTCGGCTACTACTTCGGCCAGATCCCGTTCGTCCAGCAGCACATCGAAATGCTCATTCTGCTGGTGATCTTCGTCTCGGTGCTCCCGGTGGTTATCACCGCCTGGCGAACGAAGAAGAACAATGCGGCGAAGGCTGCAGCGGCCGAGGTTTCGGCCGAGGAGCCGAGCGTCGAGCCGGCGTAGTCGTCGTTACTCGTCGCGCAGGATGCGGGGTAGGGCGCGGTCGACCGTGACCCGCCGCGCGCTAACTTCGACCTCGCTGCCCACCACCGCCTCCGGCGCGTTAGTCAGGTCGATGGCGCACGACTGCATTGACACGCGGCCGAGTAGCGGACAGCGGTGCCCGTTGACGGTCACCGACGGCTGCTCCCGACGCAGCCAGCGTCGCAGTCCGCGCGCACCGCGCCAGACGCTGGCCGGCTCGAGTGTCAGCCCCTGCTGCCAGCCAAGCAGCATCGTTCCGACTCGGGTCTCGCGCGCGAGCTTGACCTCGCTGCCGTAGCCGATGGTGCTGCCCGCGCGCAGCCGGCGGACCTCGACCAGCCGCGCCTTCAGGCGCCAGGTCGGCCGCAGCTCCAGGGGCCCAGCCAAGTGCGGCGCGGGGTACTGGCCATAGAGCAGCGTGCCCACACGGACCATGTCGAGGCGGGTCTCTGGCAGGTCGAGGCAGGCTGCCGAATTGGCGCAGTGTCGCAGTACGTCGGCGCCGACCAGGTTGGCGAGTCCCTCGAAACGGCGGAACTGGGCGAGGGTAATCGCCCGGTTCGGCGAGGTGGCCTGCGGGAAGTGCGTGGCGAGGCCGGCCAGCCGCAGGTTGGGGTCGCGGCGGACTTGTTCGGCAAGCTGGCTGACCGTCTCGGGGGGCGCGCCATCGCGGCCCATTCCGCAATCGAGCAGCAGGTGGACGTCCTGCGTGGCGTCGAGGGCGCGGGCGGCGGCGGCCAGGGTCTGGGCTGCCTCGGCAGCGGAGACGAATGGCACCAAGCCGAGCTCGGCGACCGCCTCAGCCTCGTCTGGAGCGTGCGAGGCGAGCAACAGGATCGGCACCCGCAGGCCCGCCTCGCGTAACTCGACGGCTTCGTCGACCGTCGTCACGCCGAGCCAGTCGGCCCCCGCGGCGACGAAGGCCTGCGCCGCGGACACGGCGCCGTGCCCGTAGGCATTGCCCTTGACCACGGCACAGAGCAGCGTCGCCGGACCGATGATGCTACGCACTTGGCCCAAGTTGTGGCGCAGGGCGGCGAGATCGACTTCGACCCAGGCGGTCACGACGTGGCCTCAGCCTGGGCACGGACGACGTCGCGGGTGTCGCGGGCCATGACCAGCTCCTCGTCGACCGCGGCGAGGACGACGGCGACCCGTGACTCGGGCGTCGAGATGAGCTGCGAGACGCGCGGGTCGGCCTGGTCGTTCGTCGCCGCGTCCAACTCGACGCCCAGATGGCGCAGCGGTGTGCAGACGGCCGCCCGCAGGTCGGGGTTGTGCTGGGCGATGCCGCCGCCCAGCGTCAGCACGTCGAGCCCGGCCATGTCGGCCGCGTAGGCGCCCACGTAGCGCGACACGCTGTACGCCAGCAGGTCCAGCGCCAGGCGCGCCGCCGGTCCATCGTTCTCCTTCAGATCCCGCACGTCGAGGCTCAGCCCGCTGATGCCCAGGAGACCGGAGCGGCGGTTGAACAACTGGGCCAGCTGGGCGGGGGTGTAGCCGCGGCGGAGCAAGTACAACACAATGCCAGGATCGAGGTCTCCGCAGCGGGTGCTCTGGATCAGGCCTTCGAGCGGCGTGAGGCCCGTGCTGATGGCCACCGAGCGGCCGTAGGCGAGGGCGTTGGCGGTCGTGCCGCTGCCGAGCATGAGGTTGACCAGGCGCAGCTCCTCGCGCGGGCGTCCGAGCACCAGTTCCGCTTGCTCGGCGAGCGAGCGCATGGCAATACCGTGAAAGCCATACCGGCGGACCTTGTGCTGGGTGTAGAGCTCGTAGGGCAGGACGTAGAGGTAGACCTCGGGGTCGAGGCTGTGGTGCAGGCCGGTGTCGAAGATGCAAACCTGGCGCGCGTCGGGCAGGGCCTCGGCGCAGGCGCGGATGCCGGCGAGGTTGGGCGGGTTGTGCAGCGGGGCGAGGTGTGCGTGCGCCTCCAGCGCGTCGATGACGGCTGGGGTGGCCGGTAGCGAGCCGCTGAACTCCTCGCCGCCATGGACGACCCGGTGGCCGACTGCTTCGATGTCCGCCAGGCTGGCCACCGCGCCGTGCGTCGGGTGGGCCAACTGCGCGAGCACCCAGTGCACGCCGGCGAGATGGTCGCCGACCGCTCGCTCGTCGGCGACACGGGACCCGTCTGGTGCGATGTACGAAAGGCCGGCGTTTTCCGCACCGATCCGTTCGACGGCGGCGCGGGCCACCGGGCGCGGCGGTTGGTCGGCGGGGAAGTCGTATAACTGAGCCTTGAGTGATGAGCTACCGCTGTTGAGAGTCAGGATGGTCATTGGCTAGCAGTGTACACCGGCGCTAAGGCGCCAGGCGGACCAGCACCCGCAGGCGCTTGGCCTCGTAGTTGCGGGCGCTCCCCGAGAACGTCCAGTCCGGGTGCTCATTCGGTGCGGGCGCGTTGCCGATGCCCAGGTCGGCGCCGGCGCCGGCCCGCCAGTTGTTGATGGCGAACAGCGTCTGACGCGCCCCGAAGTTGTGCATTTGCATGCTGCCGTAGCCCTCGACCGGTTCACCGTAGGAGTCATCGAAGTCGTAACGCGTGCCGTTGGCCCCGGGCAGGCCAAGGCGGTTGCCGCTGGCGTAGTTGTGTGACCAGAACTCGATATTGCACTCGGTCAGGCCTTCGCCGGCCGTGACGCCCGCGGCGTTGGTGACCACGTTGACGTTGGTCAACCGTTGTTGGTAGACCGCACCGCTGGCCACGGTCGGCACGCCGAGGTGCGCCGTGTTGGTCGTGAACGGGTCGGCCGAGACCCAGACGTAGTCGGTCTTGCCGCCGGTGGTAAGTTCGATGAAGTAGCCCACGCGGTCGAATGGGCGGGTCACCTGGGCGTGGCGATCCACGGTGTACTCAGGGCTGGCACTGAGCCGGCCGAGGTCGAGGTCGTAGACCAGCTCCCAGCCCTGGGCCTCCGGCACGCGCAGGGCGAGGAAGTCGCGCGGTGGGACGGTCCCTGCGCGGAAGGGGCGGGCGGGCAGACCGGCACTGTTGACCAGGTTCGGCTCGGCGCTCTTGTCCCAGGCGAAGGTGACCGCGACGGGGCGCGGAACGGCGGGCGAGCTCAGCAGCACGCTGTCGCCCTCGATCACCGCCACCGCTTCCTCGAAGTCGGTGCCCGGGCCGATGATGCGGAACCAGTCCGGCGCCTGGCCGTCGCGCGTGGCCAGGCCATCGGACGTGTGGTCGAAGCGCACGCGCAGCTGCGCGCCCTCCTGGCTCAAGTCGCGGAAGACCGGCCCGTCGGCGACGACGTCTTGGCCGTAGGTGTCACGCAGGGCCAGCAGCGCCAGGCGCCGGCCGACCTCCTGCTTGTTGCGCGGGTGGATGTCGTTGTAGTCGGCGATGTCGGTGGTCACGACCATGCCGGTGTTGGGTACGCGCAGGGCCGCCTCCTGGGCTTCCCAGAACTCAGCGAGAATGTGCGGGGCCTCGGCGCCGTAGTTATAGGGAGCGATCTGGACGTAGTTGAAGGCGAGGTCGGGGTTCTCGAAGACGTCGCGCCAGCCGCGCACGAGCGCCTCCTGCTTGTCGGCGTAGAGCATGCCCTCGCCGTGGTTGGACTCACCTTGGTACCAGATGGCTCCGCGCAGGGCGTACGGCACCAAGCCCTCGATCATCGCGTGGTAGAGGGTGGTCGGCTGCTGCTGCGGAGAGTCGCCGGAAGCTAGCGAGTTCAGACCGGTGGGGTAGGCCGGCGGGGCGGCGACGGGCTGCGCGTCGGCGAGGGCTGCCTGGGCCAGCGCGAGCCAGGCCTGCAGCTCGGTCACGTACGCGCCCAGGCGCTCGGTGTGGCTAGGGTCGCCGGGGGTGGCCAGGCGGACCCGCTCGTCGATTGAGGCGAGCGAGGGCAGCAGGCCGAAGCTGGCGGGCGTGCACCAGGGCTCGATCCGCGTGCCACCCCAGGAACTATTGATCAGGCCGACCGGCACATCGAGAACGCGACGCAGCTCGCGGGCCATGAAGTAGCCCGCCGCGGTGAAGCCGCCCACGGTGTCGGGCGAGGAGACCTGCCAGGCGCCCTGCACGTCCGGCCCACTGTAGCCGGAGGTGGCTTTGCGCACGGTGAAGCAGCGGATGAGCGGGTCCGTCGCGGCCGCCTTCTCGGTATCGGGGTTGAGGCTGTTGTTGACGACCCACTCCATGTTGGACTGACCCGAACAGAGCCAGACCTCACCCACGTACACGTCGTTGACGGTGAGGGTGTTGGTGCCTTGCACGGTGAGCGTGAAGGGCCCGCCCGCGGCCTGTGCGGGGAGGTTTACGCGCCACTTGCCGGCGGCGTCGGCGGTGGCGGTCCGTGGCGCTTGGTCACCCAGGCGAACGCTGACGGCTTCGCCTGCATCGGCTGTACCCCACACGGGCGCGGCGCGCTCGCGTTGCAGCACCATGTGGTCGGCGAAGACCGTGGGCAGCGTGACCGCGGCCGAGGCCAGGTTGGCGAGGGCGAGAACGAATGTTACAGCTAGACGGCGGGCCATTCAGCGACTCCCGGCAGCGAATACGACGTGGTGTGACACGTTCCTTCCCAGCGGCAGGAGGGTTGGGCTGAGTGGCGTAAACTGCGCGAGTAGAGAGGACGGTGTGGCATGAAGTTTGACGGTCTAGCGGTGGATATGGGCAGCCTGCACCGGCTGAGCGATGCTCAGACGCGGTCTATCAGCCCGGAGAACTTCCGCGGCGAGCGCGGGGCGGGCGGCATGGCGACCGAGGGCACCGGCGCGGGCTGCGCGCGCGATCTGGGCCAGGGCTGGAAGGTGTCGCCGTCGGTGGTCATTGCCGCGGGGACGACCTTCGAGATTGCTGACATCGAGGGCCCGGGCGCGATCCAGCAGATCTGGATGACGCCAACCGGCAACTGGCGCCAAAGCATCATCCGCTTCTACTGGGACGATCAAGAGCAACCGTCGGTCGAGTGCCCGGTCGGCGACTTCTTCGCCTGTGGCTGGGGCCAGTTCGCGCCGCTGACCTCCTTGGCGATCTGCGTTAACCCAGGCTCTGCGTTCAACTGCTACTGGCCGATGCCCTTCCGCCGCCGCTGCCGCATCACGCTGACCAACATGGCCGGCGCCGACATGGTGCTCTACTACCAGGTCAACTACGCGTTGGGCGAGGTGAGCGAAGACGCCGCCTACTTCCACGCGCAGTTCCGTCGCAGCAACCCGCTGCCGTATGGCGAGGTGCACACGCTGCTCGATGGTGTCGCGGGGCCCGGCCACTACGCGGGTACGTACATGGCCTGGCAGGTCAACAACACCGGCTGGTGGGGTGAGGGCGAGATCAAGTTCCACCTGGACAACGAGGAGTGGCCGACGATCTGCGGGACCGGAACAGAGGACTACTTCTGTGGGTCCTACAACTTCGAGAACAAGGCAACACGCCAGTACCAGGAATACTGCACGCCCTACGCGGGCCTGAGCCAGGTCATCCGGCCAGACGGGGTCTACCAGAGCCAGCAGCGGTTCGGCATGTACCGGTGGCATATCACCGATCCGATCCGCTACACCGACTCGCTGCGAGTGACCATCCAGGCGCTCGGCTGGCGTTCGGGCGGGCGGTACCTGCCGTTGCGGGATGACATCGCGTCTGTCGCGTACTGGTACCAGGCCTTGCCGACCGCGGAGTTCCCGCCGCTGCCCGACGCCGACGGGCTGGAGATCATCTAGGTGCATCGACGCTTGTCGTTAGTCGCGCTGCTCGTCGGCTTGGCCTGGGCCAGCCTCACCAGCGCCCAACCCGCGCCGCCCGTCGGGCCGGCGGCTCCGCTGACCCCCACCACGTGGGCCGCTGAGGCCGACGATGCGGTCTGGGTGGCGCCCGCCATGCCGTTCGCTCAGCCGCCGACGATTGATGGTGAGCTGCTCGAATGGGAGCTGCGGCCGGGCCCGGGCCTCGGTCTGCCCGCGCAAACAGGCTTCAACGAGCGTTGGACGGGCCGTGAGGACTTCAGCGCGCGGCTTTGGCTTGCCTGGGACGCGGACTACCTCTACCTCGCGGCGCAGGCGACGGACGACAAGCTGGTGATCGCGCCGGGCGGCGACCGCAACAAGGGCGACCTGCTGCGCTTCTGGTGGGCGGCGGACGCTGCCGACGCGGGCGTCGCGCTGACCCTGCAGCCGGCGAAGGACGACCTGGCGGCGCAACTGATCGACACCGGCACCGGCGGCGCGCTGCCCGGCGCGGTAGCGGCGTGGGTCTCGGTCGACCGTGGGTGGCGCGCGGAGGCGCGCCTGCCGTGGGTCAGCCTACCGGGCGGACCGCCGGGGCTCGATGGCGAGCGGGCGTGGGTGGCCGAGGTTGTCGACTGGGACGATGACAACAACCATCACGCCTCGCTCTGGTTCCCCACGCCGACCACGCCCGAC
>DHNJ01000237.1:407-20941 GCA_002409445.1 Armatimonadetes bacterium UBA5419 | reverse complement strand
CGACGTCGGCGAGCAGCGCCTCGACCTGCGCCGGGGTGACGATGCGCACGGAGCGGCGCTCGCGGGCCAGTTCGGTGCCGCCGGCGAGCGCGCGGGCGACGACGGTCACGCGGTCGGGGGCCGGTGCGGGCAGCGCGAGGCGGACGCGCACCCGCCCCTGGCTGGGCAGGCCGACGGCACTCTGCCAGGTTGGCCCGACGCCGCCCGGGGTCTCGATGGTGATATGCAGCTGCGCCTCGGCGGCGCGTTGGGGCAGGCTGAGCAGACCTTCGAGCAGCAGGTCGCCGGCGCCAAAGACCCACTCGCCGGCGGGGTAGGCCTGCGGGTTCCAGCTGGCGGCGACGAGTGTCCCGTCGTCGGCGGCGGTGCGCGCGGGCGGGTCGAGGAGGAGCGAGGGCTGGCGGTCGAGGCCGGGGGCGATGAAGGGGGAGGGCTGGCTGCCGGCTTCGAGCTGCACATCGTCGATGTCGATTGGATCGGTCGGCGCCTCGGTGACCAGGAGCAAGGGGATGGTGGTCTCGTCGCCGGTGACCCAGCTCTGGTGGATGCGGCGCCATTCGCCGTTCGTCGCCGGGAAGCTCAGGCGCCAGTTCCAGCCCTGACCGCCGCCAATCCAGGCGGCGCCGACCTTGGCGCCGGAGCGCACGCGGCAGGACAGCGTGTAGGCGGTGTGCGGCTGAACGGTGATCTCGCCGGCGACGAGGCTGCCGTAGACGTGCGGCGCCTGCAACGTCGAGTTGGTCAGGCGCACGGCGTGCTGGCCCGTGGCGCCGGGCGAGATGACCGTCAGCGTGGCGTCGGTCTGCCGGGCGTTGAACTGCCAGCCGGTGGGCCGGCCGTCGGCGCCCAGGTTCTCGAAGGAGCCGTTGGGTGCGAGGTTGATCGCGGTCGTGGTCGGCTCGATCTCGACACTGAGCCCGCCTTGGGCCGCGGCGTCGGGGCCGAGGCCGGCGAGGGCCAGGGCGGCAAGGGTGAGCAGAGGCCAGCGGACGGGCACGGCGCAACTCCGGCGGTGATCGTTGGCGCCAGGGCGGGCGAGTCCTGCCGCTGGGGCAGTCGGTTGGCGCGCGGCGGGCGCGGAGGGCGAAGCCCCTTGACCCCACGCCTGGGCGGCGTACAGTTAGCGCTTAATGGGGGTGGCGGAGCGGACGGCGGACATGGCGGAGTTGTGGATGCTACGCGGCATGAGTCCGCGAGTGCGTCGGGCCTTCTCGCCCGAGTTCCGCGACTTCTGGCTGATTGTCGGTAACGGCGTCCTTTTTCGGCTTTACTTCGAGGTTTTCAACCCCAAGCGGGTCATCGCCGCGTTCCTCACTGAGCTAACCGGCCAGGAGTGGGTGGTCGGCCTGGCGCTAGCCGCGCCGGTGCTGTTCGCCGCGGTGCCGACGCTGTACTACAGCTACCGCATGGAGACCGCGCCGCAGCGCATGCCGTATTACGCGTTGGGCGCGCGCATCAAGTGGATGTCACAGCTCGCGCTGCTGCTATCAGTGTTCTTGCTGGCGGGCAACCCGCTGCTCCTGGCGCTGCTGTTCGTCGTCACCTACGGCGCGTTTGGCCTGGGCGACGCGATGGGCATCCCGGCCTTCGGCGACGTGGTCGCGCGGACGATCCTGCCGCGGCGGCGCGGGCGGCTGTTCGGCTTCCGCGTGGCGATCGGCGGCGTGCTGGCCCTGGCCATCGGCGTCCTGATTTCCTGGGCGCTCCGTGATCCACCCCCGCTGGCCTTCCCGTTCAACTACCTGCTGCTGTTTGGCATCGCCTTCGTCTTCCTGGTCGCCGCGCAGTTCATGTTCATGCGGGTCCACGAGCCGGCCCTACGCCACCAGCTCGAGGCGCCGCCACCGCTGCGCCGCTACCTGGGCAACGCCTGGCGGATGATGCTCGCCGACCGCAATGCTCGATACTACATCCTCTATCGCAACCTCTCGCCGCTGGCCTGGACGCCCGCCGCATTCCTGATCCCCTATGCGCTGAAGGAACTGGGCATGTCCGGCGCGGTGGTCGGCTACATCGTGACAACCAGCGTGATCGCCAGCAGCATTTCCAACCTGTTTTGGGGCTCGATGGGCGACCGACGGGGCAACCACCAGGTCATCCGCTCCTCGACCCTGTGGCTGCTGGTCTCGGCGATCGGCCTGGCGCTCACGCCGCTGCTGGTCGGTCGCATCGGCGCTGGCTGGCTGCTCGGCTGGCTGCTGCTGGTCAACATGATCGGCGAGGTCAGCCTGGTGGGCATGGGCAACGGCGGGATCAACTACCAGTACGACCTCGCGCCCGACGACCGCGTGCCGGTTTATGTCGCGGCGATCAATACCGCGGCCGCGCCGGTGCAAATCCTTGCCCCGTTGGCGATTGGTGCGGCGCTGATGGTCTGGGGCTACGCGTTGGTCTTCTGGGCCGGTGTCGGGTTCAGTCTGGTGGCGTTTCTTGGTACTCTTCAGCTGGGCGACCCGCGGCAGACCGCGTTGTCGCGGAGAAGGTGATGAACTGGCGCGCCTTGTCGATAGCCGTCCTGGTTGGCCTCGTGCTGGCCGGCTCCGCGCAACTGCGCGCCACGCCGCCGGGCCAGTACCGCCTGCAGCTGCAGCCGGCGATGCTCTCCTGGAGCGTCGAGGGGGCGGACTTCGCCCCGCTGGTCGACGAGCAGCAGGACCTCGGTGACCCGCCGACGGGCCAGCCCGAGAGCCATCCGCAGCTGCCCGGCCGCGCGGAGCAGTACCCCGCCGAGTGCGTGGTTGACCTCGGCGCCGAGCTGCCGCTGGCCACGCTGTGGTTCTTCGACACCTTCAATGTCGGCGACCTGACCGTGCAGACCGGCAGCCCCGGCGCGTGGGGCGAGCCGAAGACCCTGCGCACCGACGGCTGGCAGGGTTGGCGCAGCATCGCGCTGGACACGGCGAGCCGGTACGTGCGGCTCGAATGGCAGGACGCGGCGGCGATCGTCGCGGAGATCGCGCTGGACGTCTGGTCGGCCGCCGGCTGGACGGCGGAGACCGAGCGCCAGGCCGCGGCCGCCGCGGCCGAGGCGGAGCGCCAGGCGATCCTCGCTGCGGCGCGGGAGGAAGCCTTGCGCCGACCGATCATCGAGCTCGAGCCGTTCGGCCGCCTGTCGCTGGTCGACGAGGTGGACTGCGCCGGCGACGGCGCCGCGCACCAGTTCCGCCACGCCCCCGAGGGCACCAGCGAGGTGACGACCATCCTCGGCCGCGAGGCGCGCGTGGTCACCCCGCTGCCCGGCGCGGCCAACTACATCAGCTACCGGCTCGGCGCGAACAAGCTGCTGCGGCCGGGCGGCGCCTATGTCGTCGTCGTCGACTACCCGGAGGACGTGTCGCGTTCGGCGGTGGTCATCAACACGGGCAACGAGACCGCGCTGGGCTTCTCGACCGGCCTGGCCGTTGGCGACGCGCTGCACGCGAAGTACGTCGACAGCCTCTGCGAGTCGCTCGACCTGCCGCTGAGCGGCGAGTGGCGGCAGTGGACGCACTACTTCCGGCTGCACGACCGGTTCCCGACGCTGGGCCTGCGCCGCGGCGCGCCGCCGCGCGACCTGACCGCCGAGGACGGCTTCGACCTGACCATCGGCACGTTCGGCGCCGAGCAGGACCCGTTTAGCGAGGGCCCGGCCGTCGCGCGGATCGCCTTGTACGAGGTGATCGATGCCGACCAGTTGGCCCAGCCGCTGGCCACGCTGCCCGAGGGCGTGCCGCACCGGCGCGTGTTCTGGCGCGAGGAGATGGCCGACGGGACGATCGAGGGCGCCGAGGAGGGCAACCGCGGGCTGGTCAATGTGATCGACTGGTACCGCAACAAGGCCGACCTGATGAGGTTCCTCGGCTTCAACACCTACAGCAAGGACCTGCTGGAGTTCGGCGCCTGCCAGCATTGGGACTCGGCGCTGCACGGTGGCAATGCTTGGGTGCACCATGACGGGCGGATGAAGGGGCTGTGGGCCGAGATCGTCGGCGTGATGAGTGCGGCGGGCTTCGAGATCCTGCCGTACTACGAGTATGCGGGCAGCCGCGGCGACGACAGCCTCGGCTACCAGCGGCGAGCCAAGCCGCTGACACGGGACGACGCGTATACGCACATCGGCTGGATCGAGAACGCGAACGCCGACGTGACCGACCCGGAGACGCTGGTCGACTTCGTCAAGATGCTCGATTGCACGGTCTTCGCCTTCCAGGACGAGGCCAAGTTCGCCGGTGTCTGGCTGCGGCCGCGCTCGCAGTTGCCCGTCGGCTTCGGCGACACGACGCGGGCGCGCTTCGCCGCCGAGGCCAACGACGGCACCGCGGTGACCCGCGAGCAGCTGCAGGCCGACGCGGCGTTGTACGACCGCTACCTGCGCTGGTGGGAGGGTAAGCGGCAGGAGTTTCTGGTCGGCGTGCGCGACGCGTTGGCGGCGCGCGGGCTGAGCGATGCCTTCGTCCTCTGGACCGGCGAGCCGGGCGAGCCAGGGGTCAGCATGGAGGGCTGGGAGCCGCGGCTGATCACCGACCGGCCGGACCTTTGGACCCCGCTACTGACCGCGCCGCCGCACAAGCCGCAGGGCCGCGACTACGTGATCAACACACCGACCGAGGTCGCCGAGCAGGGCTTGTACCTGGCCGGTCTGACCGCGACGGGTAAGAACTGGGGCGACTGGGAGGTGCACCACGCGCGGCCGGCGGACGACCCGCAGAACTACCAGGCGACGCCGGGGGTGATGATGAGCCACGCCTTCAACCGGCTCTACACCGTCTCCGACCCGCGGACGATGGACCTCTTCCGCAGCCCGGCCGGCCTGACGCTTGTGCGCCACAATGCGCTGAACGAGCACATGATGAACGACGCGGCGGACGCCGAACTGCTCGACTACTTCGTCTGCGACTTCGAGTTGGCGGGGCCGTACTGCATGTTGGCCGAGGCCGTGGCCGTGGCCAACGGCGACCCGACCAACCTGGGCTACCTGCGCGGCATTAACTACGGCCGCGGCTTCCCGCAATACGTGCGCGACTTCAACGCCAACTTCCTGGCGCTACCGGCGCTGCCGAGCGAGCGGCTGGCGGGCGCGGCGGACGACACGGAGGTCATCGTGCGGCAGATCGCCACGGCGGATCACGGCACGTGGCTGGCGGTGGTCAACACCAGCCTGCACCCGGCGGCCGGCGTGCGGGTCACGCTGCCGGCAGGCGGCGCGGTGACCGAGGCGGTCAGCGGCGAGCCAGTGGCGGTCACGGACGGCACGGTCAGCCTCGATCTGCGGCCGGCGCAGTTGCTGACCCTGCGGATCGCGACCCAGTGATGGACGAGCCACCTACACCGCGTCGCCGCCTCAAGCGGTGGGCGCCGACGCCGGTCCAACTGATCGCCCTCAGCTTCCTCAGCGTCGTCACGGTCGGCTGGTTGTTGCTGATGCTGCCCATCTGCGGCCGGGAGCGCCCCCTGGCGCCGATCGACGCGCTGTTCCTCTCGACAACGTCGGTCTGCGTGACCGGCCTGGTCACGGTCAATCTCGGCGCGGCGGTGAGCGACGTGGGGCATCTGGTCGTGCTGCTGCTGGTGCAGGTCGGCGGGCTGGGCTACATGGTGCTCTCGACGGCTTTCGTGCTGATGTCGGCGACACGCATGCCCATCGCGCGCCGGCTAATCCTGCGCGACGCGCTGGGCGGCGACTCGCTGGCCATGGTGCCGCGGCTGTGGCGGGCGGTGATCGGGTTTACGGCGCTGGTCGAGCTGACCGGCGCGGCCATCCTGACCCTCCATTTCGTCGTCCACTATGGGCTGCCGTGGGGTCAGGCCTCATGGCTGGGGCTGTTCCATGCGGTCTCGGCGTTCTGCAACGCCGGCTTGGACATCTTCGGTCTGCCGGCGCACGGCCACTGGTTCGGCGCGCCCGAGACGATGAACAGTATTGTCGCGTTCGCGGGCGACCCGTTGGTGCTGGTAACGCTGGCGACGCTAATCGTCCTGGGCGGCATCGGCTTTGTCGTCGTGCTCGACGTTGTCGAATGGCGCCGGCCACGGCAGCTCGCCGCGCATACTAAGATCGTCCTCTGGACCACAGGCCTGTTGATCGTCCTTGGCGCGCTGGGCTTCTGGATTATCGAGCATCAGAACCGGTACACCCTGGGCGGCCTGAGCGGTCCGGACCAGCTGTGGAACGCCCTGTTCCAGTCGATCACCACCCGCACCGCCGGCTTCGCCTCCATCGACCAGGCGCACCTGCACGTCGCGAGCAAGCTGTACACATCGCTGTTGATGTTCATCGGCGCTTCACCGGCGGGGACGGGCGGCGGCATCAAGACGACGACCTTCGTGATCATCCTCCTGGCCAGTTTCGCCTCGGTGCGCGGCAACCAGGACCTGCATATCTTCCGCCGCCGCATCACCCATACCACGGTCTACCGCGCGCTGGCCGTCGGGCTGGCCGGTGCAGTGATCGCCTTGGGCGCGACGTTCCTTCTATCCGTCACCGAGCAGGGCGGGCTGGCGGGTAGCGCGGGCGACGCAGGGCGCATTCTGGACCTGTTCTACGAGGCCTGCTCGGCGTTCGGGACGGTGGGCCTGAGCACGGGGCTGACACCGTCGGTGACGGTTGGGGGCAAGCTGGTGTTGATCGCGACCATGCTGGCGGGGCGGATTGGGCCGGTGACGATCGCTACCGCGCTGCTGGCGAGATTCCGTCCGCGCCATTGGCAGTATCCTGAGGGACACGTGCTCATCGGCTAGTGAGGCGAGGAGACGCGGTTTGCCGCTACCGTACGACAGCCAGGGGCCAGCGCGACCAGCCAGTGAGCTTGTCGAGGCCGCGCGCGTCATGCCCTACAGCCGGCGGCGCGGGCGGCCGCTGCAGCTGCGGCCGGTGCAATCTGTCGTCCTCAGCTTCTTCGCCGTCTCACTGGTTGGCTGGGCGCTGCTGTTGCTGCCTGGTGCCGGCCGTTTCCAGCCGCTCGACTGGTTCGACGCCCTGTTCCTCTCGGTTTCGACCGTCTGCGTTACGGGACTGCACACCATCAACCTCGGCCTGGACGTGTCGGGTTCGGGCCACGTCGTGGTGCTGATCCTCACACAGATTGGCGGCCTGACCTACATGGTCATTTCGACCGCTTTCATGGCCCTGGCCGGCGGGCGGCTGCCGGTGGCCCGGCGCATCGCCCTGCGCGACGCGATGGGCCAGCACTCGCTGGGCGGCGTGATGCCGCTGTGGCGCATGGTGCTGCAGTTCACGCTGGCTTGCGAGGGCATCGGCACGCTGCTACTCAGCGCCCACTTCATCATCACCTACGACATGCCGCCGATGACCGCCCTGTGGCTGGGCCTGTTCCACAGCGTGACGGCCTTCTGCAACGGTGGCGTGACCTTGTTCGGCTTACCGTATTACGCCTCGCTCCTCGGCCAGAGCAGCGGCTTCAACAGCCTGATGGGCGTCGGCCACGACACCTTCCTGCTTTGCGTGCTGATGTCGCTGGTCATCCTCGGCGGCCTGGGCTTCATCACCGTGCTGGACCTGCTTGAGCGGCGGCCGGGGCGGCGACTGCTGCTGCAGACGCGCGTGGTTCTGGTCAGTTCGGTGGTGCTGATCCTCGTCGGCTGGGCGTCGTTCTGGTTGCTCGAGGGCGGCAACGTGAAGACGCTCGGCGCGCTGCGCTGGGACCAGCGGGCTGTCGGCGCGCTGTTCCAGTCGGTCTCCCCGCGCACCGCCGGCCTCGCGACGATCGACATGGCGGCGATGCACCCGGCCAGCAAACTGCTGACAATGTTTCTGATCATCATCGGCGCGTCGCCCGGCGGGGCGGGCGGCGGCATCAAGACGACCACCTTCGTCATCATCCTGCTCGCCGCGCTGGCCTCGATGCGCGGTGAGGAGGAGATTCACGTCTACCACCGCCGCATCGCCCACACTACCGTCTACCGCGCGCTGGCGGTCGGTCTGTCGGCGCTGGTCGTGGTTGGGCTGGCCATCTTCTGCTTGACGGTGACCGAGAGCAACCTGCTGGTCGGTTCGGCCGCCCGCGAGCTGGGCAGCCTGCTGGACATCGCCTTCGAGGCGGTCTCGGCGTTTGGCACCGCGGGCCTGAGCACAGGCATTACCTCGGGCCTGTCGGAGGCGGGCAAGGTGGTCTTGCTGCTGACGATGCTGGTCGGGCGAATTGGGCCGGTCACGCTCGGTCTCGCGTTGATCGAGCGCACCCAGCGGCGGCACCGGCAGTATCCTGATGGCGAGTTGATGATTGGTTAGGCGAGAGGAGTAGCCATGCGTCGCGAACGGAAGTCGTTCTTGGTCGTTGGGTTGGGCCGTTTTGGCGGGGCGCTGGCCGCCTCGTTGACCCGCGCCGGCCACGAGGTCGTCGGCGCCGACCTGGACATGGACATCATCGACGCGCTGAAGGGCGACGTGCTCGAGGTGCTGCGCCTGGACGGGACCAACATCCACGCCTTGGCCGAGGTCGGTGTGCCTGAGTTTGACGCCTGTGTCGTGGCCAGCGGCGAAGACCTCGGCCAGAGCCTGACGATCGTGATGAACCTGCGCGAACTAGGCGCCAAGCGCATCGTCGCCAAGGCGGCGACCGCACAGCACGCGGTGATCCTCGAGATGCTCGGCGTGGCCCGTCGCGATGTGGTCTTCCCCGAGCGCGACATGGGCGAGCGGATGGCCCATGTCCTGGGCTCACCGCTGATCGCCGACTTCGTCAGCTTGGCCGCGGATCTGTCACTGGTCGAGGTCGATGCACCGCCCGCGATGGTCGGCTCGAACCTGATCGACCTGGACCTTCGCCGCCGTCACGGGGTGACCGTGGTGGGCATCCGCCGTGGGTCCGAGTTCATCGGCAGCCCGCGCGCGGAAGAGGTCATCGCGGCCGGGGACCGGCTCGTGCTGATTGGCGCGGCAGACTACATCGCCCGATTCCTCCAGCGTTGACACGGGCCCGAGGCGGGCCTAAACTGGAGGGAGCCCGCCCGACTGGCACGGCGTGCGCACGCCACGCAGCCAGCGGTCGCGAAGGGCGAGTTCATCGGACAGCCGCAGAGGAGCGACAGAAGCGAATGGACGCTGAATACGGCGAGCCTCCCAGTACCGGAGGACAACGCACGTCGCTCGGGCGGCGCCGGCGCCGGTAACCCACCGCGCACCCCACCTGCTTGAGCGGCCAGGAAACTGGCTCGCGCCGGCTCGCGCCGACGATGGGGCAGGTGAGGTGGTAAGCATTAGTGCGCGTTAACATCGAGGCACAGCCCGAGGTCGCGTCCAGCGGCGCGGTGCGCAGCCGGCTCGGCCCGATCGGCTGGGTCGACGTGGTGCTGGTGGCCGTGCTCGTCGGCGCCATCGGGGGCGTGGTCTACCTCGCGGGCAGCGCGACCGGCCCGGCCGAGGGCGTCGAGGTTTCGCTCAGCCCGCAGATGCTCCCGCTCTACACCGCGCTGAGCATTGGCCGGCTGCTCGCCGCCTACGTCATCTCGATTCTCTTCAGCATTGCCTTTGGCTACGCCGCGGCTAGCAGCAAGCGCGCCGAGCGCATCCTCCTGCCCACGCTGGACGTCCTCCAGAGCACGCCGATCACCTCGTTCCTGCCCGCCGTGCTGCTCGGCTTCGCGGCGATCATGCCCGCCCGCTGGGCCGCCGAGGCGGCCTCGGTCGTGCTCATCGTCACCTGCCAGGCCTGGAACATCGGCTTCGCCTGGTACCAGGCGCTGACCACCGCGCCGCCCTCGCTGAGCGACGCGGCGACGGTCTTTCGGTTCAACGGCTGGCTGCGGTTCAAGAGCCTGCAGCTGCCTTTCGCCGCGGTCAGCCTGATCTGGAACAGCATGGTCTCCTGGGCCAACGGCTGGTTCTTCCTGATGGTCGCCGAGATGCTGCGCCTGGGCGGCCGCGACTTCCGCCTGCTCGGTCTGGGCAGCTACCTCCAAGAGGCCGCCAACCAGGGCAACGCCGCCGCGCTTGGCTGGGGCATCGTGACGCTGCTGGTGGTCATTGTCGCTCTCGACCAGCTCGTCTGGCGCCCGCTGCTCGCCTGGTCGGCCCGCTTCGTGCCACAGACCGACGAGGAGGAGCCGCCGCGGGCGTGGTTCCACGACCTGCTGCGCACCTCGCGGCTGATCGAACGGCTCACCCTGCGCGTCGAGCGCGCGGTCGACGCCTTCGACCGCCTGATCATCGGTCGCTTCCCTGCCCGCCGCGTCTACGAGGCCGAGCAGCGTGGCGGGGCGCGCGCGGGGCTGGTCGTCGCGGCGGCCGTCCTGGCCGGGGCGGCCTGGGGCTTGGTGCGCTCGGGTCATCTGCTGACGCAGGTCAGCGCCGCCGAGTGGTGGGAGATCACCGTCGGGATCGGCGCGACGTTCGTGCGTGTAGTCCTGGCGCTGCTGCTATCGCTGGCCTGGACGCTGCCGGTGGGCGTGGCGATCGGCACGCGCCCGCGGCTCGCGGCGCGCTTCCAACCCATCGTCCAGCTGGCCGCCTCCGTCCCCGCGACCGCGCTGTTCCCCGCGGTGCTCTGGCTCATCCCGCACACTGGCCTGGGCCTGAACATCGCCGGCGTCGCGCTGATGGTCGCCGGCACGCAGTGGTACCTGCTATTCAACATCCTCGCGGGCGCCTCGTCGATCCCCGCCGAGATGCACCACAGCACCGCCCTGCTCGGCCTGTCCCGCTGGCAGCGCTGGCGCTACCTCATCCTGCCCTCGCTGTTGCCCAACCTGGTCACTGGCGCAGTGGTCGCCACGGGCGGCGCCTGGAACGTCTGCGTGGTCGCCGAGTACGTGCAGATGCGCGGCCAGATCCTCGAGATCACTGGCGCCGGCGCAACCATCCAGCATGCCGCGGCCGTGGGCAACTACCCGCTGCTGTTGGCCGCGACGCTGGCGCTGGTCGTCGTCGTCGTCCTGGTCAACCGCACCGTCTGGGGCCGCCTCTACGCCCTCGCCTCCGACCGCTACCGCCTGGAGTAACCCGCCATGCCACCTCTCACAACCCTGAGCCCGCCGACCGCCACGGCCCCCGCCCCGGATGCGGTCGAGTTGCTGCGGCTGGAGAACGTGGGTCAGTATTACGGCGCGGGCAGCCGCCGCTTCTCGGCGGTCGAGCGGATCAACCTACAGCTGCACGAGGGCGAGTTCGTCACGCTCCTCGGCCCGTCGGGCTGCGGCAAGAGCACTCTCCTACGCATCGTCTGCGGCCTGCAGCGGCCCAGTGAAGGCCGCGTCCTCTACCGCCAGACCCCGCTCGTCGGCATCAACACGCGCGCGACGATCGTCTTCCAGACCTTTGCGCTGTTCCCCTGGCTCTCGGTGCAGGGCAATGTCGAGGTCGCGCTGAAGGCCCGCGGCGTCGCGCCCACCGAGCGCCGCGAGCGGGCCATCGACCTGCTCGACCGCGTAGGCCTCGACGGCTTCGAGACGGCCTACCCGCGCGAGCTATCGGCCGGTATGCGCCAGAAGGTCGGCTTCGCCCGCGCCATGGCCGTCGAGCCCGAGCTCTTCTGCCTCGACGAGCCGTTCAGCGGCCTCGACGTGCTCTCCGCCGAGAGCCTCCGCTCCGAGCTGCTCGAGCTGTGGACCACCGGCGAGATCCCGACCAAGGCGATCCTCATGGTCACCCACAACATCGAGGAGGCGGTGCTCATGGCCGACCGCATCGTGGTCATGGACAAGTCGCCCGGGCGCATCGTCGCCGACGTACGCGTCAACCTGCCGCACCCGCGCCGGCGCAAGGACGCCGCCTTCCTCAGCCTCGTTGACCGCGTCTACGCCACGCTGGCCGGGCAGACGCAGCCCGAGCACGTCGAGCTGGGTACCGCGCCGGGCGAGCCGGGCCGCACGCGCGTTCTGCCGCCGGCTAGCACCGACGAGCTGAACGGTCTGGTCGAGCGCCTCGCCGAGGCCGAGCGGCGCCGCGCGGACATCTTCCAGCTGGCCCAAGACCTCAACTACGAGGCTGACGAGCTGCTGCCGCTAACCGAGGCGCTCGAGCTGCTCGGCTTCGCCACCGTGGCCCAGGGCGACATCGTCCTCACCCCGCTGGGCGAGACCTTCGCCGACAGCCGCATCCAGGCGCGCAAGGAGATCTTCAGCACTCGCATCCGCCGCCTGCCGCTGGTCCGCTGGGCCCTGCAGATGCTCGATCGCACCGACCAGAACCGCCTCGAACGCGGCGTCTTCCTCGCCGCCCTCGGCCTCGAGTTTCCGCCCGAGGAGGCCGAACGCCAGCTCGATCTGCTCATCGACTGGGCCCGCTACGCCGAGCTGCTGGCCTACGACGGCGACCTCGAACAGCTGTTCATTGAGGTCGGTGAGGAGTAGAGCCGACTAGGCGGCGCCCTGCTCGATAGCCGCGAGCAGCGCGCCAAGGTGGGTGGTGAGTTCGCCGTCGTCGGCCGCCGCCTGGGCGATGAGCGCCAGGCGCGCGGGCGTGGGCAGGTCCTGGTCGATCAGGTTGGCCAGCAGGCCCGCGACCCGCTCCGCGGCGGCCGCGGCCGGCTCCGTGGCCAGGTCGAACTCCGCGCCCACCGCCCGCAGGAAGCCCGCCGCCTGCGCCCGGCAGGTCGACCAGAACGTCGCGTTCCACCACGGGCCGAAGCCGACCCCCTGGCCCGCCTCGACCGCCGCGCGCCAGTTGGCCCAACCGGTCGGGCCCAGGCCGTAGTCGTTCTCGACCACCCCGCCGGCGCCCAGGACGTTGACCGCATAGGCCAGCGCGGCGCACACCGCCTCGCGGCGCGGGGCCGGCGGGACGGGGTGCAGCAGGTAGACGTTCATGTGGATCTCGTCCAGCTCAGCCCACGTCCCGAAGCTCAGGCGCGCCGGCGGGAAGTCATGCTCCGGGGCGTTCGGTTGCGCCGTGTCAAAGCCCGTCTCGTCATAGCCGGTGACCAGCTGCCACTCCAGGTTCATCAGCAGCCCCGGCCAGCCCGCGTCCAGGTGCGCGCGCAGGCGCTCCTCGGCCGCGGCGCGCTCGGCCGCCGTGTTGGCTTCGCTGTACCAGCCGAGCTCCTCGGCCCGCAAGCCGGTGTTCGCCAACAGGTCCAGCAGCGGCTGGCGTGGACACAGGTAGGGGCCGCTCGGGCACAGCTCAGTGTGAATGTTCAGCGCGAAGGCGTGGGCGGTCGCGCCGGAGTACCAGTTGGCGTCGCCCGGCAGGCCGAGGTACCGCCCGGCACCGGTGACGGCCCCGACGAAGCTGTTGTGGCCGGGCTCCTGACGCAGTCCGTTGAGTTGCATGGCAAGCCTCCCGTGCATGGGACGGCGCACGATTCGACATCGCGCCGCCCAGCCCTGCCGGCGGCGGCTGTGCTACCATCCGCGGCGGGAGCCCCCTCATGCTGATCGCCGCGCGCACCCTCCTCGCGACGCTGCTCCTCGGCTCGGCCGCCGTGGCACAGGGCACGCAGGCCGACTACGACCGCGCCGCCAGCCTCGCCGAGCGCGGCCGCGGGCTGGTCACCGGCCTGCTCGAGCCGGGCGAGTGGGCGCCGGACGGCAGCCGGCTGTGGTACCGCGTGGGGCAGGGCGGCGGGCAGTGGCGCTACGAGGTGGTCGATTGCGCGACCGGTGCGCGCACACCCGTCGAGACCGGCGGCCGCCAGCCCGACAGCCTGGCCTGGGGCGCGGACGGGGCGCTGCTGGTCGTCGCCGAGGGGCAGCTCTGGGCCTGGGACGCGGCGGCTGGCGTGCTGGTGCCCGCGGGCGACGCCGCCGAGCTGCGCGTGCTACCCGACGACGAGGCGCAACGCGCCTCCGACACCGGCGGCGGCGCCTGCCAGCTGGTCTTCGTCAACCGCCTGGCTGAGCCGCTGGAACTGTTCTGGCTCGACTTCGACGGCGCGCGCCAGAGCTACGGCCGCGTCGAGGCCGGCGGGCGGCGGACGATGGGCACGTACGTCGGGCACCGCTGGGTCGCCGTCGACGCCGCCGGGCGGGACCGCGGCACCTGGGCCGGGCGCGAGGGCTCGTGGCAGGCGCTGGTCGACGGCACCGCACGGCCCAGCCCGCCGCGGCCGGCGCGGCCCGACCCTTGGCGCTCGCCCGACGGCCGCTGGCAGGCCTTCGTCCGCGACCACAACCTCTGGCTCCGCGCGGCCGAGGGCGGCGCCGAGCAGCAGCTGAGCCACGACGGCCGCGCCGACGACCGCTACGGCAGCCCGCCTGCCTGGTCGCCCGATAGCCGCTGGCTGGCCGCGATGCGCGCCGAGCCGGCCCAGGAGCACACGGTCACCCTGGTCGAATCCAGCCCCCGCGATCAGGTCCAGCCCCGCATCCACACCTTCGACTACCTCAAGCCGGGCGACCGCGTCGCCGTCCCGCGCCCGCAGCTGTTCGAGGTCGCCACCCAGCGCCAGGTCCCGCTCGACGACGCACTCTACGCCGAGCCGTGGTCGACCGACAGCCTGCGCTGGGCGCCCGACAGCTCGCGGTTCACCTTCGTCTTCAACCAGCGCGGGCACCAGGTCTTCCGCGTGCTGGCCGTCGACCCGCTCAGCGGCGAGGTCCGGCCGCTGGTCGAGGAGACGTCGCCGACGTTCATCTGCTACTCCAGCAAGTACCACCTGACCTGGCTCGACGCGCGGGGCGAGCTGCTCTGGATGTCCGAGCGCGACGGCTGGAACCACCTTTACCTGCTCGACGCGGCGACCGGCGCGGTCAAGCGCCAGCTGACCCAGGGCCCGTGGGCGGTGCGCGACGTGCAGCGGGTCGACGCGGAGGCGGGGCAGGTCTACTTCTCGGCCGGCGGCTACGACGCCGACCAGGACCCGTACTACGTCCACTATTTCCGCGTGGACCTCGACACCGGCGCCCTGACGCGGCTGACCAGCGGCGACGGGACCCACGACCTGCGCTGGTCGCCCGACCGCGCGACCTACCTGGACACCTGGTCGCGGGTCGACCTGCCGCCGCGCGTCGAGCTGCGCCGAGCGGTCGACGGCGCGCTGATCAGCGAGCTGGCCGCGGCCGACGCGAGCGCCCTGCTGGCCACGGGCTGGCGCGCGCCGGAGCGGTTCGTGGCGCCGGGGCGCGATGGGGAGACACCGATTCATGGCGTCATCATCCGGCCGACGAACTGGACCGCCGAGGGCAGTTACCCGGTGATCGAGGACATCTACGCCGGGCCGCAGGCGGCGTTCGTGCCCAAGGGCTGGGCCGAGCACTACAGCATGATGGAGCTGGCGGAGTTGGGCTTCGTCGTCGTCAAGATCGACGGCATGGGCACCAACTACCGCTCGAAGGCTTTCCACGACGTGGCCTGGCGCAACCTGGCCGACGCCGGCTTCCCCGATCGCATCGCCTGGCTCCGCGCCGCCGCGGCCGCCGACCCGAGCCTGGACCTGGGTCGGGTCGGGCTCTACGGTGGCTCGGCGGGCGGGCAGAACGCACTGGGCGGGCTGCTGCTGCACCCGGATTTCTACGGCGTGGCCGTGGCCGACTGCGGCTGCCACGACAACCGCATGGACAAGATCTGGTGGAACGAGCAGTGGATGGGCTGGCCGGTCGACGAGCACTACGCCGCCAACAGCAACGTCACCCTCGCGCCGCGGCTGGCGGGCAAGCTACTGCTGACCGTCGGCGAACTCGACCGCAACGTCGACCCCGCCTCGACCATGCAGGTCGTCGACGCGCTGATCCGCGCCGACAAGGACTTCGACCTGATCGTCTTCCCCGGCGCCGGCCACGGCGCCGGCGGCTCCGCCTACGGCCGCCGCCGCATGTTCGACTTCTTCGTCCGCCACCTCCACGGCGTCGAGCCGCGGGGGCGGTAGGGGAGCGCGACCGCCCCGCCGCAGTGTACCGCCGCCGCTCCGGCGGCAGCTGTCCGAGACACCTACCAACCATGCCGGCGAGGCGCCGGCGGTCGCTCGACGGTCGTCCCGGCCACCAGTGGCCCTTCAAGGCCAAGGTGATCCGTACTTCCACCATCCGCGCCGCCGCCCAACCTGCTATCCTCCCCGCAGGAGCCAACCAATGGGGGAGACGCTGTATGTCGTGGCTTATGACGTGGCCGACAATCGCCGCCGGGCGCGGCTGGCCAAGGAGTTGCTCGGCTTTGGCCAGCGGGTGCAGTGGAGCGTCTTCGAGTGCCGGCTCGAGCCGCCCCGGCGCGCCCGGCTGAGCAAGGTCATCGCCGCCCAGATCGACCCGACCGAGGACGTCGTCCATATCTACCGGCTCTGCGGCAGCTGCGCGCCGCGGGTCGCCACCCACGGCCTGACCACGCGCGACTTCACCCACGACGAGGAGCCGGGCGACGACGCACTGATCGTCTAGGCCAGCCTGCACGCCCGGCCCAAACCTGCTACGGTTAGGCCAGGGAGGGGGAACCATGGCATCGCGACTCCTGCGGCGCGTGACCACCGAGGACAACCTGTGGGCTGCCTGGCGGCAGGTCAAAGCGGCGGGCGCGGGGCCCGGCCTGGACGGGCGGGGCCTCGAGTTCTATGCCAACGAGCCCGAACGGCTGCTGGACCGCCTACAGCACGAGCTGCGCGCTGGCCGGTACGAGCCGTGGCCGCTGCGCCGGGCCTGGGTGCCCAAGCGCGGCGGGCGCTGGCGTGCCGTCGGTGTCGGCACCGTGCGCGACCGCGTGGCCCAGCGCGCCGTGCTCCACCTGCTCGCCCCGCGCGCCGAGGAGATCTTCAACGAAACCTCGTTCGCCTACCGCGCCGGCCGTGGCGTGCGTCAGGCGGTCGCCAGCATCGACCGCGCGCGCCGCGACGGGCTGGTCGAGGTCTTCGAGACGGACATCGCCGACTGCTTCGACTCGCTCGACCACGAGCTGCTGCGCGCGGCGATCCGTGGGCTGGTGCCCGAGTCCGATGTGCGCGCGCTTTGCTGGGCCTGGCTGCGGGCCGGGGTTGTCACCAACGGTCAGCTCGTGCGGCCCCGCCGCGGCGTGGCGCAGGGCGACCTGCTCTCGCCGCTCTGGTGCAACCTCTACCTCGACCCGTTCGACGACAGCGCCGAGGGCCGCTCCGGCCAGCTCGTGCGTTACGCCGATGACCTGCTCTACCTCACCCGCACACCGGCCGGCGCCGAGGCCGCCCAGGCGCACGTGACCCGCGAGCTGGAGCGGCTGCGGCTCCGCCTCAACCCCGACAAGACCCGCCTCACGTCGTTCGAGGAGGGCTTCGAGTACCTGGGGCTGGAGTTCCACGGCAGCCTGATCACCGACCTGACCTGGCGGCCGGCGGTCCGCGGGCGGCCGCTGATCGTCGGCGGCTATGACCAACCGGTGGCCCGCCGGCCGGGCGAGCGGCCGCCACAGGTCGGCCCGCCCGGCAGCCGCTGGCGCTACGCGCTCGACGCCGAGATCGCGCGCGCGGCGCGGCGCGGACGGCCGCCCAGCCAGATGGCCCAGGCCATCGCCGAGGCCCTGGCCGCCGCGGAGGAGGAGGCCGAGACGGAGGCGAATCAGCGCTCGGCTCGGTTGCTCTAGGGAGGCAGGGGATGTCCACGCTGTACGTCGTCGACCCGCGCGCCCGCGTCAAGCGCGAGGGCGCGACGCTGCTGGTGCAGGTCGGCGGCAAGACGAAGCTACGCGCGCGGCTGGATGAGCTGGCGCGCTGCGTGCTGGCTGGCCAGTCATGGATCAGCCGGCCCGCGCTCGAGGGGCTGCTGGCCCGCGGGATCGACACGGTCCTGCTCGACCGCGGCGGCGGGTATGTGGGGCGGGTGGCGGGCCCGGAGGGTGCGCACGTCGAGCTGCGGCTGGCCCAGGCGGCGGCGGTCGGGGACAGCGCGGTCTGCTTGCGGCTGGCGCGGGCGATGGTGGTGGCGAAGATCCGCAACTGCCGGCGGGTGATCGGCCGCACGAAGCGGGCGAAGGAGGTGCCGGGCGTCGCGGCATTGCTCGCGGAGCTGAACGCGGCGCGGGTCGCGGCGCAGGCCGCGGAGACGCTGGAGTCGCTGCGCGGCTGGGAAGGGCAGGCGGCCGCTCTGTACTTCAAGGCACTGCGGCGGCTGTTTCCGGTCGACCTGGGCTTCAAACGGCGCCGGCGCCGACCGCCGCCCGACCCGGTCAACGCGCTGCTGAGCCTGGGCTACACGCTGGTGGGCGCGGAGTTGGCCGGCGCGGTGCGGGCGGTCGGGCTAGATGCACATCTGGGGTTCCTACATCGACCGCTGCGGGGGCGCGAGTCGCTGGCGCTGGACCTGCTGGAGGTGTTTCGGCCGGAGGCGGTGGATCGGCTGACACTAGTGCTCCTTCGTGGACGGCACTTGCAGTCAAAGGACTTCGAGCCAGCGGAGGAGGCTGGCGGCCTGCGGCTGCGACAGGAGTCGTTTCGAGACTACCTGGAGGCATACGAGGCTCACATGAGTCGGTCGGCGTTGCGCGGGCCACAACGCAACAAACGGTCGCTAAGCCTACGCGAGTATCTGCACATCCAGGCGCGTGAGTTGCGGCGGGCGATCGAGTCGGGGGAGAGATTCCGGGCGTACTTGACCCACTGACGAGCAGGAGGAGGAGTCTCCGTGGACGCGCCGTACAAGGGCCGAAGATCGACGCACCTTGACAACTTGACGAACGTAGCACGGAATCGGGCCGTCCATCTGCCGCCGGTTCGCGAAGATGGCACCGGGGGTTCGGCAGCCCATTTAACGTTCCCGGTGCCATCTCTCAACAATTGGCTTGCTGCTGCGCCGGGCGGGGGATTCGGGCTTGTATCGCTGGTCGTGTGGAGGTTAACAAAGTGTGAATTGGTGTCGCAACACGGGGCGGTGCCATCTGGTCGGAATCGAGGCCTCACGAAGGGGCTTGACAGGCTGGTCCGCGCGTGGCACGATGGGTGCCAGTCGGTACCGACCCATACCGCAGAGCGGGATTGAAACTCACGAGCGTCCAGCTTCTCCTGGCGAGCGCACTCCGTCGGTACCGACCCATACCGCAGAGCGGGATTGAAACAGGCTGAGTACCTCCTTTAGTACTCGTGCGACCTCGTCGGTACCGACCCATACCGCAGAGCGGGATTGAAACCTGAACGCGCGGGAGAGGGCGTACCCATCGTTCATGGTCGGTACCGACCCATACCGCAGAGCGGGATTGAAACCTTTTCGGCGGCTTCGTGGGCCTCCACCCCCGCCGCGTCGGTACCGACCCATACCGCAGAGCGGGATTGAAACTCGACCCAGGTGGGGTCGATGGTCAGGAAGCGGCCACTGTCGGTACCGACCCATACCGCAGAGCGGGATTGAAACCCGATGACCGCTGCGATCCCAATGGATGCAGCGTTGGTCGGTACCGACCCATACCGCAGAGCGGGATTGAAACCTGGGTCTGCTCCGCGTCGGCGGCCTCGGCCCTCTCGTCGGTACCGACCCATACCGCAGAGCGGGATTGAAACCCGACGAGGGCCGGCTTCCGCACGGAGCCCCGCTCCAGTCGGTACCGACCCATACCGCAGAGCGGGATTGAAACGGGACACTTCGTCCCCATTGGTCCAGCCATCCCAGGTCGGTACCGACCCATACCGCAGAGCGGGATTGAAACGGGAAGCCTTGACCAGCTCACCATCCCTCAGTACCGTCGGTACCGACCCATACCGCAGAGCGGGATTGAAACGCTGCAGCTGGAACTGGTACCCAGGCTCACCTTCTAGTCGGTACCGACCCATACCGCAGAGCGGGATTGAAACGGGGTCCTCCGATTGGAGGAACGGGATGTCGTCTTGTCGGTACCGACCCATACCGCAGAGCGGGATTGAAACCTGAAGGCCGCTGCCAACCAGTTGGCCCCCGTGAGTCGGTACCGACCCATACCGCAGAGCGGGATTGAAACTAGCAAAGGCTGCCCCCTTCGTGCATCCCGCCACGTCGGTACCGACCCATACCGCAGAGCGGGATTGAAACTTACTTAGCGCCGCGGCCAACGCCGCCTGGACGTGGGTCGGTACCGACCCATACCGCAGAGCGGGATTGAAACCCATTCAAAAGAGAATTGGACCTTCGTGCGTCGCGTCGGTACCGACCCATACCGCAGAGCGGGATTGAAACCCTGCGAGACGGGGCAGGTCTCGTGCCAGCCGCGCGTCGGTACCGACCCATACCGCAGAGCGGGATTGAAACGCACCCAACAGCGTAACCTCGGTTGTGGAAATCGCTACGTCGGTACCGACCCATACCGCAGAGCGGGATTGAAACGCGCTTCCCTGCCGGCCGCGTCGTAGTGGGCCTCGGCGGGTCGGTACCGACCCATACCGCAGAGCGGGATTGAAACCCGCGCGGACGATCTCGCTGCTGTCGGGCAGGTTGGTCGGTACCGACCCATACCGCAGAGCGGGATTGAAACGAAGAGGGGCGAGGGGAACCTTGCGGTCCACGGACGGTCGGTACCGACCCATACCGCAGAGCGGGATTGAAACTCGGGCTGTTCGCCGTGTAGGTGGCGGGCCAGTAGCGTCGGTACCGACCCATACCGCAGAGCGGGATTGAAACGCTGTGAGGTAATCGCTCGTGGCGTAGATGTCATCGTCGGTACCGACCCATACCGCAGAGCGGGATTGAAACTCACGCAAGGTGACACCGACCAGGTTCCCGATTTCGTCGGTACCGACCCATACCGC
>DHNJ01000237.1:0-220 GCA_002409445.1 Armatimonadetes bacterium UBA5419 | reverse complement strand
TACCGCAGAGCGGGATTGAAACACGGGATGTAGGTACTGCACCGTGATGGCGCACTGTCGGTACCGACCCATACCGCAGAGCGGGATTGAAACTCGGTCCCGACGCCGACGTAGAGCGAGGTCCACGTCGTCGGTACCGACCCATACCGCAGAGCGGGATTGAAACGGCCCATTCCAGCGGGTCGCGGTACTGCGCGTCGGGTCGGTACCGACCCATACC
>DHNJ01000300.1 GCA_002409445.1 Armatimonadetes bacterium UBA5419 | reverse complement strand
CCATGCCGCCCGCGTAGCCGCCGGGCATGCCGCCCAGGCCGTCCATCGCGGGGGCGGCGGCGGGGCCGCGCAGCGCGCGCTGGGCCTGCGTGCTCTCGGCCATGCCAGGCTCGAGCACGAGGAACGAGGTGTACGGGGTCAGGATGCCGTAACGCGTGGCCAGCTCGACGATCTCGTCCTTCAGCTCGGCGGTCTCGCCGTTGAGCCGGATCTGCTCTAGCAGCCAGCCGACCTTACGCGTCGCCCAGAGTCGCGGCACGAAGCTAGTCGTGCGCTCGCGGGCGGGAAAGTCGACCTGGTAGGTATGGCTCTGCTCGCCCTGGGCGCCGGTGCCGCTGAGCGTGACGGTCGCCGGGCCGGTGCCATGGTAGCGGCCGAGGATGGTCAGCTGGCTGCCGCGGAACAGGTCGGGCAGGCGGGTCGGCTGCAGCTCCTCGACGCGTACGCCCTCGACCTTCAGCTTGAGGTCGCTGAGCACGGGGTAGGCGATCTTGCCGTAGAACGAGCTGACCGGAACCTCCAGGTCCTCGCCCGGCCGCACATACGTCCGTGTGCCGTGGTTGTCCGCGCTCAGGCGGTCGAGCAGCTCGGTGTTGACGTCGTCGCCGACGCCGAAGACGAACAGCCGCGCCTCCGCGCCGTTCTGCTGCTCGACGCCTTCGAGCAAGCGCGCCACGCGCGTCTCGCCGACCGTCGGCTGGCCATCGGTGAGGAAGACGACCATCGCCGGGCGGGCCGGGTCGCGGTTGGTCGGCAGGTCGGCCAGCGCGGTCTCCAGCGCGCCACCGATGTTAGTGCCGCCGCGCGCCTCTAGGCCGGCGACAAACTCGATCGCCGCGGCGCGGTTGGCGTCGGTCGCCTCGACCAGGCCGTCCTCGAAGGCGCTGACGTCGCTAGAGAAGGCGATCACGCCGAAGCGGTCGGTCGGGTTGAGCTGCTCCAAGCAGAAGGTCAGCGCGCGGCGCATCTGGACGATCTTCTGGCCGCTCATGCTGCCCGAGACGTCGGCGACGAAGATGATGTCCTTAGCCTGCAGCTGCGTCTCGCGGAACTCGGACTTGGGCGCGATGAGCATCAGGAACGTGCCCACGTCGTCCGAGGCGCCGCGGTAGGGGACCAGGCTGAGGCCGAAATCGGCGTCGGCCAGCTGGTAGTAGAGCAGAAAGTCACTGCTCGGCGGGGTGCCGCTCGACTCGTAGCTGACGCGCACGAGGTGGTCGCCTTCGCGCTGGATGTCCAGCTCGTGCGTCGGGCTGTAGACGGACTTGATGCCCGCCTCGGCGGCGATCTCGGCGGTAATCGTCAGCCGCCCCGGCGTCCAGTCGGGCTCGCCCTCGGGCGCGGGGCCGACGATGCTGGGCCGCAGAGCGTCGCGCTCGGTGGGCAGGGGGAAGGGGCGGGGCATCGGCACCGGCCGGTGCCACATGCCCTGCTGCCAGGCGGAGGCCTTCAGCGGCAGGACGAACCGCGCCAGCCCGTCATCGGCGGTCAGCGCCTGGCTGTACTCGAGCTTGACGCGCTTGGTCTCGCCCGCCTCGATGGGGAAGATGCGGGCGCGGAAGCTGGTCCGGTCGATGTACTCGAGCAGGCCAGGGTCGCGCTGGCTGCGGACGATGTCCTCGTAGACGTTGCGCGCCTTGTCCGCATCGAGCAGCTCGGCGCCGACCAGCTCACCGTTGACCGTCATCGCGAAGTCGGTCACCGCGGCCTCGGCCGGTAGGGGGAAGAGGAAGGTGCCCTCGACCCGGCCGCCGTGCTGGTTGCGGAAGGTCTGCTCGACGGTCACCGTCGCGGCGAAGTCGCGGACCTTGAGGTCGACGGTCTGGATCGTCAGCTGCAGCGGCTCGAGCGGCGCCGGCCGCGGCGGCGGTGGCGGGAGGATGACCCCCGGCGGGGGCATGATGCGATCGACGATGATCATGCCCTGAGCGTAGCCCGGCAGGGCCGCGGCGAGCAACAGCAACAGCAGCCCCCAGCAGCGGATATGCAGCTTCATGGTCCAGCCTCCGTCCTTTGACGTGCCTCCGGCGCCATGCTACGATGCCGCCGTTATCCGGTGTATACCCCGGCTCTCTAGGCATCGTTTAGCCCCCCTCGTCCGGAGCGCTTCGTGGATCGTGGCCGTCGCTGGTTGAATGGCTTTCTGGTCTTCGTCGCCGCGGTCTTGGTGCTGATGTGGACCGCCGAGGTCTACACCGACTTCCTCTGGTATCGCCACGACGCCTACCTCGTCGTCTTCTGGCGCAAGATCCTCGCCCAGGTGCTCATCGTCGCGCTCGTCGCGCCGGCGCTCTGGTGGTTCCTCCGCGCGAATCTGCGTCGGGCGGCCGAGGCCGTGCCGCTGTCCGCCCCCGACGATGACGAGCAGGCCGAGGCCCAGGCCACCCTCGATTCCGCGGCGGCGTCGAGCGCGCGCTGGCTGCCCGTGCTCGCCGCGCTGTTCGGCGGGCTGTGGGCCACGCGCGGCTGGCAGAGCTGGTTGATGGTCCTCTGGGGCGTGCCGTTCGACCAGGCCGACCCAGCCTTCGGCCTCGACGCCGGCTTCTACGTCTACCGCCTGAACGCCTTCCAGCAGCTGCTGGGCACGCTCAACACGCTGCTCCTGGCGACCGCCGCGGTGGCCACGCTGATCTACCTGCTACGCAAGGTCATCGTCATGGGGCAGGGCGAACTGACCTTCGACCGTGGCGCGCGCGGGCACCTGCTGGCGCTGGCGGCCGGGCTGCTGGTGGTGCGTGCGGGGCTGCTCTGGCTGCGGCGCTACCAGCTGGTCACGCTGTCCGACGGGCTGCACCCGGGCGCGGGCTGGACCGATGTGCATGTGCGGCTGCCGGTGCTCGCACTGTGCGCGCTGCTGGCGCTGGCGCCGCCGGCCGGCGCGCGCGAACTGCTCAACTACCAGGCGATCCAGAAACCCGAGCATGGCGACCGCGGCATGGTGGTCAGCCAGAACCAGCGCGCCAGCGAGATCGGCGCACAGGTGCTGCGCGACGGCGGCAACGCGGTGGACGCGGCCATTGCGGCGGCGGCGGCCATGACCATCGTCGAGCCGGTGAGCAACGGCCTGGGCTCGGACGCCTTCTGCATTCTCT
>DHNJ01000255.1:3240-14951 GCA_002409445.1 Armatimonadetes bacterium UBA5419 | reverse complement strand
CTAAGGTCGCGGGCTAGCAGCCCGCGCCACATGGAGGGATCTGGGCGTCACGGGCTCGGCGGGCGACAGGCGTCAGGTGTCGCGACCTCTATGCCGATGGTCCTCCCGCGCTACGCCGGCAGCGCCTCGGCCTCGATGGTCAGCTCGACGCGGGCGAGTTCGTCGCCTTCGAGTGGGGCGGCGCTGAGGCGGTAGTGGCCGGGGGGGACGGCGGGGAAGACGACCTCGTCGGCCTCGGTGACGTGGGATTCTAGCAGGGCGGTGCCGCGGTAGAGGCTGATCCGCACGCGACGGCGGGTAGGGCCGGTGAGGCGGACGCGCAGGTCGGGCGAGGAGGCGGGGTTGTAGCGCACCTGGAGGTGCAGCTCGCCCTCCTCCGCTGGCGCGGTCAGGTCGACCGCGGCGGGGCTAGTGCTGGCCGTGCCGGCGGTGGCCGTGGCGGCGCCGCGGGCCGGCTCGAGCGCCAGCTGTGCCGAGCGGGCGAAGCTGTGGCTGACCAGCCGCAGGCCGTCGGCGATCATCGCCACGACCGCCTCGATCACCGGCGGCGTGGCCAGCGCGGTGAGGTCGGCGAGATCGGCGGCGCAGAACGGGCAGGCGTCGAGATGCGCACGGACTAGTTCGCGGAGGTCGGGCGCTAGCTCGGAGTCGAAGTAAGCGACCAGTTCCGTGCGGCTGGGGCAGAACCCGCGGCGGGCCGGCGAAAACGCCAGCAGGGCCGCTTCAATCCCTCGGTTCGGCATCGCTCTCTCCTCGCGTCTAGGTGCGCTCACCTAGGAAGTACTTACCACAGTTCGCCTCGAACTCCGTCTCGGCCAGCGCCTCGCGCAGCTCGGCCAGCGCGTGCGTCTTGAGCACCGAGACCGCGTTCGCGCTGCGCTCCATGACCGGCGCGATCTCGCGCGGGCGCAGGCCCAGCATCGTCAGCCGCAGCACCTGCGCGCGCGCCACGGGCAGGCTGTCGACCGCGCGGTACAGCTCTTCGAGGCACTCGCGCCGCCCGAGCGTGTCGAACGCCGCGGCCGAGAACGCCGGCAGCCGAAACTCGCCGACCCGGTCGAGGCCCAGCCGGGCCACGGCCTGCTCGTCGTCCGGCGACCAGGTCGCCAGGTGGTCGTCCTGCCGCTGCATCACCGCGTAAAAGGCGGTGCGCACCAGGAAGCCCTTCAACTGGCTCTCGTCGCGGTAGACGAACCGGCCAGCGCGCACGGCTTCGACGAAGCGGACCAGGACCTCCTGGGTCGCGTCCTCGATGTCGTCGATCCAGAACCAGTTGCGCGCGCGCGCGGCGGCCTTCAGCCGACCCAGCACGAACGGGCGGTACCGTTCGACGAGCGCCGAGCCGGCCTCGTCTTCACCGCGCCGGAGAGCCATGACCTGGGCTGCGACGTCCACTGTTACCTAGAACCCCCGTCCCGCCGAATCCTTAGGCCCCGCGCGGCCCGAGCCGCCAGCGGGGGTCACCGTAGAAGACGTAACCGGCCCAGGCCAAGGCGCCCGCGCTGGGCAGCTCGGCGACGCGCTCGCGCGCCAGGCGCAGGGCGCGGCCGAAGTTCTGCCCCGCGAGCAGCGCATCGTAGAAGGTCACGGCGAAGGCGCTGGCTGGCATGTCCGGCACGGTCCAGAGATTGCCAACGTAGCTCTGCACGCCGGCCAGCAGGAACTGGTGACCCTGGGCCAGGGCGCCGCCGGTGTGGCAGGCGTTGGCGAAGACCAGGCGCGGCTTGCGCGTCAGCCGGGCGAACCGCTCCGCGCCGAACGAGCCGCCGGCCAGCCGCCAGCCGCCCAGCTCCGCGTCGGCATGGCCGGTGTAGTGGACGATGTCCGCGCTCTGCAGGGCCAGCGCCAGGCGCAGCGGGTCGAGGCGCTCGTGGCCCAGCGCCTCGACGACCCACGGTGTGTGCGCGCTGTCGAAATGGGCCAGCAGCAGGTGCGCCTCGCGCTCGGCACCGTCGAGATCGCTGGTCGGGTTGTGGGCGATGAGGAAGCGGCGCGGTGGGGCGGTCGGTGGCGGCGCGGTGCTGCCGGCGGCCTGCAGGGCGACGACCTGGCGGCCGAGGTTGAAGCGGCGGCAAAGGAAACTGTGGCCGTCGTGGGCCAACTCCCAGGGGATGTGCATGACCGATTCGTCGAGCCGCAGGAGCAGGTTCTCGACATCGGCGGCGGCCAGCTGCGCCTTGACTTCGTCGGAGAGACACGAGTCGTGGAGGTGGCGGCCGAGGGCGCGTAGTTCGGCGACATCGTCCGCACCGCTAAGCGCCTGGGCGGCGAGGGCGGAGAGGCGGGCGTTGACCGCGGCTAGCTCGTCGGCGACGTAGGGCACCTGCGACTTGCTGACCAGGGCGCCGTCGCCGGCGAAGTGGAAGGTCAGGTCGCCATTGACCTTGGCCACATTGAGCTCGAGCGCGCTCTCGCGCTGCAGCTCGTCACGCACGGCGGCCTCGAAGAAGGCGATGAACGTGCTGGGCTGGATCAGCGCGATGACCACCCGCCGCAGCCGGGTGTCGCCGCGGAGGTAGCGGTAGACGGTGCTGATCATCGCCCGCGCGGCGGCCTCGTCGTCGATGTCGGTGCGGCCGACGCCGAAGGCGGGCAGCGCGATGGAGTCGATGTGCAGGGCGTCGGCGCGGCGCAGGACGTTGGCCGTGGCCAGGGCGATGATCTCCTCGCTGGTCCGCGTGCGGCCGCCGATCTCGTCGACCACGGCGGCATGCAGGACAAACTTGGCACGCAGCCGGCCGGCGTGGGTTGCGACGACGTCGCCGAGAGTGGCGGGGCCGTGGCCGGCGAGGGCCTCGGCGATCTCCTCGCCGCCGACGCGGCGGATGGCGGCCGAGACGCTGTGGCCGGCAGGGTCGTCCATCTCGAAGTCGCGGTGCTCGGGATTGGCGATCGCGCCGACCTCGGCGGTGGTGATGTCGCCCAGATAGATCTCAAGGCTGGTGCGACCGACCATGTAGGTCTTGGCCAGGCCGGTCGCCAGCGGGGTGGGCGTGTCGGGCTCCATGACTTAGCGCCTCCGCGCCAGCCGGGCGGGCAGGCGGTCGCTGCGCAGCGTGTCCTCGACGCTCTCGCGCGCGACGATCACCTCGGCCTGGCCATCGCGCACCGTGACCATCGCCGGCCGCGGCAGGCGGTTGTAGTTGCTGGCCATGGCGTAGTTGTAGGCGCCGGTCGACTGCACGGCGAGGATCCCGCCCTCGGCCGGGGCGGCCAGCGGCACGTCGGGGAAGAGCGTGTCGGTCTCGCAGTGCTTGCCAGCGACGGTGTAGATGCCGTCGGCCTCGGCCGTGGGGCGGTCGGCGAGAAAGACGTGATAGGGCGACTGATACATCGCGGGCCGCGGGTTGTCGCTCAGGCCGCCGTCGACGCTGACGTAGGTCCGCACGCCGGGAATCGGCTTGACCGGGCCGATGGTGTAGAGCGTGAGGCCCGCCTCGCCGACCAGGCTGCGGCCGGGTTCGAGGCAGAGAGTGGGGATGGGGTAGTCGTGCTCGGCGAGCCGGGCGCGCAGGGTCTCGACGACCTGGCCGACAAACTCGGCGATGCTCGGCGGCTGGTGGCTCGGCAGGTAGCGGATGCCCAGGCCGCCGCCGAGGTCCAGCTCGCGCAGCGTCAGCCCGTGCTGGGTGCGCAGGTCGGCGGCGAAGTCGGCCAACTCGGCCGCCGCGTCGGCGAACGGCTGCGCCTCGAGGATCTGCGAGCCGATGTGGCAGTGCAGGCCGACCAGGTCGAGGTGGCGGGCGCGCAGGGCCTGAGCGACGGCCGCCTCGGCCGCGCCGGACTGGATGGAGAGGCCAAACTTGCTGTCGATCTGGCCTGTCGAGATCGAGGCGTGGGTGTCGCCCTGGACGTTGGGGTTGACCCGCAGGTAGATGCCCGCGCGCACGCCCAGTTCGCCCGCCAGCGCGTCCCAGGCGGCCAGCTCGCTCAGGCTGTCGACGCAGATGCGGCCGACTCCGCTGGTTAGCGCGAGGCGCATCTCGGCCGACGACTTGTAGTTGCCGTGCAGCAGCAGGTCGGCCGGGTCGGCCCCGGCGGCCAGCGCGGTCTGCAGTTCGCCCGCGGAGGCCACATCGAAGGCCAGCCCCTCCTCGACCATCATGGCGATGACCGCCGTGGTGGTTAGCGCCTTCGAGGCGTAATAGACCCGCGAATGCCGGCAATGGGCCGCCAGTGCGCGGCGGTAGGCCTGCGCCGTGGCACGCAGATGGGCCTCGTCGAGCACGTACAACGGCGTGCCAAACTCCGCCGCCAACTCCAGCGCATCACACCCGCCCACCTGCAGGTGGCCCGCCGCATTGACCGATTGAGTCCCCAGCAACATCATCCGACAGTAGCCTCACGCACGCCGATGGGCGCGCCAAGGCTCGAGTATACCGCGAGCGGGATGATTCGGGGGTGGTGGTGAGGGCCGACGCACGGTGGAGCGGGGACTGCAGCGACTTGCGATTAGGGTCACGGCCCCGCATCAAGGCGCGCGAAATGTGCGGCGTTGGCCTCAGTAGCCGCGCCGACTCGGCGCGACTGGCGCGGCGGTTCTCGCCTTAGGGCTGGCCAGCGAGTGTCCGCACGGAGGAACGTGACTTTGGGCTACCCCCCTGCCGCGACAGGGATATTATACCAGTAAACGATTGTCTTCGTCAAGGGGCTTCCGGCGCGATTGACGTTACGGAACAGTAAACTAGGGTAACGGAGCGGCGGCGGCCGAGCGGAAGAGGCGGATTGGGTCCTGGGAGGCGCCGCCACGTTGGTCGTCGGTTTGGGGGCCGAAGGCGACTTGTTGGCGCCAGAAGAAGTCGCCGAAGTACCACCAGTGGTCGCCTTCGTACGGTGGCAGGACCTCGGCGAGGGGCATCTCCTCGCCGTAGCCCCAGCGGGTGAAGCTCGTGTCGCCGCTGGCCAGGTGGGCGACGGAGATGGTGCTGCTGTTGGGGTTGGCGGCGTCGAACTGGACCTCGTCGGACTGTAGCATGCGACCGCTGGCGGTCGCGGCGCGGACGGCGTACCAGCCGGACTCGGCGACGGGCCAGTCGGCTTGGAAGTGCGGGGCGGCGGCGGGGTCGGGGTGCCACAGCCAGCCGGGCTGGTACTCGCCCTCGCCGCCGGTAACCGGGGTGCGTTCGCCGATTTCGTTGCCGTCCGTGGCGGCGAAACGGCGGACGACCTGCCCGTCGCGCAGCAGTTCGACAGCGGTCAGGGCATCGTCGGGCGAGACGGTGGCGATGATGTGGGCGTAGAAGTCCTGGCGCAGCTGGACCATGCGTGTGGCGTTACTGATGTCGAAGAGCAGCGTGTGGGCGGGGGCCGGCGCAGGCGGGGTGGCGGGCTCGAAGTAAATCGGGCTGGTCAGCGCCCAGTTGCCGCGTTCGTCTTCGGCGCGGACAACGTACCAGGCGCGCTCGGTCTCCGTGAAGGGGAACACCAGGTCAACGCGGCCCTGCTGGCCGGCGGCATCAAAGGTGTGGACAGCCTGACCGCGGCGGATCAGTTGGACACTGCGCAGGGGGTAGAGGCTGTGCAGTTCGAGCTGGGCCTGGCGCGCGGTGCCGTCGGCCGGCAGTTCGCTGCCCAGGGGTTGGTCATCGATGGTGAAGAAGGGGTAGACCGGGCCGCCGTTGGTGGCGAAGGTCTGGCCGGCACGCAGGCCGGCGGTCAGGGCGGCGGCGGTCAGCTCGGGCGCCTGCGTGTAGAAGCGCTTGTCGCCGGGGCTGTAGGTCTGGCGGCGTTCGAGCGCGGCGTCGGTGCAGCCGCTGGCTGAGAGGCGATTGCCCAGGTTGAGCAGGGCGAACCAGAGCTGCTCGGTGGCGCGGGTGTCGACGTCCATCGCGTCGGCCATGGCGCCGAGGACCGCGTCCGAGTAGGCCTGGGTGGCGCCCATCCAGTGTAGCTGCTGGGGCGGGCTGAGCGGGTGCGTGTAGGTCACGGCGCCGCCGACCGCGTGCGCGGCGCGGACGACCTCGCGCACCGGAAGCGGTCCGCTCACGGGCACGCCGCGCAGGGGCTCGGTAATCCCCGGTGTGTTGAGATGGCCGACGTAGGCGCCGACACCGAACTCGCGCGCGTTGAGGAACAGGAACGTGTCGGTGGTTGCCGCGGCGGTCTCGTCGGCGGGGGCGGGCGCGCTGGCCTGGGTCAGGTAGCTGAGGCCTTGGGCCCGGCCTTGGAGCGCGGTAAAGGCCGTGCCAGTCTGGATAACGGCGGTGGCGTCATGCTGCGTGTGGACGTGATTGTCACCACTGTACCAACCGTGCTCCTCGGGCGCGAACCAGCGCGCCAGCCAGGCGTTGGCGCGCACGGTGTGCCCGGCGACGGCCTCGACCTCGAAGGTCAGCGGGACGTAGTTCGGCCCGCTGCGCAACTCGATCTTGGTCGTGCCGGGCGGGACGGCCACGGTGAAGCCACCGTCGGCGAAGAAGCGGCCGTCGGCGTACAGCCCGCGACCGGCGCCGTCGGCGGGTTCACCGTCGCTGGCGGTGACGATGACCCGGAGGGGCAGCGGCTCGTCTGGTGCGCCGGCGCGGTGGACACGGACCTCGACCACGGCGCCGCCGCCGGCGAGTGGCGCGGGCGCGTGGGCCTCAAAACCGCTGGTGAGCGGCTCGTCGAGCTGGGCAGCGGCCCGGCCACACGGCATCACGGCCAACGCCAGTAGACCCGACAAGATTGTAAGGGGAAGCAGCTTGTCCATCTGCGTACTCCTCGGTGCTCGGCGCAACCTACATCATGGGATCGACGGCGGCCCAGAAGGCCGTCCGGTCCACATAGTAACTGGGCAAAGCGTCCCAGCGCTGCCATTTCGCGTGGCCGTCGCAATAGATGAGGATGTTCCCACCGGCGTGCCGCGTGGCGCGGTCCATCGTGGTGCCGGGCTCAGTTAGTCGTTCCACGGTGGTCGGCGGATTGCCCGGCCATGGGTCGCCCCAGTAGCTGTTGGCCGCGCGCCAGTTGGCGGCGCTCCAGGTATCAAAGGCGGACCACATCTGGCAAGATTCGCCAATGAACACCTTCTCGGCCGGATTCTGAATCGCCGCCATCGCGACCGGGCCGCTGCCCGCCGGTCGCGTCCGGTCGCCGTACATCATCATCGAGTTCGGCCCGAAGCTGATCCGGATGGGCACGCTGTTGCTGTTACCTGGTGCCGGCGCGACGAGGCGGGCGTTGGACGGAGCGCGGTCGCTAGGGCACGTGAACACACCGTCGCTCTTCAGGTAGGGCCAGTACTTGAACGGCCAGCGACGAGCCGTGAGGTAGCTGTCGCCCCAGAATCCCTCGCCCTGTTCCTCGACCTCGTTAATGTTGGTCTGGTAGTAGTACGTCTCATCATAATCACCGGCGTACATCATCACGGCCAGACCGATCTGTTTGGCGTTCGAGAGGCACGCCGCTTGTCGAGCTTTGTCGCGGGCCTTGGCAAAGACTGGGAAGAGGATGGCTGCCAGAATAGCGATGATGGCGATGACCACCAGCAGTTCGATGAGTGTGAAGGCGCGCAATCTAGCATGAACAGGGGTTGAATTGGGTTGCATCACTCTAGACTCCTTTCGCACCTTGCTCGGCGGAGCGGTCCGTGCGACCTACTCGGCTCGTCGGTCGCACTCACCGCCGAACTGGTCACCTCAAGTAATCCCCGACCGTGTTACGCTCTGGCAAGTATTGTGTAATAATGGCGCGGTGATTATGCTAGTAGGGTGTGATCTGACATTTGTCATTAAATGAAACCAGGTTATGTTCTGGAGGCCAGCGTGCGCGGGTTGCGGGGATCGATCCCCTTGCGGCGCCGGGGCCGGCTGAGGGCGACAAAGCGTTGCCAACGTGCGGTGCCAAGCCTCACCGCGGGACGGGCTGTTGTCGTGAGGGGCGTACGCCGCCCTGCCTTAGCTTGACACCACCTTGGGCCCTGCATAGACTCGGCGGCGGTGAGGGTGGTGGATGAGTAAGGATAGCTATGCGGCGGCAGGGGTCGATATAGCGGCGGCGGACCGTACGCTGGAGTTGATCAAGCCGGCCGTGCGGGCGACCTACACGCCGCACGTCGTCACCGACGTCGGCAGCTACGGCGGTATGTTCGCCCTCGATTTGAGCCGCTGGCGCGAGCCGGTGCTCGTCGGCAGCGTCGACAGTGTGGGCACCAAGGTGATGGTCGCGGCAGCCGCCGGCCAGCACGGGGGCGTCGGCTACGACATGGTCCACCACTCGGTCAACGACATCGCGGTGATGGGCGCGGAGCCGCTGTTCTTCCTCGATTACTACGCCACCGCCAAGCTCGAGCCGGAGATCGCGGCCGAGGTCATCGGCGGGCTGGCGGCGGCCTGCCGCGAGGTTGGCTGCGCGTTGGTTGGCGGCGAGTTGGCCGAGCTCCCGGGCATGTACACCGAAGGCCACTACGACCTCGTCGGCACGATCGTCGGCGCGGTCGACCGGTCCAACGCGATTGACGGCAGCCGCGTGGGCGACGGCGACGCGCTGCTGGCGCTGCCCAGTGTCGGGCTGCACACGAATGGTTACTCGCTGGCGCGGAAGGTGCTGCTGGCGGACGCCGGGCTCGACTTGCATGCGGTGCCCGCGGGGCTGGAGGTGACGCTGGCCGAGGCGTTGCTCGCGCCACACCGCTGCTACCTTGCACCACTGCGCGCCTTGTGGTCGGCGGGGCTGCTGCGGGCGGCGGCGCACATCACTGGCGGCGGCGTCTACGACAATCTGCCGCGCGTCCTGCCGAAGGGCTGGGGCGCGCAGGTGCGCCGGGGGACGTGGCCAGAGCCACCGATCTTCGGGCTCATCGCGCGCCTGGGTCAGGTGCCCGCGGCGGACCTGTTCCGGACGTTCAACATGGGTTTGGGCATGCTGGTCGTCGTCGCACAGGCCGACGTCGAGGCGGCGCATGCGGCGCTGACCGCGGTGGGTTCCGAAGCCTATCTCGTGGGCGAGGTGACCGCGGCGCATGCGGGTGTGGTGGTCGCGGAGGCTTAGCCATGGCGGGTGAACGAATCCTGGTCGTCGAGGATCATCCGGACGTCGCCGACTTGCTGCAGCTGGTGCTGAGCGCGGAGGGCTATGAGGTGCTCGTGGCCTACGACGGCGCCCAGGCGCTGGCCACCGTGCGGCACGAGCAACTGGACCTGATGCTGCTCGACCTCATGCTGCCGATCATCGACGGCGTTGAGGTGTGCCGGCAGACGCGCGAGATGTCGGTGCTGCCGATCATCATGCTGACGGCGAAGACCAGCGAGCAGGACAAGATCACCGGCCTCGAGGCCGGCGCCGACGACTACATCGAGAAGCCGTTCAGCAACGGCGAGTTGACCGCACGCGTGCGGGCCCAGCTGCGCCGGGCGCGCGCGCTCGAACACGGCTTGGTTGATGCGCCGATCATCCGTCTTGGTTCGCTGACCTTGGAGCCGAGCACGATGGCCGTGCAGATCGACCGCAAGGCGGTTCATGTCACACGGCTGGAGTTTGACCTGCTCTACGCGCTGGGCCGGCGACCGGGCCACGTGATGACCCGCGAGCAGTTGCTGGAGCTGGTCTGGGACGACTCGGAGGAGATCCAGCCGCGGTCGGTCGACGTGCATGTGCGTCGGTTGCGGACCAAGATTGAGACCGACGCGCGTCACCCGCAGCGGCTGCTGACGGTGCACTCGGTGGGCTACAAGCTGGTGGCGGTGTGAGCGCGGTCTCGGCGGTCCCGCCCGCGCCGCGCCAGGTCGGCTGGCTCGATCTGGCCGCGGTCATCCGCCTCAACCGCCTCTGCTTCCCTGATCCGTACTCCGTCTCACGGTTCGCCGGCTTCCTGTTGACGCCGCGCTGCTACATCCTGGCCGTCGGTCCCGCCTCGGATCTGCGCGGCTACGTCGTCGTCAGCCACCAGACCTGCCCCGCGCCGCCGCGCCTGGTCGCCGAGGTCACCTCGATCGCCACGCATCCCGACGCCCGGCGGCAGGGCGTCGCGCGGCTGTTGCTGAACGAGGTCTGTCAGCGCGAGGCCGCGGCGGGAATCGGCCAACTCTACCTCCAGGTCGCGGTCAGCAACCTGGCCGCCCAGACGCTCTATGCCTCGCTCGGCTTCGTCCGCGACCGGCGCCTGCCCAAGTACTACCAGAGTGGCGAGGACGCCTGGCTAATGGTCCGCGCGCTGGAGCCGGAGACACGACCAGACTAGGCCCAGCCCTTGCGGTTCGCGCGCCGCCGTGCCACAATTGCAATAGTGTTGCGAGAGCGCCATGGGTGGTCGCATTGTTCTAGGGTGGATGGTGCTAGGCTTGCTGCTGGCTGGCTGTCAGGCAGAGCGGCCGGAGGCGGCGGCACCGGTCGAGCGGCCGGTGGTGGTGGCGACGATCTTTCCGCTAGCTTCGTTGGCCCAGAGCCTGCTGGGCGACGGGGTTGAGGTCGTCACGCTATTGCCGGCGGGGACCGATGCGCATACCTTCGAGCTGGGTGCGGCGGCGGCGCGCGCGCTGGCGCGGGCGCAGCTGGTGGTGCGGGTGGGGCCGGGGCTGGACGACTGGCTGAGCACGCTCGTGCCCGCAGGCACGCCGGTGTTCGTGGCGATGGACGCCGTCACGGAGCCGCTGGCTAGCGCGCCTGACGACCACGACCATGGCGTCGAGGGGCACAACCACCCAAGCGAGGCGGACCCCCATGTCTGGCTCGACCCGGTCCTGGTCCGCACGGAGATCGTCCCGGCGCTGGCCGCGGCGTTGCGGGCGGCGGGGGTGGAGGTCAATGAAGGGCGCGAGGCGGGGTTGGACGCGGAGTTGGAGGCGCTGCATAGCGATCTGGTCGCGCGGCTGGCGGACGTGACGGCGCGGCGCTACATCGCGGCGCACCCGGCTTTCGCCTACCTGAACCGGCGCTACGGGCTGGAGATGGTCGGGTCCTTGGAGCCGGCAGGCGGCTTGGAGCCGTCGGCGCGCTGGCTGGCGGACCTGGCCCAGACGGCGAAGGAGACCGGCGCCGCCTGCATCTTCACCGAGGTCCAGGGCCAGGGCCAGCTGGGCCACACCATTTCCCGCGAGACCGGCCTGCCGGTCCGCCGCCTGGACCTGATGGGCGGCTCTGGAATGAGCGGTCGCGGCAGCTATGCCGCGTTGATGCGGTACGACATCGAGCAGTTCGTGCTCGGGCTAGGTGGTCTGGGTGAGTGAGGCGGTCCGCTGCGACGGGGTCGACTTCGCCTACAACGGCACGCGCGTGCTGCAGGACGTCACCTTCGGGGTGGCGGCGGGCGAGTTCATCGGGCTGATCGGTGCCAACGGAAGCGGTAAGTCGACACTGCTGCGGCTGCTGCTGGGCATGCTGACGCCCACTGCGGGGCGGATCGAGGTGTTGGGGCAGGCGCCGCTGGCGGCGGTGCGCGGTGGGTTCGTGGGCTACGTGCCGCAACGCGACGCGCGCGCCTCGAGCACACCGCTGAGCGCTTACGACGTGGTGCTGCTGGGCCGCGCCGGGTGCGTTGGCTTGGGCCGCCGGCCGCGCGTCGCAGACCGCGAGCTGGCGCGCGCCGCGCTGGTCGAGGTGGGCGCGGGCGACTTCGCGACGGCCAGCTTCGGACAGCTGAGCGGCGGGCAGCAGCGGCTGGTGCTGGTGGCCCGGGCGCTGGTCCAGGAGCCGGCGCTGCTGCTGCTCGATGAGGCCGACACCGGCCTGGACGAGCGGCATCGGACCGAGGTCTACCACCTGCTCAACGCGCGGCGCCAGCGGACCGGGATGAC
>DHNJ01000255.1:0-3031 GCA_002409445.1 Armatimonadetes bacterium UBA5419 | reverse complement strand
TGCGCGACGGGCGGGCGATCGACTGGTGCCCGGAGCACATGACCCACGCGCTGGCTGCGCACGAGGCGGGCGCATGAGCGTGCTGGCCGAGATGATGAGCCTCGAGTTCGCCCAGCGCGCGCTCGTCGCGGCCATGCTGCTGGCGGTGCTCTCCAGCTTGGTCGGCTTCTTTGTCGTGTTGCGGCGGCTCGCGTTCGTTACCGTCGGCCTGAGCCACGCGGCGCTGGGTGGGGTGGCGCTGGGGGTCGTCCTGGCCCAGTCGCCGGTGCTCTGGGCGATCGTGTTCGCGGTGGCCGTCGCGCTGGGCATGGCCGCGCTGGGCGCCAAGGGCATGTCCGAGGACACGAGCCTGGGCGTCTTTTTCCCCGCGGCGATGGCCTTCGGCGTGCTGCTGATCGGCGTCTCGCCGGGCTGGCAGCGCGACCTGCTGGCGTATCTGTTCGGCAGCGTCCTGGCCGTGACACCGGCCGACCTGTGGCTGCTGGCCGGCACGACCTTAGTCGTCACGGTGATCATTGTCGCGCTGTTCAAAGAGCTGCTCTACATCACCTTCGACGAGGAGGGAGCGCACGCGGCCGGTCTGCCGGTCGAGCCGTTGCGCCGGCTGCTGCTGGTCATCTGCGCGGTGACCGTGGTCGTCGCGATCAAGGTCGTGGGGGTGATCCTGGTCAGCGCCCTGCTGGTCATCCCGGCGGCCGCCGCTGGGCGGCTGACCTACCGCTGGCAGGGCGTGCTCGCCGGCTCGTTCGTTGTCGCGGCGGTCTCGCTGGTCGGCGGGCTGGCGGCGAGCTTCGCCGCGCCGGGCGACCTCAACGTGCCGGCGGGCGCGGCGGCGGTGCTGATCGCGGCGACTGTTTTCGGGCTCTGTGCGGCGGTGGGGCGGGTGCGCCGCTAGCCGAAGTTGCGCAGCCACTCGACGACAAGCCGCGCCATGTTGTGCAGGCTGCCCAGGTGGGCAATCTCGTAGCCGTGGGTGTTCTGGGCTGGGAAGCCGAGGCAGGCCGGCCGCGCCACATGCCCGCGGCGCGCGGCGAGGGTGGCGTCGCTGCCATAGTTGGCCACGCAGGCGTACTGCAGCCCCAGGTCCAGGTAGCCGGCGGCGACCCCCAGTTCGTGGGCCAGGCGTTCGTCATAGATGCCCCAGCCGTCCTGCAGCAGGACCACGGGCCGCTCGTCGCAGAGCGTCTGGTACTCGTCGGCGACCGGCGCGACTTCGAGGGCGAGCAGGATCTCGGCGGGCTGGCGCGCCGTCAGCCAGGAGGCGCCGACGCCGCCCTGCTCTTCGTTGGCGGTGACCGCGAAGACCAGCTGGCGCGCGGTCTCGAAGTCGCCCAGCTGCTCCAGAATGTCGAAGAAGACGACCAGGGCGGCCTTGTCGTCGAGGTTAAAGGCGCCAACGTGGTCGCCCATCAAGGTTGGACGCTTGCGGTCACGACTGACGACGGCCTTCGTGCCGACGCTAACGCCACGCGCGTGCAGCTCGGCGGGGCTGAGGAAGGTTTCGATCCAGGCGGCTTCCCAGGTCAGCGCCTCGCTGCGCAGGGCGTAGCCGGCGGACTCAGGCGAGGTGTGGCGCGAGCCGAAGGAGAGCACGCCGGGGACGGTGGCGTCGGTGCCGAGCAGGTCCATCGGCCCCTCGCCATAGGCCCAGGGCCAGGCGGAGCCGACCGGTCGGACCTGCAGGCGGCCGTCGTACTCGACGCGTTTGACGATCACACCGAGCTCGTCCTTGTGCGCGGTGACCACCAGGCGCCGCGCGGGGTCGCCGCCGGGCCGGATCCAGGCCAGGTTGCCCGCGGCGTCGCGTTCGGCTTCTAGGCCGAGCCGCTCGAACTGGGCGAGCAGCAGCGGGTCGATCTCGGCGTCGTAGCCACCCGGTGAATGGGCCGCGCAGAACTGCGCCAGCAAGTCCAGGCTATCCTCACGAGTCATCGGCGACGGGCTCCCGGCCAATGCTGCGTATTGTACAATCAGCGGCCAAGGTGCGGCCCATGCCCCTCGTTGTCGGTCTCATTGCCAGTCTGGTCGAGGAGTTGCGGCCGGTGGTCGCTAGCCTCGGCTTACGGCCGGCGCTCGGCGGCGAGTGGCGGGGCCGGCGTGGCGATTGCGACGTGCGGGCGGTGCTCGGCGGCGTGGGCGCCGAAGCGGCCGGCACCGCGGCCGAGATCCTGTTGGCCCGTGGTTGCCAGCGCCTGCTAACCGTCGGCTTTGCCGGCGCGCTGCAGCCCGATCTGCCGGTCGGCAGCGGCTACGTTGTTGAACGGGTGCGCGACGCGGCGGGGGCGGAGTGGGCGGGCCTGCCTAGCGACGTCGCGCCGGGGGTGCTGTTGGTTTCGGCCGACGCGGCGGTCGGTGCGAGCGCGGCCAAGCGGGCGATGGGGGAGGCGACCGGTGCGGCGCTGGTCGACCTGGAGACGGCCGGCGTGGCGCGCACGGCGGCGGCCAAGGGCGTGCCGTGGCTCGGCTTGCGTGCGGTGAGCGACGCGCTGGACGACAGTTTGCCCGCGGTTGTGCAGCGGAATGTGCGGCCCGACCTGGGGCGTGTGCGGACGACGCAGCTGGTCGCCACGGCGCTGGTCCAGCCACAGACGTGGCCGGCGCTGATCGGCTTGGCGCGGCGGTCGGCGCAGGCGGGCAAAACGCTGGGCCGGCTCTGCGCGCAGGTGGTGGAAGAGTGGTCATGACGTGCTGGTGCCTGGGCCTCCTGCTGCTGCTCGCGCCCTTGGGTCCGCCCGCGCCGGGCGGTGCGGCGGTGTCCGTGACCGGCACGGCGAGCGCGGTGGCTGAGCCTGAACGCGCGGTGGCCGGCGAGCCGCTGACGCTCGGGGCGGCGGTGGCTGAGGCGCTGGCGCAGGGCCTGGCGGCGGCTGCGGCGCGCCAGGCGCGGGACGATGCGCTGGCCGCGGCCGCCGCCTCCGCCGCGCGGCCATGCGCCCGCAGCGCCCCGCTGCCGAAGCCCAACAGCACCTGCTCGACGGTCAGGTCCGCGCGCGCGCTCCAATCGCGCCGGACGATCGCATGCGGCGCGGCG
>DHNJ01000064.1 GCA_002409445.1 Armatimonadetes bacterium UBA5419 | reverse complement strand
GTCGAGCTTGCCGTGCTCGGCGGGACCGCCGGCCTGCGGGCGGGCGGGGCAGGTACTACGTCAAGTCCGGCCGGCGGGCAGGTCGGCCGGGTCGAGCGTCGCGGTCGGCGCGGTGTCGAGCGCCTTGGTGGTGTCTTCTTCCTTCGGCTCGTCCTTCTTCGCCGGTTCGCCGCGCTCCTCGCGCGACTGCGCGTCGTAGTCGGCGCGGCCGGTCTTGAACGGGTCGGGCGGGCCCTCCTCGCCGGCGCGGGGGAAGTCATCGGGCCAGGCGTGGCCGCGGTCGCGGGCGAGCTGGCGCGCCTTGAGCGCGAGATCGCGCCAGATGGGCGCACAGAAGTCGCCGCCGGTCGCGCCGTACATGCGCATGTTGGCGTCGTTGCCAACCCAGACCGCGCAGGAGAAGCCCGGTGTGATGCCCACGTACCAGACATCCTTGGCCGAGTTGGTGGTCCCCGTCTTGCCGCCGGCCGGGCTCGAGATACCCCCGCGGCGGCCGGTGCCGCTCGTAACCACGGCGCGCAGCATGCTGTTGATGTTGCGGTAGGTCTGCGGTGAGATGACGCGCCTGGGCTGGCGCTTGGGATCGCGGGTCTGGTCGTAGATGACGTCGCCCGAGGTGCTGGTGATCTTGGTCACGGCGTACGGCGGGAGATAGAAGCCTCCGTTGGCGAAGGTGCCATAGGCGCCGGCGATCTCGAGGGGGGTGACCTCATTCGCGCCGAGGGCTAGGCTGGGGTACGGCTGCAGCCGCGTCTTCCCGGGGTCGATGCCCATCAGCTGGGCGTAGTGGATGACTTCGCGCACGCCAACCTTGAGTGCGACGCGCACGGCGACCAAGTTGACGCTCTGGGCGAGGGCCTGGGTCAGGCTCATCGTGTAGCCCTGTCCCGAGCTGTAGTTCTTCGGGCTGTAGGTGCCCCATTCGCCGCGGAAGGTCTGCAGGGCGCCGCTCTCCATGGTGCTGGGGGTCATGCCGAGGCGTTCCATCGCCGCGGTGTAGACGAACGGCTTGAACGCGGAGCCGGGCTGCCGGTAGGCCTGGGTGGCGCCGTTGAACTCGTCCTTGGCAAAGTCGCGGCCGCCGACCATCGTCAAGATCGCCCCGGTCCGCGGCTCGACAGCGACGACCGCGCCGCGGTCCGCGCGATATCGGCGGAGCCGATCCATGGCGCCGTTGAGCAACTCCTGTGCGCGGGCCTGCAGCTCCATATCGATCGTCGTGTAGATCTTGAGCCCGACGCCCTCTTCCATCTCCTTCTTGTACTCGCGGTTGACCTGGTCGATGACGTAGGTGGTGAACCAGGGCGCGCGGAAGTTGTGCAACTTCCAGGTCTCGACGGGCTTGCGCTTGACGACAATCGGCTCGTTGCGCGCGGCCTGGTACTGGGGCTCGTCGATGTAACCGAGCTCCCACATCTTGGCCAGGACGGTGTTGCGCCGCTCCAGGCAGCGGTCCGGGTAGCGGAACGGGTTGTAACCGCTGGGGTTCTTGGCCAGCCCGGCGATCAGCGCCGCCTCGGAGAGGGCCAACTGGTGGAGCCGCTTACTGAAGAACGTGTCGGCCGCGGCGGCAACGCCGTAGGCGCCCTGGCCGTAGTAGATCTCGTTGAGGTAGTAGCCGAGGATCTCTTCCTTGCTGAACTGCCGTTCGATGCGCAGGGCGAGGATGATCTCGGTCAGCTTGCGCATGATCGTCTGTTTGCGGCTGAGTTTCAGCTGCCGCGCGAGCTGCTGGGTGATCGTGCTGGCGCCCTGCAGCGAGCCGCCGGCGAGGTTTTCGCGCGCGGCGCGGGCGATGCCCCGCAGGTCGACTCCGGGATGGTCGTAGAACCGCTGGTCCTCGATGGCGATGGTCGCGTTGATCATGTCCGCGGGGATGGTCGCCAGCTCGGCGACCTGGCGGTTTTCGATCGCGAGGGTGGCTAGGAGCGTGCCGTCGGCGGCGTAGATCGCAGTGGTCTCGCGCGGGCGGTAGTCGTTGAGGAACTCGACATCGGGGACGGCCTTCTGCACCCGGGTGTAGACACCCCAGCCGAGGCCGAAGATAACGGCGTCGAAGACCAGCGCGCCCAGGAGGATCCCCCACCAGATCGAGGTCCTGCGTCGGCCCTTCTGCTGCGCCATCGTCTCGTCCGCGCCGCGCTCACCTGCGCGCGCGAGCCCAATGCTACCGCTGCGCCCGGCCCCCTGTCAAGCTGAAAGCAAACACACGTTTGTCACCTGTGGTGGCTTGCTGCTACGCCGGGTGGCCGATGGGCGCTAGACTGTAGGGCGTGGAGGGAAGCAGATGGCGCGTGGTGTGTGGCCGGGGACGGCGTATATGGTGGGTGCGGGGCCGGGTGATCCCGGGCTGCTGACGCGGCGGGGCGAGGAGATCCTGCGGTCGGCCGGCGCGGTGGTCTACGACCGGCTGGCGAACCCGGCGCTGCTGGCCTTGGCGCGGCCCGACGCGGTCTTGATCGATGTGGGCAAGACGCCGGGCCGGCACGCGCTGAGCCAGGAGGAGATCAACGCGACGATCGTCGAGCAGGCGCAGGCGGGCCACGCGGTCTGCCGGTTGAAGGGCGGCGACCCGTTCGTCTTCGGCCGCGGCGGCGAGGAGGCGATCGCCTGCCGGGCGGCCGGTGTGCCGTTCGAGATTGTCCCCGGCGTGACCTCGGCGATTGCCGCCGCGGCCTACGCGGGAATCCCCGTCACGCACCGGGCGGTGGCGACCTCGTTTGCCGTGATCACCGGCCACGAGACCCCGGACAAGCCCGAGAGCCAGATCGATTGGGCCGGGCTGGCGCGCGGCGCGGACACGCTGGTCTTCCTCATGGGCATCGGCAACCTGGCGCACAACATGGGCCAGCTGATGGCCCACGGCCGCGACCCCGAGACGCCGGTGGCGGTCGTCCGCTGGGGCACCTGGGCGCGGCAGGAGACGGTCGAGGGCACGCTGGCGACGATCGCCGACGTGGTCGCCGAGGCCGGCCTGAAGCCGCCGGCGGTGACGATCGTCGGCGAGGTCGCGCGCCTGCGCGAGGAGCTGGCCTGGTGGGACCGCAAGCCGCTGTTTGGCCGGCGGATCGTTGTCACGCGGGCGCGAGCGCAGGCCTCGGAGCTAGTCGACCTGCTGCTGGACCAGGGCGCGGAGGTCCTCGAGCTGCCGGTCATCGCGGTCAATCCGCGCGACGTGAGTGTCGAGTTCCGCCATCTGGTCGACGAGGGCACGGCCTACGAGTGGATCTTGTTCACCAGCGTCAACGGCGTCGAGCTGTTCTTCCAGGCGCTCACCGCGGCCGGCGGCGACGCGCGCAACCTGGCCGGCAGCCGCGTTGGCGCGGTCGGCAGCGCGACCGCCGAGGCGCTGG
>DHNJ01000203.1:2075-8298 GCA_002409445.1 Armatimonadetes bacterium UBA5419 | reverse complement strand
GCGCGCGGCCTGTTCGGCCTCGACTGCCGCCTCGGCGTGGTCCAGGGCGCGATAGTGGACGGCCGCCTCGCGCCACTCGTCCGCGCTCAGCGCCCGCTCGCGCAGGGCCGCGCGCAGCACGCGCAGGCGGCTGAGGTGGTAAGCGGCGGCGGGCACCTGGCTGGTCTGCCCGCAGGCGGCACAGCGCTGCTCGTCGTGTACCGCGTGCGGCGGTACCTCGAGCCGCTGGTCGCAGCCTGGGCAGCGATAGCTGATCATGCTCCGCGCAGTATACCCATGCCGCCCTTAGCTAAGCACGGGCCGTACTTATACTTTGTGCAAGTCCGAATAGACGGTCAGATCGTAGCCAATCCCGGTCGCGTCGAGCACCCCACAGAGCGCCCGCAGCGCCACGCCGAAGCCGTCGGCGCCGCTGAACCCGCCGAACTGGCCGCCGCCCCTGAGGTGCGGCTCGAGGTCCATGAAGACGCCCGGCACACCGCGCGCGCGCCACCACTCGGTCAGCTTGGGCAGCCGCTGGCGGAAGTCGGCGAAGATCTGCGCGTGGCCCGAGGCGCCGCGGTCGCACGGCACGAACTTGCGCAGCATCTCCTCGTCGACGTAGCCCTGGAACGTGTCGTTCGGCCCCAGGTCGTAATCCTTGATGTGCAGCCAGCCGATACCCTCGCGCATGGCCTCGTACTCGGCGTAGACCTCGTGCTGGCGGTAGCCCTGGCAGGCGATGTTGGCGCCGTCGAAGATCAGCACCAGGTGCTCGTGCCCGACCGCCTCGTACAGCGCCGCCTCGGTTCGCCCGTCGCGGCCGACCAGGTTGGCCTCGACCTCGAGGCCGAAGTAGATGCCGGCGGCCGCGCAGGCCTCGGCGATCGGCCGGAGCTGCTCGGCGGCACGCTCGACGTGGGCCATCGGATCATCGCCGCGCGGCGGGTAGAAACTGAAGCCGCGGATCAGCTTGCAGTCGAGACTCTGCGCGACGTGGATCGCGTGCGCGACCTCGGTCGCCAGGTACTCGTCGAACGGGACGTAGCGGTTGGTCGTGCCGTCGTCGACGTCCAGCAGCTTAACCTTGCCGATCGGCGAGCCGATCGAACTCGCCTGCATCTCAAACTCGTCGTGCAGCGCGCGCAGCTGGCCCAGTTCGTCCTCGGTCGCGGCCATCAGGTTCTTCGCCCCGCTGCCAAAGTTGACAAACCGCGGCGAGTACCAGCTCAGGCCCAAGCCCCGGCACATGGCCAACTGCGCCTCGACGTTCTTGCTTACCGGGCCTTCGTCGGCAAAACCGGTCAGGATGACTTTCGGATCCATGGATACCTCAGGGTGGCGGGGTCTAGAGCCGGCGTAGGTGGAAGCCACCGTCCACATCGATCACCTGGCCGGTCGAAAAGGGGAGCATCTCACTGGCAATCGCCAGCACCGCGCGGGCGATGTCGTCGGGCTGGCCCCAACGGCGGATCGGGGTCAGGCCGTCGGCGATCAGCGCGTCGTACTTCTCGCGCACCGGGCCGGTCATGTCGGTCGCGATGATGCCCGGGCGGATCTCGTAGACGTTGATGCCGTGCGGCGCGAGCCGGTCGGCGAACAGCGCGGTCAGCATCGCTAGCGCCGCCTTCGACAGGCAGTAGTCGCCGCGGCTGGTGCTCGCGGTGTAGGCGCTCATGCTGCTGACGGTGACGATCTTCGGCCGCGCGGCCGGGTCGGCGGCGGTCCGCTCGACCATCGCGCGGGCCACGCGCTGGGTCAGGAAGTAGGGGCCGCGGAGGTTGGTCGCGAGGACCACATCGAAGCTCTCGGGCGTCGCCTCGAGCAGGTCGCCGCGGACCTGGGTGCCGATGCCAGCGTTGTTGACCAGCAGATCCAGCGGCCCGAAGGCCTCCTGGACGCCGGCCAACAACGCGGCATGACAGTCTAGATCGCCGATGTCGCCCTGCAGGCAGACCGCCTGGCCGCCCGCGGCGCGGATCGCCGCGGCGACCTCCTCGGCGGCATCCGCGCGGCTGTGGTAGTTCACGCCCACCGCCCAGCCGGCCGCGCCCAGCGCGGTCGCGATGCCGCGCCCAATCCCGCGGCTCCCGCCGGTGACCAAGGCCACCCGGGTGGCCGCCTGCTGGCTCATCGATCGGCCCTCCCGGGCTTAGGCCCAGGGGAACAGCGGCTTGATGCCGGTCAGCTCGTGGAGGTCCCAGCCCTTGCGGTAGTGCTTGCTGACGTACTGCTGGGCCGAGCGCACGTTGGTCACCCGCATGTTCGGGCCATCCCACTCGATCTTACCACCGGCGCGATGGGCGATGTTGCCCAGCACGACGACTTCGGTCATGTGGCCTGAGTAGCTGAAGTGGCCGAGGCTTGGCTCGCCGCCGCGCGCCGCGCGGACCCACTCCTCGTGGTTGCCCGGCGAACGCGGCAGGGTCGGCGCGGGCTTGACGTAGCTCGCCCACTTCGCCTCCGGCAGCAGCATCCACGGCTTCGGGCCGTCCAGCAGGAGCGAACCCTCGGTGCCGATGATCAGCTTGCCGTTAGCCGGCACCGCGATGCCGTGGAACAGCGACTCATCGGGCTTCCAGCGGCCGTCGTGCCAGTGCAGGACGAACCCGTCGGGGAAGGTGAAGCGCGTGCGGCTGCGTTCGGGCGGGCTGTCGACCGTGCCGGTGCCGTCGGTCTCGTAGACCTCGATCAGCTTCGGATGGCCCAGGCCCAGGCCCCAGAAGATCGAGTCGCACGAGTGGCAGGCGATGTCGCCGATGGCGCCCGTGCCGAAGTCGTACCAGCCGCGCCAGATGAACGGCTGGTAGGCCGAGTGGAAGGGGCGCCAGCTGGCCGGTCCAAGGAAGTTGTCCCAGGAGTACTTGAGCGGCTGCTCCTCGGCCTCCTTCGGCTTGGTCACGCCCTGCGGCCACCAGCCGACCGGCCGGTCGGTCCAGACGTGGGCCTCGGTGACCTTGCCCAGGATGCCCGACTGCATGATCTCGACCGCTTCGCGCAGCGCATCGCTGGCGTGGCCTTGGTTGCCCATCTGCGTCTGCACGTTGGTCTTCTTGTGCAGCTCGGCGAGGAACCGGGCCTCGTAGGCAGTGTGGGTCAGCGGCTTCTCGCAGTAGACATGCTGGCCGCGGACCATGGCCATCGCCGCGGGGATCGCGTGGTGGTGGTCCGGCGTGCCGACGATCACCGCGTCGATGTCCTCTTGCCCGTGGAACATCATGCGGTAGTCGGTGTAGAGCCGCGCGTTGGGAAAATTGGCCGCCTGGCCCTGCAGGCGCTCGCGGTCGATGTCCACCAGCGCGACGATGTTGTCACCAAACTTGGCGACCTCGTGCAGGTCCGCGCCGCCCTGGCCGCCAACGCCGATGCAGGCGATGTTCAGCCGCTCGTTGGGCGACCGCGGCTGAGCCAAAGCCGTGGGTGCAAAGTACAAGCCGAGCGCCGAGGCGCCCGCCGCTTTGAGGAAATCGCGACGTGTCGTTGCCATGAGGATGACTCCCGGCACCCAGCTTTCGCCGCCCGGCGCGCGCCTCCTCCTTGGCCCCCAAACTAACCCAGCGGATGGTCCAGGATCATCTGCTCGGCGACCGGCTGCCCGCCCAGCAGGTGCTCGACAATGATGCGCTCGAGCACCTCCGGCGTGCAGCCGAAGTACCAGACGCCCTCGGGATAGACCACCGCGATGGGCCCGTCGGCGCAGATGCGCAGGCAGTTGGCCTTCGTCCGCAGCACCCCGCCCCGCTCGGAGAGGCCCAGCTCGCTCAGCCGCCGCTTGAGGTACGCCCAGCTCTCCAGCGAGGCCGCGCGATCGCAGCACTTGGGCTCGGTCTGGTCGCAACAGAGGAAGATATGACGCTGGGCGATCGGCACGCCGACCGCCGCGGCGACCCGCCGCAGCCGCGCGACGGTCCGAACCCGGTCCTCGCTCACAGCACGGGTTCGCTGTCGAGGTTGGTGATCCGCGCCGCGCCACGCTCCCGCGGCTCGAAGCCAGCCGGCCAGCGTGTGTGCTCGTCGTAGGCGGCGTCGGTCAGGTCAACCTCGTCGAGCACCGCCCCCGCCAGGTCCGCGCCGTACAGCAGCGCCTCAGTCAGGTCGACACCGAGCAGCGTCGCCCCGCGCAGGTTCGCCTCGCGCAGGTTCGCGCCGTAGAAGCAGACCGCCGTCAGCCGCGCCTGGCTCAGGTCGGCCTGGCCCAGGTCGCTACCCGAGAAGTCGGTGTCGTCGGCGACCAGCCCGCGCATGTCGGACCCGAACAAGTCACAGCGGGTCACCGCGCAGCTGCTCAACCGCGTCCGGCTCAGCCCCGCGCGCACCAGGTCCGCGCCGGTCAGGTCGACGTCGCGCAGGGTGCTGCCGGTGAGCACGCGATCAGCCAGGTCGACGCCGTGCAGGTTGAGGTCCGTTAGGCGCAGGTTCTCGAGGTCGTCGCCTCGCACCTGCAGGACGATATGCTTCTCGCGCTTGTGTCGGATGCTGATCATGACTGTGCCTCGACCGTCGACTCCCCGCCCCTCGACGCCCGAGAGCAGCAGCTACTCCTCTACCGGCGCCAAGTGCAGCCCATCAATGACTACATGCCCATCCGTGTCTCGGTTTGAAACCGTGACCACCAACTCGGTTCCAGCCGCCAGCTCGAATTCGCCCAATGGCAAGCGGCCGGCATATTGCGGATCCCGTTGATTCACTATGACGCTTTGCGCCGCCCCACCGTCAATGACAATCGTCACGGGGACGTTACGTGCGCGGTTGTCGTTAGGCTGGGCCAGCAGCAGCAGCTGGTAGCGCCCGGCCTCCTCGACGGTCAGCTCGAAGGTCGCCGTGCACTCGCCCTTGGCCGTGTCGCCGTCGTGCAGGTAGGTCCGCCCCAGCAGTCGCGTGTGCGGGATCGCGGTGACCCGCCAGTCGCCGGTCAGCGTGGCTTCGCTCTCGTCCATCGCCTGGCCCGGCAGGCTCGCGGGCGAGATGTTCGTCACCACCCCCGGCCGCCGCCACTCGGGCAGCACGTCGAGCACCTGGTTGTCCGCCAGCAGCCGCTCGCGCAGCGCCGCGCGGTCGATCGCCTGCACACTGACGTTGTCGCGGATCGCCAGCCAGGCTGCCGTGGCCGCCGACTGGCCGGTGATCATGAAGACCGGCTCCATGCGGATCGAGCCGAAGGCGATGTGGGTCGAGGATAGGCAGACGGGCACCAGCAGGTTGTCCGCCTCGGCCGCGCGCGGGGTCAGCGCGTCGTAGGCGATCGCATACGGCCCGCCCGTGCCCACCTGCACGTCACCTTCATTGCGCACGATGCCGTCGACGACGATGCGTCGGCAGTTGTGGCTGTCCATCGTGTAGCTGGCCAGGCCGATGCTGTCCTCGGGGATGCGCGTACCGCGGCAGTTAGCCTCGGTCATCACGTACGGCCCGATCATCCGCCGCGCCTCGCGGATGTACAGCTGCCGCGGCCAGCCGCCGTTGTCCTGGAACTCATCGCGCGGCAAGCCCCAACTCAGCACCTCCGTGCGCACCCGCTCGGGCACGCTCGGGTCGTTGCCCAGAAAGTACATCATCCCCTGCTGGTAGTTGCGATGGTCAGCGATGATCCGCTCGCGCTCCTGCCAGTCAGCCTCGGGATAGTCGTGGTTGCCACCGATGTAGTCGGTCGAGAACGCGCCGTAATTGTTGGTGTCGGTCTTGCCATTCGGCATCCAAGTCGTCAGCCGCAGCACGTCCCAAACACCCGCGTTGATGTACCGCGCCAGCAGCGCGTAACGCGTCGGGTCGTAGCCCTCGGGCGCCTCGATCGGCAGGCGGTCGTCGGCCTTGGTCAGGCACATGCGGTAGTTGTAGGCCTGTACTGCACGGTCGCCCGTGCCCTGCTCGCCCAGCGGCTCGGGACTGATGCCCCAGAGCAGGCCACTCGCCGGGTTGCCCTCTTCGATGTAGGGGTCGATGGGCACTTCGAACTGGTGCAGGTGGCGGTGCTGAATACCGTTCAAGCTCTCGCCGTAGACGTCGTTGCCCTCGCGCCCGACGTGGTACGACACACCCGCCGCGGCGAAAAGGTCGCCCTCGTAGGTCGTGTCGATATAGACCCGCGCACGCACCGTCGTGCCACCGGTGAAGTGCGCCGCGGTGAGCCGCGCGCCGGCCTTGTCCACCGACTCCAGCCGCGTCCCGCGCACCACGCGCACGCCCGTGCCCTCGAGCCAGCGCTCAATCAGCATCTCGGCCACGCTCGGCTCGAACCGGTACCCGC
>DHNJ01000203.1:1469-1922 GCA_002409445.1 Armatimonadetes bacterium UBA5419 | reverse complement strand
TCGGCTCGAACCGGTACCCGCCGTTACTGTCGGCAACCTGCTTCGAGTCGGCGCCGTACTGCTGAACGTAGTGGTTGCGCACGGCGTTGTAGAACTCGCGCGCCATCCCGCCAATAGCCGGGCTCGAGCCGACGTCGGTCGCCCCCAGGCCGCCGGTGGTCAGCCCGCCTAGGTGCTGCGTCGGCTCCACCAGCACCACCTGCAGCCCCAGCCGCGACGCCTGTACCGCCGCGGCTACCCCACCTGCGTTGCCGCCGTAGATACAGACTTGCGTGTTCAGCGTCGCCGCGCTGGCCCCACCAGCCATGATCACCTCCACCGCCAACAGACCCAGTAGCAGCCCGCGGCACAATGCTTGTCGTGTAGTCATGCACCTAACCTAGCAGGCCCGCCCGGCGAAGGCAAGCGTGGGCGGCGGGGCGCCACCACGGGCCGCCGGCCTAACTGGGCCCG
>DHNJ01000203.1:562-1186 GCA_002409445.1 Armatimonadetes bacterium UBA5419 | reverse complement strand
AGTGTCCGCGGTCCCCGGCGGGCGCGCGCGGCCCGGAGCGGGCCGCAACGCGGCGGCTACTCCGCGCTGGCCGCCTCGTCGCCCGCGTCGACAAAGCAGTGGTCGGCGCCGTCGAGCATGTCAGCGAGCGTTGCCTTCGAAAAGACGGCTTCGGTGTGAGCGATGGTCTCGTCGAGAGTGCGGTGCAGAGGACACAGCACGCCCTCCTCGTGGGTGCGGCCCAGGGGACAGCGGGTGATCCGGCGCAGCGGCTCGACGGCGCTGACCACGTCGAGGATCGTGATCTCGGCGGGTGCGAGCGCCAGCCGGAAACCACCGCCCAGGCCGCGACGCGACTCGACGATGCCCGCGCGAACGAGCGGCTGGAGGACTTTGGCCAGGTAGCCTGCAGGGGTGTCGGTCGCCTGAGCGATCTGGGGCACCGTCCGTCGCTCGCCGTTCAGGCTAGCCAGGTGAACCACTGCTCGAAGTGCGTACTCGACCGTTTGAGACAACATATAGATACCGCCGTCGGGCCTGGTCGGCAAGATGCTCTCGGCCCGCCACCACACGACGTCTTCCGAGGCTAGCCCCGTGCCACGCCCGGTAAACCTTACTATAACCCACCTTGCCGCATACTGGGGC
>DHNJ01000203.1:0-331 GCA_002409445.1 Armatimonadetes bacterium UBA5419 | reverse complement strand
TTGGTGCCGCCTGTCTGACGGGCCTCGCCGCCGGCCGCCCCAGTTGGCTGTTGCTGCCCGCCCTGTTCCTCCTGCTCGCCGGCCTGCGCGGCCAAGACCTCTGGCGCTCGCCCGCCCTGCGCTGGGGCGCGGACAGCCTGGCCTGGGCCGTCGTCGCCGGCGCCAGCCTGCTGACGCTGCTCGCCGCCGCGCCGTCGCTGCTGCTTTTCGCCGCGCTGGGTGTCAGTGCGCTGCTGCTTGGCGCGCTACTCGTGCTACCCGGTGGCGGGCGGGTCAGCGTCTGGGGCCAGGGCGCGGGCGCGCTCGCCGCGGACACCCGCCTGCCGCTGAT
>DHNJ01000016.1:42179-45401 GCA_002409445.1 Armatimonadetes bacterium UBA5419 | reverse complement strand
CCGACGCCCCTAGACACCCGCCCGCCAACTCTGACCATCTAGCCTTGTCGGCGCGCCGCCGCCGTGCCAGAATGGCGGCCGCGGAGGCACGCTCCCGATGGCGCTCGAGCTTGGTCTGGATGTTGGCCACACCTTCGTACGCCTGGCTGTGCATCGGCCGTCCGGCGAAGTCGAGCCGGTCGCCGCGCCCGATGGTGCTAAGCAGACCCCGTGCCTGGCAGCCTACGTCGACCGGCGGTGGCACTTTGGCGCGGAAGCGCTACGGCTATCAACCGAGCACCCCGACAGCGTCGCCCGTGATGTCCTCGACCGCCTGCGCCGTGACAGCAGCGTGGCCGTGGGCGGCGCAGCCGAGCCGGCCGCTGCGGTCGTCACGCCGCTGCTGGGCGGCGTCCTCGGCGCGGCCGCGGGCCACCCGGTCACCGTCGCCTATCCTGCCGACTGGGAGGTCTCCGCCGCTGCGCGCCTCGCGGCCTGCGTCGAGGTGCTGGGCTGCCCAGCCACCGTGGTGCCGGCCGACCTGCTTGCGGTTCTGGCCACCGAGCCGGCGCCGGATGCGGCGGAGCGCGTGCTCGTGCTCGACCTCGGCGGCGAAACGTTCCAGGCCAGTCTGATTCAGATTGAGGCCGGCGAGTTGCGCCAGGTGGCCGTTGCCGCACGCCAGCATCTGGCCGGCGCGGCGTTCACGAGCCACTTGGTTGAGTTCCTGGCCTCGGGCGCGGCGGAGGAGCTGGGCTACGATCTACGGCACGAGCGAGCGCTGATGACCACAGTCCGCGCGCGGGCGGAGGCTGCCAAGATCCAGCTCGGTCGTGCGGCGATGGCTGAAGTGGACCTGGGCTACATCGTCGCCCCGGACGGCGAGCGGCTCCATCTCGAACTGACGGTCAGCGCCGACGACTTCCACGACATGATCCAGAGCTCGATCGCGGAGGCGCTGGAAGCCGCGCGCGAGGTGGTCCGTGGCGCACAGCCGACGCACCTGCTGCTGGTCGGCGGGTCGTGCCAAGTGCCCTTCGTCCGCCGCCAGTTTGAGGCCGCCTTCGGCCAGGCCCAGCCACTCGCCGGCCGACCCACGCAGCAGGTGGCGTTGGGCGCGGCACGGCACGCCGGGGGCACGCCGCTTCGCCTGGTCTGGGGCACGGAGGCCGCACCGCCGCCGGTGCCGGCACCTGCGCCCGCACCGTCGACTCAGCCGGCTGCATCACCCGCACCTGCAGCACCGCTCCCACCGCCCACCGCAGCACCGCCGCGCAACAGCGTCGCCACCGCCCTGCCCGAAGTCGGGCCGGGCCAGACGCTGCAGCTCACCCTGCGCGTCTCGCCGGAGGGTGTCGCGACGTTCGATGTAACCCTGAGCGGCGAGCGGACGGCGGCCGCTCCGCCCATGGTTGCGCCCGCGGCGCCCAGCCCGCCCGCCGTCGTGTCGCGCGGCCTAGCGGAGCGGTGGGTGGGCCGCGAGCTGATCGAATCGGGTAGCACGGGCACGACCTACTGGGCGAAGGACGCCATCACGAGCCGCGTCGTGCGCATCCGCGCCTTCGACCGCGACAACGACCAGGCGCGCAGCGCGTTCCTCAACAACCTCCAACTGCTCGGCCTGAGCCACTCCAACGTCGCTCAGATTCTGGACTTTGGCGCCGATGAGCAACAGCTGCTGGCCGTCCTAGAGTGGGACGACTGGCCGACGCTGCGCGATGCGACCGGCAGCGGTGATGGGCGCAGCGCGCAACCCGTGGAGTGGGCGGTGCAGGTGATGCGACTCGCGGCCGCCGGGGTCGCGGCGATGCACGAGCGGCGCTTGTGCCACCGCAACCTCAAGCCGACCAACATCTTGGTCGAGCCGACGATGCTGGATGTGCGCGTTACGGGCGCGGACCAAGCAACCGTTGTACGCACAGGCGAAGTGCTGACCGACACTGTTGGCACACTCAGCTACATGGCGCCGGAGGTACTCGCCCGACGGGCCGACCTGCGCGCCGACGTTTACGCCCTGGGTGTGGTCCTGTTCGAGCTGCTCACGGGCCATCTGCCCTTCGCTGGCGCCAATCAACGCGAGCTGCTGGAGGCGATTCGCTCGCACCCGACGCCCACCGCCAGCCACTTCAACCCCAATCTGCCACCGAGCATGGACGCGCTGCTCGGCCGCTTGCTCGCTCGCGATCCGCAGCAGCGCCCGGTGGACGCCACGGCTCTGCTGGCGGAGTTGGAGGCGCTGACCATCGAGCCTGAGCCGGCAGGAAGCGGCAAGCTGATGGACGCGGACCGGCCGGCCGACGGATGGCGCAAGCCCGTGGATGAATGGGAAGTCGAGCGCTAAGCGCCGGCCACCAGCGTCGAGTGTGACACGAATATGACGGGGGAGGGGGTTGCGCCGTTACGGAGGCGGGGCAGAATGCCAATCGTAGCGCAGCGGACGGACGACACAACGACCACCGCGGCGCCAGATGTGAGGAGGAAGACGAGATGGCATTGCCCAAGACCCGCAAACTGTCGGCGACCCTGGCTGGTTTCGCGCTGGCCTTCGGCGTGGCGGCTTGCGCCCCCGCGGAAGATCCCGACACCGTGGTCGTGCCGACGCAGCCGACCACCGTGGTCAACCCGCCGGCCCCGAGCCCGGCGCCGGTCGTGGTCCCGGGCCCCGAGACGGTGCGTGAGGTCCCGGTGCCTGTTCCGGTGCCGACCCCAGCCCCGGCCGAGAGCAACTAGCCCACACGAGCATCGGACGTAGAGATCGCACGGCGGTCGGCGGCGTGGGGCCGCACCGCAAGATGGGAACCGAAGAGAGGAAACCATGCGCAAGACGTATAAGCTGACCGCGGTTGTCAGCAGCGTGGCCCTGGTGGCCGTGCTGGCCGCGTGCGCGCCGAAGGAGGATCCGCCGGCGGTAATCGTGCCGCCCGCAGGCACGACCATCGTGAATCCGCCGCCCGAGCCGCCACCGCCCTCGACCGTGGTGGTGCCCGGTGGGACCACGGTGCGTGAGGTCCCCGTGCCGGTCCCGGTGCCGAGCGCTGCGGTTCCGGTCCCCGTGCCGGTGCCCGTGCCCGGCCCGGCTGGCCCAGCGGGTCCGGCTGGCCCCGCGGGTCCGGCTGGCCCGGCAGGTGAGCCCGGCCCCGCTGGCCCGACCGGCGAGCTAGCGCCGCCCGAGCCGCAGAACCCTGCGCCTGCGCCGACCACTAACTAGGCACGGTCAGACCCAATATACGGCCGGGGCGCCCC
>DHNJ01000016.1:0-42001 GCA_002409445.1 Armatimonadetes bacterium UBA5419 | reverse complement strand
ACCCAATATACGGCCGGGCCGCCCGTTGGGGCGGCCCGGCGCGTTGCGTGCGGTGCCCGCTCGTCTGGCTAGCGTAGGTGTTTGTCCGCGAAGTTGAGGTACTGCTCCCAGTCGTAGGCCAGGATGTCGTGCGGACCGGTGCGCATGTGATAGCCGATGCGCTCGCCGACCGGCGTGTCCGCCGCCGGCCAATCATCCGTGCCCAGGCCCGTCAGGCCGAAGAGCTGGTAAACCGGCTCGGCGCCCACGCCGGCGAGGAACTCGCCCTTCGGGTCGGCCCAGCGGTCCTCCGAGGCGCTCGCGATGTAGCACGGTCGCGGGGCGACGAGGGCGATCAGCTCGTGGAAGTCGACCGGCAGGTCCCCCTCGCGGTCGGCGTAGTTGTTGAAGGTCTTGGTGAACCAGTGGGGGAAGGCGTTGACGATAGTCGCAATGGTCTCGCCGTATTCGCGCCGCGTGATCGCCGCACCGCCTTCGCCCGAGTTGTTGGAGACCACCATCGCGAACCGACCGTCTTGTGCACCGGCCCACAGCGAGGTCTTGCCGAGGCGCGAGTGGCCGATGACGGAGACCCTCTGCGGGTCTAGGTCGTCGCGGGTGACCAGGTAGTCGAGGCAACGGCTCAGCCCGAACGCCCAGGCGCCGATCGCGCCCCATTCACCCTCGTGCCAGGCGGTCGCGTCGCCATCGGGGCTCATCGCCGCGCGCAGGCTCGTCCGCCAGCCCTCCGCATGGTCCGGTTCGATCTCGCCGTAGTAGGCGGTGGCCAGCGCGTACCCGCGCTTGAGAATCAGCTCGAGCGGCCAGCGGCGGGCCGACCGGCCGCGGGCCGCCTCACCGTTGTCGGCGTTGGCGTCGCGCTGGTAGGCGGTGGTGATGCGGATCGCCGGGTCGTCGGCGATCGTGTGATTGCCGCCGAAGTTGAGGCCGAGGAAGGCTGGGGCCCGGCCCTCGACGTGGTTCGGCCGGTAGACCAGCAGGTCAACCGCCGGCCCATCACGCCGCCCGAGCAGCCAAATCGTCACCTGGGTCCGCGTGGCTAAGCCGTCGAGGGCGGCGGTGTCCTGATCGAAGACCTCATAGATGATCGGCGAGGGCGGCAGCGGGGTGCGGCCGTAGACATGCCGCTGGAACAGGTCGAGCACCTCGGCCCGGCGGCCACTCGTCCACTCGCGCTCGGACTCGACTCGTCGACCATCGGCGGTAACCAGCGGGTCGGGTAAGGTGTAGTCGGGCACGACGGTTTCGTCGTAGTTGATCGGGCGCGCGAGCAGCAAGACAAGGCCCAGCGCGCTGGCACCATACAGCATGGGTCGCTCTCCGCCGCCCAGCATACCTGGTTGAGAGATTGACTACTAGCCGTAACAAACGGCCTTGCAACGGTTACAGGTCGGTGCCACACTGGAAGCTGGCAGCAACGAAAGGAGTACCATCGATGGACAACAAGATGGCAGCTGCGCTGAACAAGCAGATGGGTCGTGAGTTGTGGTCGGGCTACATCTACCTTCAGATGGAGGCCTACCTGACTGACCTGGGCTTGCCCGGCATGGGCCGCTGGATGCGCCTTCAGTATAAGGAGGAGGAAGTCCACGGGATGATGATCTACGGCTACCTGCTGCACGCAGGTGCCAAGGTCGAGATGCAGCCGATTCCCGAGATCAAGGGTGAGTGGGACTCGGTGCTGGAAGTGTGGGAGAACGTCCTCGCGCACGAGCAGCAGGTCACCGCCTGGATCCACGAGCTGGTCGACCTGGCCCGCGAGTTGGACGACAAGGCGACCTACAACTTCCTACAGTGGTACGTCGCCGAACAGGTCGAGGAGGAGGCGAACGCACAGGGCGTGATCGACACGCTCAAGTTCGTCAAGAGCGACCCGCAGTCGATCCTGCTCATGGACCGCGAGATGGCTGGACGCACGTTTGCGCCGCCGCCCGAGGCCGCTGAGTACGGCGTCATCTGACCGAACCGACAGCCAACGGCTCGGGGCTTGGCAATCGCCGGTCCCGGGCCGTTGCGCCGCCTGGACACCCGCCCACCATGCTCGATACCCTCGACCTGGACGCCCTCTGGCGCGAGGCTCGTGCGTCTACACCGGCGCACCTCCTCGTCCGCCCCTTTACGACGCAGTCGGTCAGCGCGCACGACGATGCCCGACCGGCGCTGAGCCGCCTCGCGGCACGCGAGCCGGGCGTACACGTCGTGCTCGTCAGCGACGCGACACCGAAGGCGCGTGACGGCCAACCGCTGCTCGACGAGGTCCGGGCCGCGCTGCCCGCGTCCACGGAGTTGGTGCTGTTGCCGGCCGGCGTCGATGTGTCGAGCGCGCGAGCTGATGAGTTGACCGCGCGGGTCGCCGGCAGCGACCTGATCGTCGCGGTCGGGTCGGGCAGCGTGACCGACCTGGCCAAACGCGCGCGCGACCACGGCGCGCCCGAGGCTGTGCTGATCGCCTGGCCAACGGCACCCAGCGTGACCGCCTACAGCTCCGCCCTGGTCGTCCTGAGCGTCGACGGGGTCAAGCGGACGCTACCCTCGCGCGCGCCGGACCACGTGCTGCTCGACTGGCCGACACTGGTCAGCGCGCCGCCGGTGATGCTGCGGGCGGGCTTCGGTGACGTGCTGGCCCGCGCGGTGAGCTACGGCGACTGGTGGCTAGCGCAGGCTTGCGGGTTGGACGATGGCTTCTGCCAGGCGCCGGCGGCAGTGATGGGCCAGGCCGAGCAGACCATGGTCGAGCACGCCATGGCGGTGGGCCGGGGCGAGTTCGCCGGTGTGGCGGCGGTCACCGAGGGCGTGCTGCGCGCCGGCTTGGCCATGTCAGTCGTCGCGCAGACCGCGCCGCTGTCCGGCTGGGAGCACGTCATCTCGCACTGGCTCGACATGACCGCGAGCGGCTGGCAACGGCGGCCCGCGCTGCACGGCGAACAGGTCGGCGTGGCCACACTGGTCTCCGGCCGCGCCTACGAGCGCCTCCTGCCACAGCTCGATCCGGGCACGCTAACCGCCGATCTGCCGCACGCCGTCGACGAGTCCTGGCGCGCTGCCCTGGGCCAGACGCTCGGCGTCCTCGACCCGACCGGGGCGATGGTCGCGGAGGCCTGGCGCGACGTCTCGGCCAAACTGGCCGCATGGCGGGAGGCCACTGTGGCGCGCGACACCCTGGCCCAGCAGTGGCCACGGCACGGCATACCGCCGGAGCTCGGCGCGCTGCTGCGGCCGGCGGCAGAGGTCGAGGCGGCGTTGCGCGCGGCCGGTGCGCCGGCCGACTTCGGTGCGCTGAGCCAGCCGGTTAGCGCCGCCGCCGCGCGCCAAGCGATCACCCACGCGCACCTGGTCCGCCGCCGGCTGACGCTGGGCGACGTGCTTATGCTCGCTGGCCTGCTCGACGACGCGGCGGCGGACGCGCTGGTCGCCTAGCGGCCCAGGTGGACGTAGGCCACGTCGCGGATGATGTAGCGGACGACGGCGTCGTCGGTGTTGAGGCCGACCTTGAACAACACCATCCGCGCCGGGTCGAACCTGCCGTCCGGGTCGGCCGGGCTGAACGCACCCCAGTACAGGTCGTCGAAGCGCGCGACCATCGGGTAGGCGCGGCCCATCTCCAGCGGCGGCGCGAAGTCGGCCGTCACTAGGTAGTTGGCGCCGTTGTCCTTGTCGGCGATGAACCGGAAGATACTCTGGCCTTCGAGCGGGATGATGGTGAAGGCGATGGCATCGAAATTGCCCGGCCGCCGCTCGGGGGTGGTCGGCAGGAACGGGTAGACCCAGCGGTCGCCCGACTCCAGGCGCGCGGCGATCTCGACCCCACCGCCCTCGGCCGCGCTGATCGTCATCTCGCCGGCGCTGTTCATCACGCGCCATTCTCGATAGTCATCCGCGCCTGGCACGGGCCGTCGCGCCGTCGGTTCGAGCGCAGTGAGCGGCACGAGGTAGCCAAGCGCGGCGACCGATCGGCTACCGCCGGTAGGCGCCTCGAAGCGCACGACCTGCCGCCCAGCGCCCGTCGGGGACTCGGCCATCGAGACCGTGTACTCCAGCGCCACGCGCTCACCCGGGGCGATGTCAACGTGCTGGGTGCGCGGGTGGACCACCAGGCCGCGGTCGGCGCTCGCGCGGACGGTCGTGCTGATGGGCAGCTGGCCGAAGTTGTACGTCCAGACGGTCAGGTCCTGCGTCTCGCCGGGGTTCAGCCGCGTGGCCGAGCGGTCGAGCGACAGGCCTTCGAGCGGCGGCATCGGCTGCAGGACAAGCGGGCTCGGCTCGACACGGCGCGGGCGGCTGAGGTTGGGGCCAGGCAACGGCACGCGCAGGTTCGGCCCGCAGACGATGTAGACCGGGTCGGCACCAACGGTCGTGGGCACGTCGATAGACCGGCCGAAGTGGTTGTAGGCGGCTTCAGGCACGATCCAGTCGGGCAGGGCCGCCGGCTCCTCACCCGCGGACCAGGCCACGAGCACCGTTGCCGGCCGGCCGTCGGGGCGCGCGCGGAAGGCGTGCAGGCGGAGGTCGCCGCGCTGCGCCGGGTCGGTGCGACCGAGTTGGCGCGCGCTGGCCAGTAGCCGACCGGCGGCCGCGAGCGCGACGTAGCCGGGCCGCGGACTGCGGTCGGCGCGGGTGATCCCGAACTGCACCGGGCCCTCGGCGTAGTTCATCATGACGAAAAAGAACGTCGCGCGGCTGCCCTCGGCCAGGCTCGCGGCCAAGCATTGGGTCACGAAGCGGCCCTGCTCGATCAGCGTCGCGGCATCGAGCTCCTTTTCGGCCGGGTCGCCGGCCCACAGCAGCCGCGTGCCCGCCTCGGTAACCCACAGGTCGCGCCCGCCGGCGGCGGTGCCCATCTTCTCGTAGTAGTCGGCGTAGGCGTCGGTGCCGCTGTAGTGATGGAAGTTGAAGGTGTCGGCGTAGGCGAAAGACTCGTTCTGGGCCAGGTCGACCGCGATGTCTGTGCGCCACAGCGCGAGGCAGTTGTGGCCCACGATGGCGTCGGTCCCGCCGGCCTTGAGGCCCCAGTAGCTGGCCTTCTGCCACGCGGCCATCTCGGAGCCGGTCATACCGCCGAAGCCCTCAATGTCGGCCTCGTTCCACGACTCCCAGGCCACCGTCTGGCCCGCCCAGCGCTGGCTGGCGGTCTGCATCAGCCGGTGGACGTCGCGCAGGTCGCTGCCCATGCGGTTGTGGCCGCGTTGCGCCGCCCAGCGCGGTGTGCTGTGGAAGACCTGCAGGTTCTGCAGCCCAGCGTCCGCCATCGCCTGCGCCGGAGCATCAAACCGCGTATTCGCAGCCCACACACCCGGTGCTGTCTCCAGCTCACCCCAGGTCAGTCGGTCGCGCACCCAGTTCACACCCGCTAGGGCACACTGACTGGCGACCGTTTGCAGATCCGCGCCCGAGTAGAACCAGGAGGTTGCCACGTCGAGCCCAATCGGTGAATCTAGTGGGGTAGGTACCGCGAGGCGTGTGATCACCGCGAGGCCGGTGCGCCAGACGCGGGTGTTGGCTCCGTCTACGCCCACAGCCTCGTACCAGCCCACTGGTAGCTGGCCGAGGTTGAGCACCGAGTCGCGCCCGGCCGCGACGACCTCGCCGTTGATGTCTAGAACTTGCCAGCTTTCGACATTTGCGGGCTTGAGCATGCGGATGGGCTCATCGGCCAGCCAGACATGCTCCCGGTGGTCGGGGTAGGGGGTAGGTACCGTGCGCGCCGCCGCCAGTAGCAAGCTCGCCGTCAACAACCAAGGCATCGTGCTCAACTCCCGCTGCGTGGTTCGGCGGTTGACAGGCTAGTCCTGCCCAGCAGCTCACCACACCGCCAAGGCTCCTACCGGGCCGGCGGCGTTCATGGAGCCCTTGCATTGCCTCTTGGGTGCGATCTATACTTGGGTTACGTAGTTGTGCTGCCGAGAGGAGAATCAACCATGCGAGCACGACGAGCGTTCACCCTGATCGAGCTACTGGTAGTCATCGCGATCATCGCAATCCTGGCTGCCATCCTGTTCCCAGTCTTCGCTAAGGCCCGCGAGAAGGCCCGTGCCGCCAGTTGCACGAGCAACCTCAAGCAGATTGGCACCGCCTTCCTCCAGTACTGTCAAGACTACGACGAGACCACCACCGCCGAATGGAACATTAACGGCCTAGCCGGCTCACTGCCGATGCTCACGCCGGACGGTCGCTGGTGCCAGTGGGGCTTTGACTTTCGGCTCCAGCCGTACTGCCAGAGTCGCGAGATCTTCATCTGTCCCAGTGACACGAACTATGGCATCAAGGATCCCTGGGGCGGGGTCCGCTTGCCCCAAGATGACAGCAGCTACGGTCTGAACCAGACCGGGACAGCCGAATGGTTCCCGCGCCGAATGACCGGCTTACCGTTGAAGTTCTTCCGCCGACCGGCGCAGACCATCTGGGTCGGCGAGACGCGGTTGCATCATCGGATTGACCAGCCTTGGCAGGGCGGTGACGGCTACATCATGGACGTCGCCGAGGACCTAGCCATGCTCGAGCACGACCGGCACTCGGGCGGCGCGAACTACCTGTTCGTCGACGGCCATGTCAAGTGGCTGCGCTGGAACGCGACGCTGCAGCCAGAGAACCTCTGGAATACACGTTACGACTAGGGCGCCTTCATCAACAGTGCGTAGGGCCAGGCCCCGTCGACTGTGGGGCGGAGATCGCATCCGCCTGGGCATAGACAAGCGGTGCGTCGGCACTGCGGAAAGGAATCATCCGATGCGACATCGACGTGCATTCACTCTGATCGAACTACTGGTGGTCATCGCCATCATCGCGATCCTCGCGGCCATCCTCTTTCCGGTCTTCGCCAAGGCACGCGAGAAGGCACGTGCGTCGGCCTGCGTGAGCAACCTCAAGCAGATCGGCACGGCCTTCATGCAGTACTGCCAGGACTACGATGAGAGGACCTGTCCCGAGTGGGACCAGATCAATCCCGGCGGCCTGCCCATGCTCACACCCGATGGGAAGTGGTGCCAATGGGGCTTTGACTGGCGGCTGCAGCCGTACATGAAGAGCCGCGAGATCTTCCATTGCCCGAGCGACCGCAACATTGGCATCAAAGACCCGTGGGGCGGGCCTCGGGCGGCGCAGGACGACAGCAGCTACGGCCTGAACCAAACGGGCACGGCGGAGTTCTGGCCACAGAACATCACGGGCTTGCCGCTGGCTTGGTTCCAGAATCCGGCGCAGACGATCTGGGTCGGCGAGACGCGGCTCTGGCACCGCTGTGACCAGCCGTGGCAAGGCGGCGACGGTCTGATCATGGATGTACCGGCTGACATGGGCATGCTGGAGTACGACCGGCACAGTGACGGGGCGAACTATCTGTTCGTTGACGGCCACGTCAAGTGGATGCGCTGGGAGGCGACCTACCAGCCCGTCAACCTGTGGAACACCCGCTAACCAATAGCCAGTAACCGGCAGCGCTGCGCCGACGGACTGCGGTCCGTCGGCGCGCGGTTTGGTTTGGCCGATTGGCGCGCGTGGGCGGGGGTGGTAAGCTTGGCGCGGAGGTCTCTCGATCATGGCAAATTTGCGCTACGGGATCGTCGGCGCCGGCTCTATCGGCAAGGTGCACGCCGAGGCGATCAGCAAGGTTGACGGGGCGGAGGTCGTGGCGTTTGCCGACCCCGCGATGGACACGCGGCAGGCGGCGGCCGAGCGGTTCGGTGTGCCCCTGCAGTACGACTACGTCGAGGACATGCTCGCCGCGCAGAAGCTCGATGTCGTGGTGGTCGCGGTGCCGAACGTCTCGCACGCGCCGGTCGCGCTGGCCGCGCTGCGGGCGGGCTGCCACGTTCTCTGTGAGAAGCCGCCGACGGTCAACGCGGCGCAGGCCAAGGAGATGATGGACCTGGCTGCCGACAAGGGCGTGCGGCTACAGTACGGCCTGGTCATGCGCTTTTCGGCCGAGGCCGAGACCGCCAAGGCCTACGTCGACGCGGGCCGCCTGGGTACTATCTACCACTCGACCGTGCAGATCTGGCGCCGGCGCGGCATCCCCGGCCTGGGCTCCTGGTTCACGACCAAGGCCGAGTCGGGCGGCGGCGCGCTGATCGACATCGGCGTCCACATGATCGACCTGACCCACTACCTCATGGGCCTGCCCAAGCCGATCGCGGCTAGCGCGGTGACGCACGCGAAGTTTGGCGTCGACGCGGACAGCTACAACTACCTGAGCATGTGGGGCACCCCCGTGCCCGGCGGCCCGTTCGACGTGGACGACCTGGCCTGCGCGCTGATCCGCTTCGAGAACGGCGCCTCGTTGGTCCTCCAGGCGGCCTGGGCGGCCAACACTAGCGACGGCATGGACGTGCGCCTGATGGGGGACAAGGGCGGCCTCGAGCTAAGCCCGGGCAACTACGTCCGCGTGCTGACTGAGGATAATGGCTTCATCGCCGACATCAAGCCGCAGTACAAGGCCGCGGACAACTTCGCCGAGCAGCACCGCCACCTGGTCGCGGCGATCGGTGACAAGAGCCGTGCGATCCGCACCGACGGGCGCCAGGGCTTCGTCCTGCAGAGCATGCTCGATGCGATCTACCGCTCGGCGGCCGAGGGTAACGAGGTGAACATCGAGGTCTGAGCGTACAATAGGGGTATCGTTCGACCGTGACGAGGGGCGCCACGGGCCAGACGGCTCGGGCGCCCCTCGCCCTTTGTTAGTTAGGAACCCCAGTGCCGACACCGCGCCAAGACCTGCGCAACATCGCGATCATCGCCCACGTCGATCACGGCAAGACCACCCTCGTCGACGGCATGCTTCGCCAGACCAACGTCTTCCGTGCCCACCAGGAAGTGACCGAACGCGTCTTCGACTCGGGCGACCTCGAGCGCGAACGCGGGATCACCATTCTCGCTAAGAACACCGGTGTGCTCTATCAGGGCACGACGATCAACATCGTCGACACACCCGGCCACGCCGACTTCGGCGGCGAGGTCGAGCGGGTGATGAACATGGTCGACGGCGTCCTGCTGCTCGTCGACGCGGTCGAAGGGCCGATGCCGCAGACGCGGTTTGTGCTGCGCCAGGCCCTGGAGAAGGGCCACCGCGCGATCGTGGTCGTGAACAAGGTCGACCGCGACGCGGCGCGGACCGACTGGGTTGTCAACGCGACCTTCGACCTGTTCATCGACCTGGGCGCGACCGACGAGCAGGCCGACTTCCACGTCATCTACGCAGTCGCGCTCCAAGGGCACGCCGGCCTCGCCGCCGACGCGCTGCAGCCCAACCTTGACCCGCTGTTCCACGCCATCATCGAGCACCTGCCGCCGCCGCTGGTCGAGGCTGAGGCGCCGGCACGGATGCTGATCACCTCGCTGGCCCACGACAACTACATCGGCAAGATCGGCATCGGTCGGCTTTGGTCGGGTGAACTGCAGTCGGGCCAGCCCGTCGTCCACATCGACCACGAGGGCAATGCGGCCCAAGGCAAGATCAACCAGCTGTTCACCTTCCGCGACCTCAAGCGTGCACCACAGGAGCGGGTCAGCGCTGGGGACATTGTCGCCATCTGCGGCCTGCCCGATCTGGGCATCGGCGACACGGTGGCCGACCCCGCCGACCCGCGGCCGCTGCCGCCGATCACAGTCGAGGAGCCGACGGTGCGCATGACCTTCGCGGTCAACGACAGCCCGTTCGCCGGCCGCGAAGGCCAATACCTCACCAGCCGCCAGATCCACGAACGGCTGACCCGCGAGCTAGAGGCCAATGTTGCGCTGCGCCTCGAGCCGACCGACAGCCCGGACCGCTTCCTCGTCTCCGGGCGCGGCGAGCTGCATCTGGCGATCCTGATCGAGACGATGCGCCGCGAAGGCTACGAGTTCTCGATCAGCAAGCCGGAGGTCATCTATCGCACCAGCCCGACGGGCGGCCGCCTGGAGCCGATCGAGCAGGTTTTCCTGGAGGTCGCCGGCGACTACCACGGCGCGGTCAGCGAGATGATGGGCAAGCGGCGCGGCGCGCTGGCCAATCTGCGCTACGGCGAGGATGGCACGGTCTACTGCGAGTACCTGGTGCCGACGCGCGGCATGCTGGGCTTCCGCCAGCCGTTCCTGATGGCGACCCACGGTACCGGCGTCGTGCACACGCTGTTCCACGGCTACGCCCCGTTCGCTGGCGAACTGGCGGGAGTCGACCGCGGCTCGCTGGTCGCCTTGGAAGGCGGGACGGTGACGAGCTACGCGCTGACCAACGTCCAGGAGCGCGGCAGCCTGTTCGTCGTGCCCGAGGAGCAGGTCTACGGCGGGCAGGTGGTCGGTCAGTACTACCGCGACGACGAGTTGGTGGTCAATGTCTGCAAGACAAAGCACCTGACCAACCACCGCAAGTCATTCGCTGAGATCACCATCGGGCTGAACCCGCCGCGGACCTTCTCGCTCGACGAGGCGATCGAGTACATCGCCCGCGACGAGCTGCTCGAGGTGACGCCTAAGTCGCTGCGCTTCCGCAAGCGGATCCTAGACCACGAGAAGCGCAAGCAGGCGGCGCGCCGAGGCGACTAAGCCAGGCCCATCGCGCGCGCGGCGTCCGGCTCGAGGGCGGCGACGCGCGGCTTGAGCAGACCGTACTCCTCGTCGAGGCCGGCCAGCCGTTCGTGCAGGTAGAACTCGACCTCCCGGGCGGGCACCAGGCCATCAAGCGCGTCGCGCACCTGCCCGGCGGCGGCGTGGCCCGCTTGGACCGCATCCCGCAACTGCTTGAGGTGCGCTAGCGCAGCGGCATCACCCCGCCGACGCGCGTCCAGCGTCGCCCCGGCCAGCAGCTCGCGTGTCTGGCGCAGTGCATACCAGGCGCGGTCGCGGGCGGCGGCCAGCGCGCTGAGCGCGGCGTGGGCGGCCTCAAAGGTCGCTAGCTCGCCCGCGGCCTCCAGCACCCGCAGGCACTCGTCGCGGCCGTCGGCAGGCGAGTGGCCGTCGCGCAGGATGAACCCGACGTGCACCAGGCAGTCGAGCGCGCCATCGATCGGCTCGCACATCGGCCGGTGAGTCGAGTAGCGGCTCCAAGCGGTCGCGATGACGCCGGCCATCGGCTGGGTTTGGGCCAGGTCGGCGTAGCCCTGGGCGTTCTCCATGCGGGTGTGCCAGTTGGGCACGTCGCTGATCTGGCCGTCGGCACCCTTGTAGGCGGTCCCGCCCCAGAGGGTGAAGCCGTGCGCGTGCAGATGCTCCCAGTGCCGCACCGCGTGATGGTGGTTGGTCTCGTCGGGCCGCTGCTGGTAGCCCCAGACGCAGAGGTCCGCCTTCGGCACGAGCCGGTTCAAGGCGTCCGTGTCCCAGGTCAGCATCATGTCGTGCCACAGGATTGGCCGCACCGCGCGGGCCTCCAGCGCATCGAGCAGCGGCTCCACGTGCTGTAGATACAGCGCGCCGCGGCCATGCTCGGAGATGTAGGCGGTCGTGTCCGGGTGCGTGCCGAAACTCCATGCCTCGTCGCCGCCCAGGTGGATGTACCGTGCCTCGGGCAGCAGGCCGAGCACGTCATCGACCATCGCCCGCACCAACTCGCGGGCCCCCGGGGCCAGCGGATTCAGGACGTCGGCCTTGTGGGGCACTTCGCGCAGGTCGGCGTAATGCGGCAGGCTCAGGGGCGTTTCCATGTGCCCGAGGCACTGGACCAAGGGGATAACCTCCAGCCCCGCGCTGGCGGCAGCGCCGACGAAGGCAAGGACCTCGTCCGGTGTGTAGGCGGACTCGGAGCGGAAGTGCGGGTCGACGGTCCAGGGGAAGGTGTCCTCCCACTCGACAACGACCGCATTGTAGCCGGCGGTCGCGATCAGCGGACAGAGGCTGAGCAGTCGCTCGGGAGTGGGGGGCAGGCCCTTCAGGTCGAGGTGCAGCGCGCGGATAGGGATCTGGGAGGTGGACACAGTGCTCTCCGGGGACATTCTGGGGCGGATGGTCAGTCGGCGATGGAAGTCGAGTGATAGGCGGCGTCGAGCAGTGGGCGCAGGGCCTCGTTCAGCTGGTCGTAGCCGGCCTGGTTGAAGTGCAGGCGGTCGGCGAGGAACAGCTCATCACGCGGGCCGCCTTCGTCGTTGATGACGATCGCGTCCATGTCGAACCAGGCGGTATCCCACTGACCGGCCAGGTACTCGGCGATCAGCCGGTTGGCGCGGGCCTGGCGCGCGCGGTGGCCCCAGCGGGAGCCACAAGCCTTGATCGGCACCCAGATCAGCCGAGTCTCGGGCAGGGCCTCGCGAATCACACGGACCAGGTCGACGACGTCGTCACGGCACTGCTCGGGCGATTTGCCCGACGAGATGTCGTTGTCGCCGGCGTAGAAGACGACGACCTTCGGCCGGTAAGGGATAACAATCCGCGGCGCGAAGTGAGCGCTGTCGGCATACTGCGAACCGCCGAAGCCACGGTTGATCACGGGCAGATCGGGGAACGCCTCCTTGACCTTCCAGCCCACGATGGTCGAGCTGCCAACGAAGACGATGCCGCCCGGCTCAGGCGGGTTCTCGCGGTCGCGCGCCTCGAAGGCGGCGATGTTCGGCTCCCAGCGCTCGTGCTGGGCCCAGGCGCCACCAGCCAGACAGAGTGAGGCGAGGAGGGTCAGGGCTCCTCGGACAAAGACGCGGTTGATCATTGGTGCTCTCCATTTGGCGACGCGGTTGCATCGCTCGGCTCTCTCGGTTACCTTGACCGCAAGGTACGGGAGAAGTCGCTTGGCTGGCAAGTATGGGCTCGCTGTCCTCGGCTACGCACACGGTCATGTGGGCGTCTACGCCGACCAGATCCGTGGTTTCGACGATGCGGAGGTGTTGACCTGCTGGGACCACGATGCCGCTCGGGGCGAGTCACAGGCCGCCGCTCACGGGCACGCGTACACCGCCGACCTCGACGCGGTCCTCCGCCGCGATGACGTGCGCGGCGTGATGATCGGCGCCGAGACCAACCGGCACGCCGACCTGGCGGTCGCCGCGGCGCAGGCGGGCAAGGACATCCTGATCCAGAAGCCGCTGGCCTTCACCCTCGAGGACTGCGATCGCATCATCGCCGCGGTCGACGCCGCCGGCGTGCGGGCGATGGTTGCCTATCAGATGCGCTGCGACCCGCTCAACCAGAAACTGCGCGAACTGGTCCACAGCGGCACCATCGGGCGGGTGGGGTACATCCGCCGCCGGCACTGCATCAGCGTGCTGTTCAATCCCGACTTCCACAAGACCTGGCACGTCAGCGCCGAGGCCAACCGCGGCATGTTCATGGACGATGCCTGCCACGCCGCGGATTTCCTGCAGTGGATCTTGGGCCAGCCGGTCTCGGTCATGGCCGAGATCGACAACGTCCTGACCAACGTCGCCCCTGATGACACTGGGGTGGCAATCTACCGCTGGGCCGACGGCTGTATGGGTACGCTGATGAACGCTTCGGTGACCCATGCGGCCGAGAACACAACCGAGGTCTACGGCGACCGGGGCGTCATCATCCAGAACCACGACGACGCGCCGTCGACCAGCTTCAAGCCTGCCGATGCAGTGGGGTTGAAGCTGTGGACCACGGCCACCGGCCAGTTCGAGAACGTGCCGGTCGAGCTGCCGGCGGGCCACGGGGCGCGGATCGCGGGCGTCGCACGGCCGTCGGTGGACTGGTTCCTGGGCAAGCGCGACCCAATCACGACCCTCGCCGAGGCGCGGGGCAGCGCCGAGATGATCATTGCGGCCTACGAGTCCGCGGCCAGCGGGCGGCGCGTGAGCCTGCCGCTGGGTTAATACGGTTTCCTCACCAGAGCATAGAAAGGTAGACGTCCATGTCTAACGACAGTAGCCGGCCGAACATCGTGCTGTTCGGGATTGACTCGTTGCGCGCTGATTACATGAGTTGCTACGGCTTCCCGCACCTGACCACACCGCATCTCGACCTGTTGGCGGAGGAGAGCACGCTGTGGGAGAACTACTACAGCCCGCACATCCCGACCAGCAGCGGCTACTCGAGCATGCTGACCGGCCGTGACGTGTTCGGCACGAACGTCGTCGCGCTGCGGCACCAGGGCGACCTGGCGCCGGGCGTGCGCACGCTGGCCGAGATCACCGCCGCGGCGGGCTACAACACCACCTCCGTCGGCTTCGAAGGCAACGTCGCTGCCCGCGGTTTCCAGAAATACATACCCTTCTCCGGGTGGGGCTCGTGGGAGGCCCGGCCCAGCCGCAAGGCCGAGAACCTCAATGAAGTGACCGTGCCGGAGATCAATCGGCTGGCCGCGGCGGACGAGCCGTTCTTCATCCTCCTGCGGCACATGGACCCGCACTCGCCGTACCTGCCGCCGGCACCGTACGACCGGATGTTCTACCACGGCAACGAGACCGACCCGGCCAACCACTCGCTGGACGAGATGTGGGCCTTTAAGCCGTTCGCGGACTACTTCGCGAGCTGGATGCCGCCCGGCTGTACCGACACCGAGTACGTCAACGCGCAGTACGCCGGCGCCGTCGCCTACATGGACGCGTGCATCGCGGTGCTGCTGAACCAGCTGGAGACGCTCGGGATCCTCGATGAGACCATCGTGGTGATCACCTCCGACCACGGCGAGACGCTGGATGAGCATGCCTGCTGGTACGACCACCACGGTATGTACGACAACACGCTGCACGTGCCACTGTTCATCCGCTACCCGGAGGCGCTGCCGATGGGCCTGCGGCTCGATGGCTACGCGCGACACCAGGACCTGGTCCCGACCATCCTCGAGCTGGCCGGCATCAGCGCCGAGGACGACTTCGACGGCGACAGTCTGATGGGCATGGTCCGCGGCGAGGTCGCCAGCCATGCGAGCGAGTTCTACATCACCGAATGCACATGGATGCGCAAGCACGGCTGGCGGACGCCCGAGTGGAAGCTGATGGTCGCCCTCGAGCCGGACTTCCACTTCAAGCCGGAGGTCGAGCTGTACAACCTGATCCAGGACCCGCTGGAGAACAACAACGTCGCCGAGGCCAACCCCGACCTGGTGGCCACGCTGCGCGCGCGCATGGAAGCGCACATCGCCGAGCGCACCGCGGCGACCGGCCGGCCCAACCCGATCGAGGTGCAGGGCGACTGGCACGGGCACACGGGTGTCGGTGCGTTCAAGTCGAGCCAGCAAGCGTTCGACACGCTGCACATCGGCGACCCCGGCCAGGCCCAGAAGCTACAGGCCGAACTACGCAAGTAACAGCAACAGGCGGCCCAGAGTGACCGCGGGAGTGTACTGGTCATGAGAGTCGCAGTGATCGGCCTGGGACCGATCGGTAATCGACACGCACGCATCTATCAGGAGAACCCGCTAAGCGAGTTGGTCGCGGTCTGTGACCGCGACCCGGACCGCCTCGCGGCGGCGACCGACGCGCTCGAGGTGCCCGGCTGGATGTCCGCCGAGACCATGCTCAGCAGCGCGGCGCCTGACCTCGTCAGCATCTGCACCGGCGGCTACGAGTATGGCAGCGACCACTACGAGCCGACGATGCAGGCGCTGGAGGCCGGCTGCCACGTCCTGGGCGAGAAGCCGATCTCCAACGACATCGCCCAGGGCCGCGAGATGGTCGCCCTGGCGCGCGCGAAGAACCTCTGCTACGGGATCAACCTGAACCACCGGTTCACGCCGGCCACGCTGGTCTGCAAGAAGTGGCTGGACGATGGCCGGCTCGGCCACTTGCTGTTCTGCAACATGGCCATGTGGATCATGAACCCGGCCGAGAGCTCGCCGTACTTCCAGCTCAAGGCGCTGCATCCGCACACGGTGGATGTGATGCGCTATTTCTGCGGCGATATCGAGGCGGTGCAGTGCTTCGCGACAAAGGCGCCTGGGCGGAAGATCTGGTCGACCGCGCAGTTCAACCTGCGCTTCCGCAACGGTGTGGTCGGCTCGCTGACCGGCTCGTACGACATCCAGCGCGGCCACCCGATGGAGCGCTGCGAGGTGGCCGGGGTTGGCGGGCGGTTCGTGCTCGAGGACATGTGGCGCGAGGCGACGCTGTACCCGGCGGGCGACCTGATCAAACAGGTCTACACGGACCCGACCTTCGGCGGCTTCGGCGACTTCGTCGACACCTTCCGCGCGCGCATCGGCCGCTTCGTCGAGCAGGTGGACGCGGGTGTCGCGCCGGCGGATATCGACGGCTCGGGCGTTGATGGGCTGGCCGCGCAGGAGGTCCTGGCCGCGGCGATCGAGTCGCTGGACAACGAGACGGTGGTGCGCGTGCCGCACCCGGAGGATTGAGATGAAACTCGGAGCGAACACGGTATTGTTTGGTGGCCACAGCCTCGACGTGGCGTTTGACTGTCTGGCGGCCGCCGGGTACGACGGCGTCGAGCTGTCGGCGATCGACGGCATGTCCGAGCACCTGGTGCTGAGCCGGTGGAAGGAAGTCGCCCCGACGATCAAGGCCGCGGTCGACCGCACCGGGCTGGCCTTGTTGGCCATGGAGCAGCCGAGCCAGGATCCGGCGACGATGGAGACCGCCTTCCAGGCCGCCGCTGAGATCGGCGTGCCGATCGTCAACTGCGGCCCCGGCGGCAAGACCGACGACGAGGCGTCGCTGCAGGCGTCGATCGACAGCCTAGGCAAGTTGGCCGAGCGCGCGGCGCACTATGGCGTCGTCCTCTGCGTCAAGGCGCACGTGGGCGCGGCGATCTGGAACACGCCGACGACGCTGGCCGTGATGGACGCCATCAGCCTCGACAGCTTCGGCATCGACATGGACCCGAGCCACATCCACCGCGCCGGCGAGAACCCCGTCGAGGCGATCGCCGCGGTGGTCTCGCGGGTCAAGCACGTGCACATCCGCGACTGCAAGGGCCGCCAGCAGAACCCCGGCGCGCCGGAGATGCAGGCGAACGGGCGCGGCGACATCGACCTACTGGGCTACATCCGGGTCCTCCACGAGAACGGGTACGACGGACCGGTCGACCTCGAGGTGATCGGCGCGAAGGATTACTCGGAGGTGCAGTGCGCGATCATCGCGGCTGAGGCGCGCGGGCATATGCAAGCCTGCCTGCAGGCCTGCGGCGCGCGCTAGAGCACCCTGGGTCGCGAGCCATGGGGAGCTAGACAGTGAGGCACTTGGTGATGCTGCTACTGGCCGTTTCGGCCGCCGCTGCGGCCCAGGGCGAGGTGCTCCGCGGCGTGCCGTTCGAGCAGGTGCGGCTGCGTGACACCTTCTGGGCGCCGCGCATCCGGCTCAACCGCGAGACCGTCCTGCCGCACAACTTCCGCTACTGCGAGGAGACCGGCCGGATCCGTAACTTCGACCGCGCCGCGGGCAAGCTCGGTGGGGACCACGAGGGCATCTACTACGACGACTCGGATGTCTACAAGGTCATCGAGGGCGCCGCGTACTCCCTTGCGGCCGAGCCGGACCCCGAGCTCGAGGCGCTGACCGATAGCGTGATCGCGCGCATCGCCGCCGCCCAGCAGCCGGACGGCTACCTGTTCACCTACTACACGATCCGCGACGAGCTGGACAAGCGCTTCAGCGATGTGCCGAGGATGCACGAGCCGTACTGCGCCGGACACCTGTTCGAGGCGGCGGTCGCCTACCACCGCGCCACGGGCAAGCGCGAGCTGCTCGACGTCGCCATCCGCCTGGCTGACCACCTCTGCGACGAGTTCGGCCCCGGCCGCCGCACACAGGTGCCCGGCCATCCGGAGCCGGAGCTGGCCCTGGTCAAGCTCTACGAGGAGACCGGCCACCAGCGCTACCTCGACCTGGCGACCTTCTGGATCAATGAGCGTGGGGTAGGGACGGACCGACCGCTGACCGGCGACTACGACCAGGACCACAAGCCGATGCGCCAGCAGAGCGAGGTGGTTGGGCACGCGGTCCGCGCCATGTACGTCTGGTCCGGTGCCGCGGACGTGGCTGCGCGGATCGGCGATCCCGCGTTGGCCGCCGCCGGCGACCGCGTCTGGCAAGACGTCGTCGGCCGCAAGATGTACATCACCGGCGGCATCGGTCCCTCGGCCCACAACGAGGGCTTCACCGTCGCCTACGACCTGCCCAACGAGAGTGCCTATGCGGAGACATGCGCATCGATCGGCATGGCCCTGTGGAACCAGCGGCTCGGCCTGCTGCACGGCCAGGCCAAGTACTTCGACGTGCTGGAGCGGGTCCTCTACAACGGGCTCATCTCCGGCGTCTCGCTCAGCGGAGAGTTGTTCTTCTACGTGAATCCGCTGGCTAGCCGCGGCCGCCACCACCGGCAGGCCTGGTTCGGCACGGCCTGCTGCCCGACCAACGTGACCCGCTTCCTGCCCAGCGTCGGCGGCTACCAGTACGCACAGACCGACGACGCCGTCTACGCCAACCTCTACGCCGCGAGCGACGCGACGGTCGAGTTGGCGGCGGGCAGCGTGCAGCTGAGCCAGGACACCAATTACCCGTGGGACGGCCGCGTGCGGCTGACCGTGCGTGAGGCGCCCGGCACACCGTTCACGCTGGCGCTGCGGCTGCCCGGTTGGGCTCGCGGCCAGGCGGTGCCGACGACGCTCTACACGTTCGCGCCGGCGCCCTCTGGCGCGGTCAACGTCAGCCTCAACGGCGAGCAGGTCGTGCCCGAGGAGCGTGACGGCTACGCGCGGCTCACGCGGACGTGGCGAGCGGGCGACGTGGTCGAATTGGACCTGCCGATGCCCGTGCGCCGGGTGCAAGCGAACGCCGCCGTGGAGGCCAACGAGGGCCTGGTGGCGCTGCAGCGGGGGCCGTTGGTCTACTGCCTCGAGGGCGTCGACAACCCCGAGGCGCGCTACGTCATGCTACCGCCGGAGGCCGAGCTGACGCCCGTCGCCCAGCCACGCTTGCTGGGCGGAGTGACGGTGTTGCGCGGGGAGCTGCCGGTGACCACGGCGGACGGCGGGCGCGACATGGTGCCGGTCACGGCCGTGCCGTACTACGCCTGGGACAACCGCGAGCCAGGCACGATGACCGTCTGGCTGCCGGTCGACGAACAACACGCCCCGGCGCGCCCGGTGCCCACGCCGGCCAACGAGGCCGAGGCCAGCAGCTCGCATCTGTGGCACCTCGACAGCCACGAAGCGCTGGCCGACGGTGAACTGCCGGCCAACTCACGCGACCAGAGCATCCCGCGCTTCACCTGGTGGGACCGGCGCGGCAGTGTCGAGTGGGTGCAGTACACCTGGGACCAGCCGCGCAGTGTCAGCGCAGTGTCCACGTACTGGTTCGAGGACCCGCCGAACGGCGGCTGTCGCCTGCCGGCCAGTTGGCGCCTGCTCTACCGCGCCGGCGACGAATGGCTGCCGGTCAGCGCCCAGGGCGAGTACGGGCTGGCTGTCGATGCCTTCAATCGCGTCGAGTTCACACCAGTGACCACCGATGCGCTGCGCATCGAGGCGCAGCTGCAGCCCAACATGTCCGGCGGTCTGCTTGAGTGGACCGTCGAGTAGGAGCGTTTTGATGTCCCTCAACACCACCGGCATGGCCCTGCTCGGCGCACTGTGTGTCGCCGCCAATGCGCAGGTCAGCGTCGTGCGCCAGCCCCTCGCGGCGACCGCGGCGCTGTCCAGCCCATACATCGTCAACCGCGAGCCGCTGCAGCCGTCGCGCTTCGTGCGCCTGCCCGTCGGCAGCATCGAGCCGCGCGGCTGGCTGCGGCAGATGCTCGAGACCCAGCGCGACGGCATGACCGGCCGGCTGGCCGAGATCTCGCCCTGGCTACGGTTCGAGGGCAACGCCTGGGCCGAGCCGGAGGACGGCCACAGCGGCTGGGAAGAGATGCCGTACTGGCTCAAGGGCTACGGCGACCTCGGCTATGTACTCAAGGACGAGGCGATCATCGCCGAGGCCCGGCGCTGGATCGAGGCAATCCTGGCCACCGCCCAGCCCGACGGCTGGTTCGGGCCGCTCGCGCTCAAGACTAGCATCGGCGGGCAGGCCGACCTCTGGCCGAACATGGTCGTCCTGAACATCCTGCAGACGTTCCATGAGGCGACGGGCGACGAGCGGGTCATCCCGTTCATGACCAACTACTTCCGCTGGCAGCTCGACCAGCCGGCAGGCGATGGGTTCGTCGCTGGCTACTGGCCGAAGATGCGCGTCGGCGACAACATCGAGAGCGTGCTCTGGACCTACAACCGGACGGGCGACGCGTGGCTGCTAGACCTGGCGCGCAAGCTGCACACCCACGCCGCCCGCTGGGACGAGGGCGTCGCCAACTGGCACGGCGTCAACATCACCCAGGGCTTCCGCGAGCCGGTCAACTTCTGGCAGCTCGATGGCAGCTACCGTCTGCTGAGCGCTGCCGAGCGCAACTGGCAGGAGTTCATGGGCCTCTACGGCCAGACGGCCGGCGGCGGGTTTGCCACCGACGAGAACGCCCGGCCCGGCTATGACGACCCGCGCCAGGGCTTCGAGACCTGCTCCATCGTCGAGGGCATGCACAGCTACCAGATGCTGATGCGCATGACCGGCCACCCGGTCTGGGCCGACCGCAGCGAGGAGCTGGCCTTCAACACCATGCCCGCGAGCATGACCCCGGAACAGACCGGCCTGCGGTACCTGACCGCGGCGAACCAGCCGCAGTCGGACCATCACAACCACTCGCCCGGCATCGAGAACCGCGGCACGATGCTCAGCTTCAGCCCTTGGCAGGTCTACCGCTGCTGCCAGCACAACGTCAGCCACGGCTGGCCGTACTATGCCGAGGAGCTGTGGACCGGTAGCGCCGACGGCGGGCTGCTGGCGGCCCTCTATGCCGCGAGCCAAGTGACGGCGCAGGTTGCCGGCGGCCACGAGGTGACCATCACCGAGGAGACCGAGTACCCGTTCGGCGAGACGGTCACGCTGAGCGTGGACACCGCCGCACCGGTCAACTTCCCGCTCTACCTGCGCATCCCGCGCTGGGCCGCCAACGCGAGCGTGACGCTGAACGGCGCCCCGCTGGACGTGCAGACTGAGCCGCTGAGTTACGTGCGCATCGAGCGCGAGTGGCAGGCCGGCGACCGGGTGGTGCTAACCCAGCCGATGCGCCTGTCGGTGCGCACGTGGGAGCAGCAGCATGGCGCGGTGACGGTTGACCGCGGGCCGATCAGTTACTCGCTGCGCATCGGCGAGAACTGGGAGCGCTACGGCGGCACCGACGAGTGGCCTGAGTTCGACGTGCTGCCGACCACGCCGTGGAACTACGGCCTGGTGCTCGACCCCGTCGACCCGACGGCTAACCTGGAGGTGGTCGAGCGGCCCGGCCGCGTGGCGGTGAACCCGTTCCGCCAGGACAGCGTGCCGATCGTCATCCGCGCTCAAGCGCGGCGCATCCCCGAGTGGGGCTTCGACGAGCACGACTTGATCTCGGTGCTGCAGCAGAGCCCGGCGCGGTCGCGCGAGCCGGTCGAGACCGTCGAGCTCATCCCGATGGGCGCCGCACGGCTACGTCTGGCGGTGTTCCCGACCGTTGCGCCCGACGGCCAAATCTGGCTGCCGCCCGACCGCGCGCCGGTGCGGGCATCGCACGTTTTTGGCGGCGACACGATCGCCGCGCTGACCGACGGCGTGGAGCCGGCAAACAGCGCCGACCGCGACATTCCGCGCCACACGTTCTGGCCCAACGTGGGCACGAGCGAGTGGATCGAGCTGAACTACGCCGAGCCGCGCGAGCTGAGCAGCGTCGCCGTCTACTGGTACAACGACGAGGCGGCGGGTGGCCACTGCCGACCGCCGGCGGCCTGGCGCGTCGTCTACCGTGACGGGGACGAGTGGGTGCCGGTGAGCGAGGCCAGCGGCTATGGTCTGGCGAACGACACCTACAACACGGTCACCTTCGTCCCGGTGACGACCGATGGACTGCGCCTCGAGATCGACCTCCAGCCGGAGCTGTCGGTTGGCATCCTGGAGGTTCGCGCACAGTAGATTACCGGTACGCCGGGTATCCGCATCGAGCGGCGCAGCGTTAGATCCAGTATGTTCCAGCAACCTGGTGACGCGCGGTACGTCTGCCCGCGCTGTGATGTTGCCCTCGACCGCGCCGAGGGTCCCGCGGGGCGCGTATACGTCTGTCCGGCCTGTGCGGGTCGGCTCGTCGGCACGGCGGTCGTGCGCCGCGCGGTGGACCGCAAAGCCTACATGGCGATCTGGCAGGCGGTCCAGTCCGAGCAGGCCGTTGACGGACCACCGTGCCCGGTCTGCGAGCGGGCCATGCGCGAGGTCAGCGGCCGGCGCGGTCAGGCGGTTCTGACCGTCGACGGCTGCCCAACCTGCTCGATGCTGTGGTTCGATGCGGGCGAGCTGGAGCAGCTGCCACCCCCGCCGCTGTCGCTACCACCCGAGCCGCGAGACCGCCCGCTGCCACCCGCGGCGCGCCAAGTCATCGCGGAGATGGAGGCTGCCTACATCGCCCAGCGCGAGGCCACGAGCTTCCAGCAGGGCGACGGCCCCGATGAGGTCTGGAAGTACATCCCGGCACTGCTGGGCATGCCCGTCGAGGCCGATTCGACCGACCTGCGCAGCTTCCCCTGGGTCACGGTCAGCGTGTCGGTACTCATCGCGCTGGTCAGCATCCTTGCCCTAGCGTCGCGCTGGCACGGCGTGGTTCCGGGGCTGACCCTGGTGCCGGCCAACGTCGGTGCCACGGTCGCGTTGACCTGGTTTGCGCACTGCTTCCTCCATGCCGACGGGTGGCACCTAGTTGGCAACCTCTATTTCCTCTTGTTGTTCGGCAGGCGGGTTGAAGACGCCCTGGGTTGCGGCCGGTACGCGCTGCTGTTACTCGGCTCGGCCTGGGTGGCCGGCGTCGTCCACATGCTCTTCAACTGGGGCGACACTATCCCGGTGATCGGCGCCAGCGGAGCGGTTTCCGGTGTCCTGGCGAGCTCGATCGTGGCCTGGCCCAACAGCCGCTACATGCTGTTCATTGGCCCGGTGTACTGGTTGCGAACGGCCCTGGGCCACTTCTGGCTCGTTCCAGCCTGGGTGATGGGGCTGCTATGGCTCCTCCTGCAAGGCGTGCACGTCGCCCAATGGCAGGGCGGTTACGGTCGTGTCGCGGTCTGGTCCCATCTCGGCGGGACGGCCGCGGGCGTGATCGCCTGGGCGGTCTGGCGCGAACTCCTTGCGGCCCACAAGCCGTCCTGGCAGACCGCCCTTGACAACCCGTACGAGCGCTACCGCGCCGCCCTCGCCGAGGAAGAGGGGGAGGCCGAAGCCCCGCCTACCGCACCGTCACCGAGTTAGCGGCGAAGTCGAGCGTCACCTCCTGCGCGGTCCCATCCGGCATGGTCAGGCTGGCCACCGCCGTGTCGCCGGTCCAGCGCACCGCGCCGTCTGTCGGCCGCGCGTCCTCGTTGACGTTCGTGCGCAGCAGCACGGCACTGCGCGCCACCTCGTCGCCCGCCGCCACGTCGAACGGCGCCTCGCGCGGCATGAGCTGCACGACGGCGGCGCAGATGGAACGGATGTCGCGGCGCGGCGTGTCGACGATCTGCCAGGTACCCGGCTCGAAGGTGGTCAAGCCAAGGTCACCGTCGATGACCAAGGTGCGCCCGACGGGCGAGAGGACGCGCCGTTCATCGAGGCCAAGCCCCAGCAGCTTCAGCGGCTCCTGGGCGGGGTCGTCGCTGGTCACGATGCGCTGTCGGTCATTGAACACGTCGTTGGCGACGCGCCAGGTGAGCAGGTCCAGCGAGGTGATCTGCGCGGCATGATCGGCCAACCAGCGGCTGACGAACAGCGTGCTGCGGCCATCGGGTAGGGCCACGCAGGCCAGCTGCTGCCGCAGCACCGGCCGACCGCTCGCGGCCCACGCCTCGGGGTTCCAGCCCTCGTCCTGGATGATCGAATGGACCACCGTGCCGCCGGCCTCCGCCCAGGCCAGGATGGCCGAGTAGAGCGGGATCGCGGTCTTTGCGCTGCGGTCGATGAACAGCACGTCGAGGTCTTCGAGCATTTGCGCGAAAGAACTGGCGCGGGTCGTGCGCTCGCCGGAGAGCACGGTGTACTCAACCCCGGCTGCGTCCAGCGCGTTGCGGAGGTGCGCCTCGCCGGCGAAGTAGCCGCAGCGGCGGCCGGCGGCGCCGGCGTAGGTGACCAGGTTCTCGAACAGCGCCACCGCCGGGGCGTCGCCGCGCGCCGCCAGCTCCTCGACATTGGTCATGTTGACGATGATGTGGCCACGGCCGGGCTTAGCCTCGAAGATCGCCGGCCCGCCGTCGCGGTTGACGGCCAACGGCGTCCAATTGGCGCCGGCGGCGGTCACGCTGTCAAGGTCTTGCAGGAAGGCGACGCTGGTCACCGCGTTGGGGGTGGTGAACAGCGGATGGTTCGGTTCGGCGATCGTCGCGGTGGGGATGTTGGTGTCCGCGACCTCCAGCCGCCAGTCGGACGGCCCTTGCTGCGGGCGCCCGTGCCAGACCTCGCCGATCGTGCCGAAACCGCCATCAAACACGGTCTCGTCATGCCCATCGACGCGCGTCTGCGCCTGCACGCCGGGCCCGAAGGCGACCGTGCCCGACAGGCTGCGGTTCCACTCGAGCATGTCCTCGCCCGACTCAGACGAGACCATGCCAGTCACCGGCCCGCCGTAAGAGCGCCAGCTCCAGCCGACAAAGCGGCGTGGGTCGCGGCGCATGGCGATCTCGCAGTAGGGGCTGATGAAAGTGCCGACGTTTCGCGCGGCGAGCACCTCAGACGAGGTGGGGTGGACCGGGCGCGGGTTCATCTCGTGCATCATCGCCGCAATGGTCAGGTTGCCCGCGCAGTCGGTCTCCCACTCGCTGGGCCAGCGCTCCATGATGCCGTCGGTGAAGCGGCCGGAGAAGAACGAGCCGTCGTCCCAGACCAGCTGCTCGCGCTCGAACGCACCGACTCGCTGCCGCTCGAGCAGGCGCGCGTCAGCGTCACCGTAGGCTATCTGGCGGTGTACCAGGGTGGGCAGGATGAAGTACAGGCCATAGGCGTACCGTGGCCAATCCTTCCCGCCCACGTAGGCGAAGCGCCCATTCCACAGAGCAAACTGAAGCAGCCGGTCCCAGACCTCCTGCCCATGGCGCTCGGCGGCCGGCGGGGCCGTCTGCTGCTGCGAGGCGAAGGCGTACCAGACCCAGGACAGCGAGTGCTGGGGGCAGATCTGGTAGCAGATGTGGAACGGCCCGTGGTTCTCGATCGTGAAGTCAGGATGGATCGATGGCCCGCCGATCCACTCGTTCAGCGGCTTACCATCCAGCAGCTCGGTCGCGTCGCGGTCGGACTCGATGGAGAAGGTGTTGAGGCAGAGGGTGTTGAGCGCTGCCTTCCAGCCGGGCACGTTCGGGTGGTTGGGGTAGAGGCTCAGCGCCCAGGCCACGACCTCGGCGTCCCAGGCGTTCTCCTCGGCCTTGCTGTCGCCGTACTCGCCGTACCGCGGCGCCAGGCCCACGTGGCGGTCGGCCTCATGCTGGACCATGCGGTCGAAGGCCGCCATCTCCGAGGCACTGAACTCCGCGCGCAGCAGGAGGACGGCGGGCACCATGCGGCTGACCCACCAAGCCGACTGCCAGTGGTTGCCCCACGGCCGGTCGTCGGTGCAGGGTAGGTCGCCGGTGACATGGGTGCGCAGGCGGTAGCGGATCGCCGCCAGCGCGTGAGCGCGCAGGGTCTCGCGCGAGACACCGCTCTCGGTCGAATCGTAAGCCGGGTTGGTCGCCAGCCAGGCATAGACGAGGCAGAAGTTGGCCAGCGTGCGCTGTCCGTTCTCGTCCGAGCGACCATCCCCGAAGTAGCCGAGGGCGGGGTTATCTTGGTAGTTGCCGTGCCAGCCGCGCTCGGCGTAGCGCGGGAACCGGCCGATGATACGGGTATAGTCGGCGGCGGTAGGGTAGGCCACCGAGTCCCACGGGGCCGCGGCCAGCGCCGTCGAGGCCAGGGGGAGGGCGGCGAGCAGAAGGGTATGGATGCGCATTTGGTCTGCACCTCTGACCAGGTGTTATGCGCCCCAGGTACTAGTCCTGCAAAGTCTGCTCAATTACCCGCATCGATCGCCAGTGGCCGGTCAGGAACCGTCCCAAGAACGCCGCAGCCATCAGCGCGACCTGAATCGTCAGTGCGGCCCAAAGAGCGTAGAGGCTCGCCCCCACGTAGGCCATGATGAGCATCGCTGCGACAAACCCGCTGAACAGGATCGTCGAGATAGCCAGCATCGCCTTCGTGTCGCCCGCGCCGGCCAGCGCGCCCATCATAATCAAGTTGATCGCATCAACCAGGCAGTACGCGGCGATGAAGCGGAGCAGGACCACACCGGTGCTGATGGTCCGCGCGACCTCCGCTGGTGACATGTCGCTGGGCATGAAGATCCGCAGCATCGGCTCGGGCCAGGCCACCAGCACGCCCGCGCCGAGCATCATCGCCACCTGCGCGATCGACAGCCCACGCCAGGTGGCCAGTGCCGCCAGGTCCGGCTCGCCGCGGCCTTGGGCCTGACCGACCTGCGTCGTCACCGCCAGCGAGATGCCCCACAACGGAAAGACCAGGCCGCTGAGCCGCCAGGAGATGTTGGTGACGCTGAGCTCCTCGACGCCGAGCCGGCCCACGACCTGCATGAACGCGGCCCAGCCGAAGACCTCGACCATGCCGCGGATGCCGTTGGGCAGACCATAGCGCATGAGGCGGCCCATCAGCGACAGGTCTAGCCGGCGGCCGCGCCAGCTGCCATACGTGCGCCGGTGGCGCCGCGAAAGGAAGATGACCAGCGCCACAGCGACGCCGACCGCCTGGGCCGCCACGGTCGCAATCGCTGCGCCGGCGAGTCCCCACTCGGGGAAGGGGCCGGGGCCGTAGATTAGCAACCAGTCGAGCACGCCATTGAGCACCTGGGCGATCAGCTCCACGACCATCAGTGTGCGGTTGTCGCCGCGGCCCAGGAAGAAGCCGGCGAGCGCGGCGAAAGCGATGGGGAAGACGCCGCCCCAGAGGATGATCTTGAAGTACAACTGCTCGCCGGTGACCAGCGTCGGGTCGTGGCCGACGTAGGCAAATAAGAGGCTCAGCGGCGAGGCGACAACAGCCAGGATCAGCCCGCAAGCGAGGGAGAACCAGAGCGCCTGCCAAACTACCTCCGCCACTCGGTGGCGTCGGCCCGCGCCCTGGTACTGTGCGACAAACGCATCGGCGTAGGCCGCCGTGCCGACGAACAGCAGCATTGCCGCCCAGGCCATGATCCCGGCCGAGCCCTGCGCGGCCATCGCTGTCTGCGAGTAGCGGCTGAGCAGCAGCCCGTCGATGAACTGCATAACCGCGTTGCCGGTCGAGGCGATAATGGCGGGCACCGCCAGCGAGATTAGCGAGCGGTAGCTGCCCAGCTCGAGCGGCGCGTCGGTCGTTGCGTCGAGACTGGGCACACTGTGGTCGATGTCTGAGACCATGCGGTAATCCTCGTCCATGTTACACTGCACGCACCATGAGCAGCTTGTCGCAGCTACCGACGTTCGTGCATGTCATCCTCTGGCTCTTCGGCCTGCTGTTGCTCGCGCTGCCTATCCTCGCGTCCGTTTGCTTCGTCCTCTCGACGCAAGCGCGCAGCCGCGGCGACGAAGGCTGGCAGCTCGCTTGGCTGCGCGCCTCGATTAGTTTCGCCGGCATGACCTTCACCAGCTGGGCGCTACTGTTCGCCGCCTGGCTGGTTTTCCGCTCCCTCCAGCAGCACGTCCCGCTTGGCCCCACCGGCTAGCCGCACGCGTTGTCACACCATCGCAACATTCGCCCCGCGCGATGGGTTCGTAACATTGCGTTAAGGGTAGAGTGAAAGCAGGAGCACAAAGCTCTATCGGCCTATCGCCCACGGTTGCTCAGACCAGGCGAGCACGAGGCCGAGACGAGGTGTGGGCCATGAAGATCCTGGTTGCGGAATCCGACATGGTGCTACGGTTCAACCTCGCCCGCACGTTCACCGAGGCAGGTCACGAGGTCGTCGAGGCGGACAACGGGCATGATGCCCTCGCAGCAGTCGACCTGACGGGACCCGACGTCCTGATTTTGGACTTGATGATCGCTGGACTCGACGGCTACGAGGTGCTGCGCTCGCTACGAGCGCAGCGCGCCCTGTTGAGCCCTCGGGTGATCGTCCTGACAGCCTTCGCCGCCGACGACGACGGCTTCGTGGACTTCGCCCATGTGATCGGTGTTCTTGAGAAGCCACTCTTCCTCGACGAGCTAATCGCCGCGGTCGACCGGGTGTGGGACGAGCTTCAGGCCGTCGCCTAGCGCGGCTGCATGACGTCCGCCAGCGTGCGCTGGGGCTTCAGGCCGCCTTGACCCTCCACCAGGGAGGCGGCGGTCTCCACGCTGGCGCGCCCCAGCTCAACCGCCTGCGCTTCGGTCAGCATGGCGAGCTCCGCATCGCTGCCGAGCACGGCGTCGGCCTCGCCCGGCGCTGGCCCAACAACGACGACCTTCGCCTCGAGCGCCTGCGCAGCGGCGAGGGCATCCGCGGCCGGCCCGACCAGGATGAGGCCCTGCGCCTTCGCCGTGACGTCGGCCACCGCCGCCACCACGTCCAGGCTGACCGCATTGGCGCCGACAACCTGCTGCGCGCCGTCGGCGACCTGTTGCGCCGCGGCGGAACCGTCACCGACCAGGGCCAAGCGGATCGTCGCGCCGGCCGGCGTGGGCGCCGGCGACAGCGCCGCATCAGAGGGGCTGGTGGAGGGCGCCGCGGGTGCCGCGGGCTCCACCACGTCGGTGGTCGGCGCGCAGGCCGCCAGCACCAAGCCCGCCAGGAAGACTAAAGGTATGCCGAGTCGGTTCATCGTGGTCTCGCTGGCGCACAGTGTACTGCGGTGGCCCATCATTGCGACGGGGTGTACCATGGCGGCGGCCGTTTGGCTGGAGGTAACTATGCGCCCTCGACTCGGTGTCTCGACCTACTCGTTCTGGCACTTCACCCCGGAGAAGACGCCGCTTGATGACTGCCTGCGCTGGGCGCGTGAGCTCGATCTCGATGGCGTCGAGATCCTGCACCAGCAGATGCTCAGCGAGGATCGCGATTACGTGCAAGGTCTCAAGCGCCTCGCCTTCACCCTGGGCTTGGACCTGTACGCGCTATCCATCCACCAGGATTTCGTCTGGCCCGACGCCGAACAGCGGGCCGAACACGTCGCGCACACCCTCCGCTGCATTGACCTGGCGCACGAACTGGGTATTCCCGCGATCCGGCTCAACTCCGGCCGCTGGGGCACCTCCGGCACTTTCGACGAGCTGATGGCCGCGCGCGGCATCGAGACGCCGCTGCCCGGCTACACCGACGATGACGCCTTCCGTTGGTGCATCGACAGCATCGAGGCCTGCCTGCCGCGTGCCGAGGAGCAGGGCGTCGTCCTCGCCCTCGAGAATCACTGGGGCCTGACCTTCGCGCCCGAGGGCGTAGCCCGCATTCTCGACTCGTTCGACACCCCCTGGCTCTCGTTCCTGCTCGACACGGGCAACTTCCTCGACGAGCCGTACGATGCCCTGGCCGAGCTGGCGCCGCGCGCCTGCCTGGTCCACGCCAAGAGTTATTACGGCGGGGGCGAATGGTACACTCTCGACCTCGACTACCGTCGCATCGCCGCCATCTTGCGAGCGGTCGACTACCAGGGCTACGTCTCGATCGAGATGGAGGGCCGCGAATGCGCCTCGACCGCGCTGCCCAAGGCGGTGGCCGAACTGCGCACCGCGTTCGACGGCTCGCCGTAGCCCCGGCAGATTAACTAGGCTCTAATCAAGCGCCAACCGCCCGCGCACACTCTGCTGCCATAGTGCATCTCGATGGTCCCGTAATGAACGAACGGGACGACGCATGGAGGTGACACGATGCAACGCAGAAAGGGTGCGTTTACGCTGATAGAGTTGCTCGTTGTGATCGCGATTATTGCCATCTTGGCGGCGATCCTATTCCCGGTTTTTGCCAAGGCCCGCGAGAAGGCGCGCCAGACGGCCTGCCTGAGTGGCCTGAAGCAGATCGGCATGGCCTTCATGATGTATGGCCAGGACTATGACGAACTGTCACCGCAGATCTGGTTCGGCACTACGTCGACGCTCCAGCAGTACTTCTGGATGGACGCGATCCTGCCGTACGTGAAGAGCAACGAGCTGTTCTCGTCGTGCCCTTCGAAGAACTTCGGCGACTGGGTGCCCAGCCCGATGATCCCAGGTGGCAGCAATGCGGCGCGGACCAACGTCTCGTTCGCCGCCAACGCGCTATACGCCAGCAACAGCGGCGCCGCCAACACGGCCGACAACCAAGTCGCCACGCCGCCAATGCGCGAGGGTGGGGTAGCCCTGGCCTCGCTGGAGGTCCCGGCCGACACGATTCTCGCCGGCGACGGTACGGGCTACTACATCTGCTACTCGGGCTCCAGCGCCGACATCGCGGTCGAGCTCCAGAAGCCCTACAGCGGCACGCTAACCTACGCCAACTTCGGTCGCGCCAATGCACCGAGCACCCGGTTCGTCGCGCGTCACATGGAAGGCACCAACTGGCTGTTCTGTGACGGACATGCCAAGTGGCGCCGCCTCGACGATGTGATCAAGACGAACGGGAACGGCGTGCTCTACAACTTCACGGTGGAAGACGATGTTAACTGGTAAGCACCCGACTCTCGACCGGCGCATCTGGCTGCGCACGACCGGTGCCGCGGCGTTGGCACTAGGCCTCGGCCGCAAGGGCGTCGCGCAGGCCACGGACCGCGACTTCCGGGTCCTGTTGCTGGGCGACATCCACTTCGACTGGCTCGACCTGCATGACCTGGCGGCGCTGGAAGCGGACGACCGCGCCGGCGACGTGCGGCAGATCCAGAACTACTCGCGCCTGACCCAGGAGATGGTACCGAACCTGTTCGCCGAATTGCGCGACCAGGTCCGGGAGTTGGATAACGTCCGGCTCGTGGCACAGACGGGCGACCTGATCGAGGGTCTGTCCGCCACGCCCCGGCTCGCGCGGCGCATGTGCCTGAACACAGCCGCATCAATTGATGCGGCCGACCTTGGCGTGCCGTTCGGCTTCGTCAAAGGCAACCACGAGGTCACCGGCCCGGGCTCGCGCGAGGCGTTCGATGAGGTCCTGCTACCTTGGGTCGGCCGCCAGCTCGATGTCGACGCGACGAGTGGCAACTTCGCTACGACCGAAGGCGATGTGACCTTCGTCTGGTTCGATGCCTACCAGGACAGCAGCCTCGATTGGCTCGAGGCGACTCTGGCGCAGCATCCCGGCCAGCGGATCGTCTGCCTGGTGCACATCCCGGTCATCCCTTGCTCGGCACGGTCGACCTGGCACATCTATGCCCGCCCCGACCAAGCTGACCAGCGCGCGCGTATCTTGGCCGCGCTGGGCGCGCGCAACGCGCTCGTGCTGTGTGGCCACGTGCACAAGAACTCGGTTCTCCAGCGGACAACCGACGCGGGCACCATCTCCCAGATCTGCACGGTCAGCGTAATCCCGCGGCCGCAGGTCAACCCGAAGGACCACCTCGAAGGACTCGCGGACTACCGGACTCGGCTCATCGAGCAGGAGGCCACCTTCCAGCCGCACAGCCTTGAAGAGCGCCGCCAGGTGCTGCTCGACGAGGTGGCGCACATCCGCTCGTTCCGTTACGCTGACGCGTTCGGCTACGCGGCGCTGCGCTTCCGCCCGGGCTCCATCGGCCTGACGCAGTACACCGGCCTCGGCCGGCGGGTGTGGCAGGAGCTGAACCTGCCCTTCACTGCGGGGTAGCTCCTCGTTGCTAATGACACAGTCTTCCGCGCCTGCTACTCTCGGGCGCGGAAGACTGCATCATGGCACACGAGTACGCCGCACCCGGCTGGGATACCTATCGTTTCGACACGCGCAATGCCTACGCCCCGATCGAGCCGCTCGCGGACGAGATCGCCGCGGTCGAGGCCGGACTAGTTGCCCTGCGTGAGGACGGGGTCATCCCGCATCTCGACTACGACCACGACAAGCTGCTCGCCCACAGGCAGTTCGTCGTCGACCACTTCGAGATGCCCTGGACGGCGATTGGCCCGCGTATGCAGCGGCTGATCTACGCGCTGAACGCCATCACGCAGCCGCAGGTGATGATCGCCGCGGGTGTCTTCTGCGGCAATACATTCATCTCCAACGCCGGCGCGGCGGTCGGCCCCGGTGCGTCGTACACCGCTAGCGCGCTCATCGGCGTCGAGATCGTCCCGGCCGAAGCCGAGCGCGCCGAGCGCAATACCCGCCGCATCGACCCGACTGGCGTGGCGCGCGTAGTCGCGGCTGACGCGGTCGACGTGGTCACCGAGTGGGACGGGCCGATCAACCTGCTCTACCTCGATGCGGACGGCACACCCGAGACGGGCAAAGGCATCTACCTGACCATCCTGGAGGCCGCCTGGGATAAGCTGACGCCCGGCGCGCTGATCCTCGCCCACAACTCCATCAACTGCGCCGACGCGCTCGCCGACTACCTGCGCTTCGTGCGCGAGACCGGCCCGCTGCGCACGAGCTGGAACATGAAAGTCGACGGCGAGGGGCTTGAGGTCTCGCTGGTCTAGTCAACCAGCGACACGGCGCCCGGCGGGTCGAAGCCACGCGCAGCGTCGTCGATGACAAGCACCCAGTCGAGCACCTCGCCACGCGAGGGTGGGGTGAACTCGCGCTCGCCCGTCGACTCAAACTCGCCGAGCCGTTGCGCCTCGCCCGTGCGCGGGTCGTACCACCAGGCGACCGCTTGGTCGCCGCTGAGGCTATCGAGCTGCACGCGGAACGTGCGACCCACGGGCGCGTAGACCATTAGGTAACTGCCGTCCGAGCACCGTGTCGCGACGAAGCGGTAGCGCCCGGCCCCCGGCACCGCCGTCGGCGGCGAACTCGGCACGATCAGGTTGTCGTCGGGGATGCGCGTGAGGAACGGCCGCGACTCGAGCAACTGCCGGGCGTGGCGCATCTGCTGGGCGCCGGGCTGGACCAGTGCCTCACGCCAGGTCATCAACGGCCCGTTGACCGGCCCGCGGCCCTCAGCGAACATCTGCCAGATCGAGTGATGGCCGTAGGTGTGGCCGAACGCGCCCTGAAACAGGTTCCAGTACGCCGCCCGGCGACAGTCGGCGGCCACCGAGTGGCTGTGGTCCTGCGGCGCGAAATGCAGCGGGTGGTCCTCGTAGACCGGCTCACCGTCGAGCACCGGCTTGACCGGCTGGCGCTGGTAGTCCTCGGTGAGCTTGGCGTAGGCGCGCCATTCGGGCCCGTGGCCGTTCTGGCGCATGTTGAAGTCGAGCCACGCGGTGTCGTGGAAGACCTCGGCCGACCCGGACCCGCCGCGCGGGTGGAAGGTCTGCAGATGCCGGCCGCCATCGCCCCGCGCCAAGCCGGCCGCCATCGCCTCGACGATCGCGCGCATCGTGTCGTTCTCGATGACCCGGTCGCCGCCCAGCACCCAGACGATCGCCGCGCCAGCGTAGCGCTGGCCAAGCCATTCACCGTAAATACCGGCATTCTCGACGGTGAACGGAGGATTGTCGCCGTCGTGCCACCAGGCGCCCCAAGTCGGCAGCATCGCCATGACCAAGCCCAGTTCGTTGGCGCGCGCGACGACCCAGTCGACGTGGTCCCAGTAGTCGTTGTCCGGGCCGTCGACGACCGCGGGTCGCGCCGGGTCGCCGTCGACCAGCGGCAGATGTCCGGCAGGCGTCGGCGCACCCAGACCGTTCAGCTCGGCCAGCGCTACGGCTTGGATCACTGTGTAGCCTTGACCGGCACGCGTGCGCAGGTAGTGATCGGTCTCGGCGCGGTCGAGCCGATGGAACAACTCCCAGGCGGTGTCGGCCAACCAGAAGAACGGCTGACCATCGGCGCGGACGAGGAAGCGCTGGTTGTCGCTGACTCGCAGGTCGGTCGGCGCGGCGGCGGCGAGCAGGGCGCTGAGCGCGAGCGGCATGACCATGGTGAGCTCCGTTGGGTACGAGCATAGCCGGCGACGCAGGCCGCGACAAGAAACGCAGCCCGGACGCGTCAGGCCGCGCACGCGAGCGAGGTGGCGGATTGGCTAGGGCGCGCGCGCGGAGCCGCATCTAGGTGGCCCGGCGCGGCCTCACCATCGTGCTCCTCATAAGTATACATAACGTAGATTATGATAGAATTGGAGTGGGTGGTACGGCTGGGTGATGCTGTGGCGTGCGTTGTGTCTGGCGGGCAATCGACCTGGGCCACGCACGTTGCGCCACACGCTTGCACCACGCGTTTCGCCGGCGGGTCGCCCACCGACGCTAGACCTTGTCGCCGCTGACCGCGGCGTCTATGGGCTCGTTTTGGCAGGGATGCTGCCGCTCGTTCAAGCCACGGTCATTGACGCCCGGCGCGAACCGCCTGACACTCTGTGAGTGCGCTGGAGCTTCTCGGCATGTCCAACCAACACTTCGACACCAACGCCGTCCACGCTGGCCAGCAGCCGGACCCGTCGACTGGCGCCCTGACCACGCCGGTCATCCGCTCCGCGCCATTCGTCTTCGGCAGCCTTGCGGCGATGGACGCCTACGCCGCCGGCGACATCACTTGCTTTGAGTACGGGCGCACCGCGAACCCGACGGTCCGCGCCGTCGAGCGCAAGATGGCCGTTCTCGAAGGCGCTGACGACGCCGTTGCCTCCAGTTCTGGCATGGCCGCGCTAAGCACGACGCTACTCGCACTCCTGCGAACGGGTGATCGCATGCTGGTGGCAGACGATGGCTACCGTCGATCGCTTGGCTTCATTCGCGACTCGTTGCCGCGCTGGGGCATCCAGGGCGACTGGGTGCCAGTCGATGACCTGGTGGACAACGTTGCGGCGGAACTGGACGCGCGGACGCGTCTGGTGATGGTCGAAGCCCCCACCAATCCGCACCTGCGGCTGCCGAGCCTCAGCGACCTAGCCGAGGTCTGCCACCGCGCCGGCGCGCTGCTGGTTGTCGACGCGACACTCGCCTCCCCCGCCCTGCTGCGCCCACTTGAGCACGGCGCCGACCTTGTCCTCCACAGCGCCACCAAGTACCTCGCCGGCCACAACGACCTGCTCGCCGGTGTTGTCGCAGGCCGCCAGGAACTCATCGACGAGGTGCGAGCATTGCATCTTAACCTCGGCGCCACGCTCGATGCCGACCCCGCCTTCCTGCTGTTGCGCGGTCTAAAGACGCTGTCGCTACGTGTGAAGCACAGCAGCGCCACAGCCCTGGACTTGGCCCGCTGGCTGGAAGCGCAGCCCGGCGTGCGCGCCGTCTACTACCCGGGCCTCGAGTCCAACCCCGACCATGCGTCCGCCCGCGGGCAGATGTCGGCCTATGGCGCGGTGCTCAGTATTGAGCTCGACGCGGACCTAGACGGTGTCGGGCGCTTCGTTGATGCATTGCAGGTCATCTACCTGGGTACAAGCTTGGGTGGAGTAGAAAGCTTGGCGCTCCACTTGGGTGTGATGATGCGGCACGGGCTGACGCGTGAGGACCGTGACCGGCTGGGGCTGACGGATCAACTCGTCCGCTTGTCCATCGGCCTTGAGGATGTCGACGACCTGCGCGCCGACCTGGCCCGCGGGCTGCGCCAGCTATAGTCGTGCTATGACCGACGACCAACCACATCAGTTGATGGGTCCATCGCCTTCGGTCGAGGCGTGGCTGGCCCTCGCCGCGAGCGATGACTGGACCGAGCGGCACATGGCGGTGCGCTCGCTGATCGGCACCACCTCCATGCTGCGACGCAGCCGGACCGTCGCGCAGCGTTTGGTGGAGTTACTCGACGACGCGGCCCCGAAAGTGCGTCTCGCCTCGGCGCTCGCCTTCTGGCAGATCCGTAGCCGCGAGGCCATCGAGCCGCTGACCCGCTGGGCGCTGGTGCCCGACGAACTTGGTGTGGTCTCACTGGTCGCCCTCGCTAGCCAACAGGTAGGCGCGGCGGCCGAGGCGCTGGACCGCGTGCGTGAGGCGTGGAGCAAGCGGCCTGAGGATCTCGCCCGTTGGTTGCATGCATTGGGTTGGTCCGGTCAGGAGCGCTTCGGGGCGCTACTTAACGAACACCTCGACCACGAATCATGGACCGTCCGCTGGGCCGCGGCCAAGGCGCTGGCCGAGCTAGGTGTCGAGGAAGGTGTGCTCGCCGCCTGGGCGCTCGCCAATGCCGAGGACGCACCGGATCGGAGTCCCTCGGCGGTCGAGGACCGCCAAGCCACAGCCAAGCGGCTGCGCCACCGCTGGGTCCGGCAACATCAAGAGGCCGCCTCGGGCGACGCGGCTAGCCCCCGTCCAAACGCACTGCTAGATCCACGGGCTGGACGCCCCAGCCACCACTAGACACGGTCACCTCGGCCGCCAGTGGCGCCGTTTCGGTCTGCGCCTCAAGCCACACGGTCTCGGCTTCGCCCGGCGCCAGGCTGAAGCCGTTGGGTCGCAACGTGGCCAACGCACCACCGGGCACCCCATTCAGCGTCAGCCAGACGAACGGCGCGTAGCCGGTGCCGCGGTTGGTCACCGTGACCTTGCGCCGCACCACGCCGGGCCGCGTCGTCTCCGCCTCGCCCTCTGCGGCCAGCGCGATGGTCTGGGCCGGAGCGCTCTCGAACGGGCGCCAGGCCGCCGATCCACTGACACCCAGCGCCTGCTCTAGCCGGCCGTACGGTGCGCCGCCAACGTAGGCCACAGCATTCAGCATCAGCCTCCGCCAGCCCGCCCAGGCCGTCAGCTTGGCGCGGTAGCTCGGCCGCGCAAGCAGCCACAAGATGCGCTGATCACCCTCGTTCGTCTCGACCAGCAGCGGTCGCCCGCCCTCAGCCTCGACCAGGACGAGCGCGCCGGAGACCAGGTGCAGTGGCTCGGCGTCGCTCACCCCGGGCCACTCGGGCACGCCGGCAAGAACCGGGTGGTCCGGTGTGCGGACCTGGGGCACGCGCGGGCTGGCATACGTCGAACCTTGTGCCGGGAACTCAGTGCGGCCCGGCGCGATGGACTCGGTGCCCCGCGCCGGCCAGCCATCGATGAACAACCCCGCGCCAGAGTCCAGCGCCACGCGCCAAGCCAACGGCTGATCGCCATCGGCCCGGATCCACCAGGCGGGTCCGACCGACACCTGCTCCAAGCCACGTGGCAGCGCCACGGGCGCACCGCTCAGCACGACAGGCAATGCCCCGCCGCTTGGCCTAGCATCAAGCACCACCGGTGCGCCAACGGTCCGCGCCGGCTGGCCCGCCAGTTCGGCTAGGACCACGAACGCACCACCGGGGCCCGAGATGTCCGGCTGCCAGATCAAGCGTCGTTGCTCCGGTGCGGTGCGCCGCTCGAACTCCTGCTCGGCCCAGACGCCACCGCCGAGATCCATGACCCGCAGCCGCACCCGGCGATCCGGCGGCTCGCTAGCCGTACCTGCCCGCAGCTCGAGCTTGTCGCCCCGTGCCAGCGCGTCCCTGTCCAGTTCCGGCCAGACCGCCCCGGGCGTAAGCCGCTCGGCGAGCACCCCCCACCCCGGCCGCACTGCGCCGCTGTGGTCAACGAGCGCACCGCCTACCCGCGCCCAGCTCTCCGTCAGGCTGTCGACGCACAACGTCTCGCCCTGCCAGGCGGCCAAGTCCTGCTGCAACGTCTCTGCCTGTAGCCATCGAAGGCGTCGGGCCAGGGCGGCCATATCGGCGGCGTCGCCCATCATCGCAGTCAGACGCGCTGGTTCGGCGGTCGACCCACCAAGGTCCGTCCATTGTGCGGTCTGCGGCCAGAGCTCGCCTGTTCCGTCTAGGGCGGGTCGTCCGCCAGCGCTCCAGCGCGACGGCAGCGTCGGCACCGGGTTAAGTTGCCACGCGGGCAGCGTCAGCGCCGCGTCGCCTGCGGCACGAATCCAGGTCCAAGTCTGTGCGCCGGCCTCACGCGCGGTCGGTGAGAGCAGGAGCGCTTCGGGCATCGCCTGCGCGAACTCTGCCGCCGCGGCGACCACCTGGCTCTGCGGCGAGCCCTCGTGGCCCAGGGCGAAGCCCAGGACGGACGGGTGCCCTGCAGCCAGGTCCGTCCAGCCGCGCGCCTCCGCGATGACCAACTCACGCGCGAGGTTGGGTGCGCCGCCGTCCAACGGCACCTCCGGCACGACCACTAGGCCCAGTTCGTCGCACAGATCCAACAGGTCCGGGGACGCGTGCGCCGCGCCAGACTCAACCCGCAGACCGTTCAGGCCGGCGGCCAGGGCCGCCTCGAGGGTGCGTCGCGTGCCGTCGGTGGACGCGCGCAGGTACCGGTCGACCGGCTTCCAGCGCGCCAGCCGCGGCGTCCACGGGCGGCCGTTCAGCTGCAGGCTGTTCTGGCCGATGCCGCAGTCACGAAACCCGACGGTCGCCGTACGTACATCGCTGGCTACGCCGGCACCCTCGAGGCTGACCGTGAGCCGGTAGAGCGCCGGCCTGCCCCAACCCGCTGGCCACCAAACCTTGGTCGCGGGCACATCCAGCTCGACCTCGTACGGCACGGTTGCGCCGGGCTGCAGGTTGACGTCGACCACGCGCTCCAGACCCGGCTCGTCCGGCACCATGCTGTCCAGGCGTACCCGCACCTGCGCCGTGTCGGGCGCGTCCGCCGCGGCGGTCAGATCACCGCGCAGCCGGAGCCGCGCGGGCACCTCGGCCTGCTCGCCGGCCGGCGCCACATCAAGCAGCGCCGTCTCCACCCGCAGCGGCGATAGCTGGAGCGGACCGACCGCCTGCACTTCCAGCGCGCCGTGGACGCCCAGCGGCAGGCAGACTCCACCGCCGTCGTCACCCCAGGCCACGGGCGGGGCCAGAACGGTGGCGCGGGTCGGTGTCTGCCACCAGGTTACGCCGCTCCACTCGGCCGGTGCCGCGGTCAGGCGGAGCGCGAGCGTGTTGGTCCCGCCGGCGGTCGCCCATGGGCCGAGGTCCAGCTCCGCCGTGTCCTCCGGCGCGCCGCTCGTACGGCCGATGTGCTGCCCGTTGAGCCAAACCTCAGCCACCCCGACGACGCCACCCAGCCGCAGCCGCAGGCCGCGCCCGCGCCAGGCCGTCGGCACCTCGAACTCGCGCGTCAGCCACCACTCGCGGTCGACGAGCGCCGCCGCCGCCTTGAGCCCGTCCGCTGTGTCGAGCGCGGCCAGCCGGCCGGCCGCGGCCAGGCCGGCAGCCAGGTTACCCGGCAGGTTGATCGCCGTGCGCGCCCCAGCGCCCTCGTCGGCGCCCTCAACCAGGCCGGCGCCGACGGCGTAGTCGGCGACCTGCCAACTGCCATCCAGAGACAGCCGCTCGCGCTGCACCGGCTGCCCGAGAGCCGGGCCCAGCTCGGCGCGTCGGCGGCTGAGGCGGGTGACGCGGGCTTCACCCCAAGCCGCGGAGCCAAACAGCCACTTGCGCCCGTCCATCGCCCGCGCGTTGAGGCGCAGCTCTTTGACCCCGGTGACCCGCACCACGAAGTGCTTCGGCGGCGTGTTCCAGCGCATGACGCCGCTGTCGGCCAGCAGCCGGCCGTCGCCCCAGACCTCGAAGGCAACCTTCTCCGCGTCCTCGCGCGCGCTGGCGACGGAAGTCGCGCCCTCCAGATCGATGCCCGCCCAGACGTCGAACAGGTCGTACTCACCGCCGATGTCGTAAGTCATCTCGGCTTCGGGATGGATGCCGAGCCCGCGCCGGAACGTCGTCTGGCCCAGTTTGATGCGGTTGCCTTCGAAGCTCTGGTCGTAGCCGAGAACGCCCTTCTCCTGTCGCTGGCGGATGGGCACGAGCTCGCTGAGGTAGATCTCATCGGCCGTGGGCGGCCCAGCCATCGGGTCCGGCGGACGCCGGGGCTGCACGGCGTCGCGCATGGCCCGGTCGCCACGGATCAGTAGGCCGCCATCGAGCTGCCAGTCGGCGTCGAAGTAGCCGACCAGAACGTGCGTCTCGGGTGACTGCGTCTGCTGGTCGAAGATATTGAAGTCGTACCAGTTGCGGTCGTCGAAGACGCCCCAGTCGAAGAAGTTGCCGAACCGACCATCAATGTCCCAGGTACCGCGCCAGGTGACACCGCCGAACACACCGACACAGCGCTCAGGGTTAAGCGGGTTCGGATAGCACATCTTCAGGCCGACGTCGACGCCGCGGAAGGTCTCGCTGCCGGTGGTCACGCCACCCGGTTCGGTGTCGGTCGCCGGCACGAAGCGGATCGGCAGTTGGTCGTTGACCTGCGCGACGATGCTGTTGCTCTCCGGCGAGCCATAGCAGAGCAGGTTGCTGTCGGCGATGTCCTGCTGCGTTACCTCGTGGTCTGCCTTGATCCGCGCCGGCTGCTCCCGGCCCCATCGGCGCCACTTCTCGGCGGCCTGCTCGGCCATTCGGCGGTTGACGTGGTTGGTCCGTTCGTCGCCCGTGGTGCCATAGACCAGCAGGAAGCGACCCATGTAGGTGTGCTCGAGCGGACCGCCGACAGTCTCGTTCTTCTCGAGACCTGAGGGGCGGTTCACCGGCTGCCACTTGCCCTCGACCTGACCCAGGCGCACCACACCGTCAGGCGGCACCAGGTCGTCGAAGGCGGTTGCTTCGTTGACGGTGACGCGGACCGGCTGGCCGACGTCGATCAACGGCGCGGCCAGCGTGAGGCTGAGACGGTCAACCTCGACCGCGGTCAACTCGATCGTCTGACCCAGCACGCGCGCGTCAATCTGCGCCTCCACCGCCGGCCGGGAAGCGCGCTCCAGGCGGATCCAGTAGGCTCGCTGGTAGCGCGGCCAGCTGGTCTTGAAGGTCACACGCCGCGGCCAGGGGTCGCGCCGCTGGGTCAGCATCGCGCGCTTGACCCGCGCCTCGGTGCCGGCGGCGAACCCGCCGTGGCCCACGCCCGGCTGCTCCTCGTAATCGACGCGATAGCCCAGCCCGCGCAGGCGCTGGACCATCGTCCGCGAGTGGCCGACCGGGACGATATCGTCGCGGTCGCCATGGACGACCCACGAGGGCACGTGGCGCAGGTTCTCCGCATAGGTGAACGCCGAGGTTGTCGACTCAAGCCAGTCGCGGAACGGCGTCATGAACGTCTTCTCGCGTTGTCCCCAGCCCCAGACCTCCTCCCAGACGTGGTGGTTGGCGTTGCCCATGATCGGCGCAATCGCGGCGAAGACGTCGGGGTACATGGTCGCGATGTGCCACGAGCCAGTGCCGCCCATCGACCCGCCCGTCGCGTAGACGCGGTCCGGGTCGCAGCCGTAGTCTTCCAGACAGGCCTGCACCACCTCGCGCAGGTCCTCCTCGCACCACAGCTTGTAGTCGCCGTTGCCGCGCCCAAACGCGGAGACGTGGATCACGCCGTTCTCGACCGGCGCGGGCGAGCCGAGGAACTGGCCGAACCCGTAGCCGTGCATGGTCAGCACCAGCGGGTACTTGTCGCCCGGCTTCCACGCGTTCGGCACACCCACCGCGTAGTGCTGCAGTGTGTCGTCCATGATCGAGACGTAGCCGCGGAGGACGTTGCCGCGCCGATCGATGTACGGATCCTCGCCGGCCATGGCCTGGTCGGCGCGCTTCTGCAGGTCCTCCAGCGAGTCAGCCAGGCGGTCGACGTCGCCCGCGACGCGGTACGAACCCCACTGGTCGTGGCTGCGTTGCTTCTCCTCAATCGCGATGAGCACCGCGCCAAGATAGCGGCGACGCCGCTTGTCCGACTCGGGGGCGATGGCCAACTGGTGAAGGCGGTCGCGCAGCGCACTGAGGCGGCCGAGCTGGTCCGCCAAGGCGGAGTCGATGCTCTGCAGCCAACCGTACGCACGCGCCGACAGGAAAGGATCTCTCACAGCAGCCACCAGCAAGGTCGGAGCGTCCTGGTCCACCGGCACGACATACCGCCAGCTGCGGCCGTCGACCGCGCCCTCGGTCCACTCATCAACGTAGGTCAGGAGGGCGGGCTCCACATCGGCCGCCGCGGCCCAGACGTCGACGCGCGCGAAGGCGGCCGGTGGCAGGCCGCTGACCGCTTGCAGCAGCGCACTCTGCCCGCCGCGGTAGAAGGCCAGGTCGGTGCCGAGCGCCAGGCAGGCGGGCAGGTAGGCGAGCATGCCGTCGGTGTCGAGCGGCTCGGTGAGGCGCGCCAGCGCCCAGCGCGCCGGCCGCGCGGGCGGGCCGAGCGTCGGC
>DHNJ01000229.1 GCA_002409445.1 Armatimonadetes bacterium UBA5419 | reverse complement strand
CCCTCCCTCCCTAACCCCCCTCTTCCCCTCCCGCCTCGTCGACTCCGAACTAGGCCCCATCCCGGAGGGGTGGCGCGTGGCGGCACTTGACAGCATCGCCGACTTTCGGAACGGCCTCGCTTTGCAGCGCTTCGCACCACGGGAGGACGAGGAACCGCTGCCGGTGATCAAGATCCGCGAGTTGCGTACAGGCGTTGACGCGTCGTCGGGCCTTGCTAGCCCCAGCATCCGGCCCGACTGCATCATCGATGACGGCGACGTGATCTTCTCGTGGTCGGGCTCCCTCATGGTGGTCATCTGGTGCGGCGGACGTGGTGCGCTAAACCAGCACCTGTTCCGCGCCTCTTCGACTAGGTACCCGCGCTGGTTGTACTACTTCTGGTTGTTGGAGCACCTGCCCGCGTTCCAGGACATCGCCGGCGACAAAGCCACCACCATGGGCCATATCCAACGCCACCACCTCACCGAAGCCAAGGTCATCATCCCGTCGGCCGCCCTCCTTGACGCGGCAACCGGTATCCTAGAGCCCTACTTGGAACGCATCGTCCACAACAACGTCGAATCACGTACCCTAGCCACCACCCGCGACGCGCTGCTGCCGCGGTTGTTGGCGGGGAAGCTGGATCTAGACTGGGCTCAGCGTTCTGGAGGGGACATGTGAAGCCGACCCTATCATCATTTGACATACGAATCGTCGATGACGCCCTGGAGGGTTCGCCGGGATACATACTAGACTTCACGAATGTGACATTTGAGAGGTTTTTTCAATAGTTCGGGATTGACATATACAGCGAGGCGTATTCATCGGAGGGTGAGTCGAAGGCGAAGTGCTTGCGCTGCTTCCTGCGTCAGACGGACGCCAAACTGGCTGGTCGCGTACTTGATGAGCTTCTCCGGCATCGCATGGAAATGAGGTGGTCGCCTCTGAACAAGCAGACGAAGGAGAGGTACGAGGACCTAGTCGCCCGGTTGCTGGGTGCCAGGGTCGAGCATCAGCGGGCCAGTGATGTGAATCAGGATGCGGAGACTCGGCTCCGCAGCGTGAAATACGATGAGGATATCTTCCGTCGGTTACCCGTACCAAGCGAGGTCCAAGAGCTGCTCATTCAGAGGATGTATGAGGCACGAGCCTGCGGCAAGGCAGGTGCGTATCTAGCGGCAGTGATTCTTAGCGGTAGTGTGCTCGAGGGAATGTGCTTGGGCTTCGGGACGCGCAACATGGAGCGCGTGAACCGTGCGTACCAGGAGCGGTATGACCGACGACCAGGGCGGTTGAGCGACTGGAAACTCGTGGAGTGGTTGGACGTTCTGGGCCGTCTAGGTGTCTTGTCGCCGAATGTCACCCGCTTTGGCCACTCCCTACGGGAGTTCCGGAACTACATCCACCCTGCCGAGCAGTTGCGGCAAGGCTTCGTTCCGGATCGCCACACCGCTGGCATAGGGTTCCAGGTGGTCGTTGCCGCGGCAGAGGAGATCGCGGCTGCAAGCGACCGAAGGACCATCTTTCCGGCCACTGACGAGCCGGACTAGGTGCTGCTGCTGCGGTCGTTCGCGGGGGAGCTGGACGTGGCGGCGGTCGGGGCGGGTGAGGACCCAACCGGCTAGCCGACCTACCCCCCACAACCCTGTGGCGCGGACATATTTGTCCGCGACCAAAGCCTCGGCCGCAGCGTAGCGGAGGCCGAAACAGGGGTGTCCGGGCAATCTGCTTCCGGTCCAGCAAGCTGGACTCGGCAAGGTCGCGGACAAACATGTCCGCGCCACAGGGTGGTTCCGGCCAGGGGGTGGTCCTACCACCGGGTGGGCATGGTTGCCGAGGCTGACTCTTCAACCTAGTCCCAGGTGCCGAAGCTCCCTGCCCCGGTGGCGCGGACATATTTGTCCGCGACCTGCCCCCGTCAACCGTGTGGCGCGGACATATTTGTCCGCGACCGAAGCCTCGGCCGCAGCGCAGCGGAGGCCGACACAGGGGTGTTCGGGCAATCTACTTCCGTCCCAGCAAGCTGGGCTCGGCAAGGTCGTGGACAAGCATGTCCGCGCCACCGGGGTGGGCCGAGACAGGGGTGTTCGGGCAAGCTACTTCCGGTCCAGCAAGCTGGACTCGGTAAGGTCGCGGACATGTATGTCCGCGCCACAGGGGGATCCGGGGCACTGCAGGGGGCTCCAAGCCACAGGGGTTGGCGGCTGGGAGGAGATGCTGCCTGGGCACCGAACTCTTGCCCCATGGGGAACATCCGCCGACGGGGGTATCTGCCGCACATCGAGAGCCCTGGCCGGCCGTACATGCTGACCTACCGGCGGCACGCGCAGCGGACCGTGGATCTCGGGCGCTCGGGACCGGCCCACCTGATCGAGAACACCTTGTTGTGCCGCCAGCGGGTGGACTACGACCTGTTCGCCTGGTGCGTCATGCCGGACCATGTGCACCTAGTGCTGCTGCCGCTGCGGGGGCTCAGGCTGCCCGACATCTTGAAATACATCAAGGGCTACAGCGCACGGCGCATCAACCGTAGCCTGGGCCGGACAGGGTCGCTCTGGCAGGAGGAGACCTACGACAGCATCATTCACAGCGATCGACAACGCGACGAGGCGGTCGAGTATGTCGTGTCCAACCCGGTCCGCGCGGGTCTGTGCGCGCGCGTCGATGACTGGCGGTGGAGCAGCGCGGGGTATGTGGCGCAGATCCACCGCGGGTTGTATGGTCCTTGGCAGTGGCCGTAGGCAACCCATACCTCCCTGTGGCGCGGACATGTTTGTCCGCGATCTGCCCCCACAGGGGGTGGGCCCAAACAGGGGTGTGCTCTCTCCGGGAAAGCTGTTTCCGGTCCAGCAAGCTGGACTCGGTGAGGTCGCGGACAAGTATGTCCGCGCCACCAGGGGGACACGGCCATCGGGGGATCCGGCCACAGGGTGGGGAGAGTGCGCCTGTATACTGGCGGCCAGACCAACGGTGTGTGAGCGATGACCCACCTTAACGAATCCACCCTCGAGCTCGCCGCCCTCGACTGGCTTGGCCAGCTCGGCTACCAGACGCTGGACGACCGACTAACCGAGCCTGGCAAGCGTGGTGCCCAGCGGGACACCTACGGCGATGTGCTGCTGGAGGGGCGGTTGCGGGCGGCGTTGGGGCGGGTGAATCCGACGGTGCCGGCGGCGGCGGTCGAGGAGGCGGTGCGGGTGGTGCGGCGGGGGGAGGGGGTGGGGCTGGCGGAGCGCAACCGGCAGTTTCACCGCTGGCTGACCGACGGTGTCGAGGTGCAGGCGCGGGCCGGGGCCGAGGGGGTGAAGAGGTATCGGCTGGACCTGCTCGACTACGCCGACCCGGCCCGCAACGACTGGCTGGCCGTCCAGCAGTTCACGGTCACCGAGGGTGGGCACACGCGGCGGCCGGATATCGTGGTCTTTGTCAACGGCCTGCCGCTGGCGGTGATCGAGCTGAAGAACCCGGCCGGCGAGCAGACCGACGCCTGGGCCGCGTTCAACCAGCTGCAGACCTACAAGGCGCAGATCCCCTCGCTGTTCGTGACCAACGAGTTGCTGATCGCCTCCGACGGCCTGAGCGCGCGCGTCGGCTCGCTGACCGCGCCGTACGAGCGGTTCGCCCCGTGGCGGACGATCGACGGGTCGGAGGTCGAGCCGCTGCGGCACGCCGAGCTGGAGGTGCTGCTGCGGGGTGTCTTCGAGCCGAGCCGCTTCCTCGACTTGGTCCGCCACTTCATCGTCTTCGAGGACGACGGCGCGACGTTGAGCAAGAAGCTGGCCGGCTACCACCAGTTCCACGCCGCGCGGCTGGCGGTCGCGCGGACGCTGGCGGCCACGCGCGCGGACGGCGACCGCAAGGTCGGGGTCGTCTGGCACACGCAGGGCGCGGGCAAGAGCCTGACGATGGCCTTCTACGCGGGCAAGGTGATCCGCGAACCGGCGATGGCCAACCCGACGATCGTCGTCATCACCGACCGCAACGACCTGGACGACCAGCTGTTCGGCACCTTCGCCCGCTGTTCCGACCTGCTGCGCCAGACCCCGGAACAGGCCGCCGACCGCGCCGACCTGCGCCGGCTGCTGCGCGACCGGCCGGCGGGCGGGGTCATCTTCACCACGCTGCAGAAGTTCCTGGACGAGGACACCGCCGAGGCGGCGGAACCGCTCTCGACGCGGCGGAACATCGTCGTCTGTGCCGACGAGGCGCACCGCAGCCAGTACGGCTTCCGCGGGCGGCTGGACGAGGCTAGCGGCCAGCTGCGCTACGGCCTAGCCAAGCAGATGCACGACGCGCTGCCGAACGCTTCGTTCATCGGCTTCACCGGCACGCCGATCGAGCTGCAGGACGCCAACACACGGCAGGTCTTCGGCGAGTACATCGACGTCTACGACATTCAGCGCGCGGTCGAAGACAAGGCCACGGTGCCGATCTACTACGAGAGCCGCCTGGCCATGCTCGCCCTGGACGAGGACGAACGGCCGAAGATCGACCCGGCTTTCGAGGAGGCGACCGAGGGCGAGGAGCTGGAGCACAAGGAGCAACTGAAGACCAAGTGGGCCGCGCTGGAGGCCCTGGTCGGCGCGGAGAAGCGCGTCCGGCAGATCGCCGAGGACCTCGTCGCCCATTTTGAGGACCGGCTCAGCGGCCTGGAGGGCAAGGCGATGGTCGTCTGCATGTCGCGGCGCATCTGCGTCGCCCTGCACGACGCGATCGTCGCCCTGCGGCCGGCGTGGTTCAGCGAGGACGACGGCCAGGGCGCGATCAAGGTGGTCATGACCGGCAGCGCGACCGACCCGGTCGACTGGCAGCAGCACATCCGCACCAAGGAGCGGCGCGAGGCGCTGGCCAAGCGCTTCAAGGACCCCAACGACCGGCTGCGGCTGGTGCTCGTGCGCGACATGTGGCTGACCGGCTTCGATGCGCCGTGCCTGCACACCATGTACGTCGACAAGCCGATGCAGGGCCACGGGCTGATGCAGGCGATCGCGCGGGTCAACCGCGTCTTCCGCGACAAGCCGGGCGGGCTGATCGTCGACTACCTGGGCCTGGCCGACAACCTGCGCCGGGCGATGAGGGACTACACCGACGAAGGCGGCCAGGGCCAGACGACGCTGGACATCGAGCAGGCGGTCGAGGTCATGCTGGGCAAGTACGAGGTCTGCCGCGACCTGTTCCACGGCTTCGACTACGCGACCTTCGCCACGGGCACGCCGGCCGAGCGGATCTCGCTGCTGCCGCGGGCGCAGGAGCACGTCCTGGCCCAGGACCAGGGCGCCGAGCGCCTGGTGCCGGCGGTCAGCGAACTGTCCAAGGCCTTCGCCCTGGCCGTGCCGCACGCGGCGGCGATCGCTATCCGCGAGGAGGTCGCCTTCTTCCAGGCGGTGAAGGCGGCGGTGGTCAAGACGACCGGCCGCAGCCGGCAGACGCAGGCGCAGATCGAGCACGCGGTGCGGCAGATCGTCTCGCAGGCGATCGTCAGCGACGGCGTGATCGACGTGTTCGCCGCGGCCGGCTTGGACAAGCCGAACGTCGGCATCCTCTCCGACGAGTTCCTGGCCGAGGTGCGCGGCATGCCGCACAAGAACCTGGCCGTGGAGCTGCTGCGCCGCCTGCTGAACGACGAACTGACCGCGCGGCGGCGGGTCAACCTGGTCCAGGCCCGCAGCTTCACCGAGCTGTTGGACGAGAGCCTCCGCAAGTACCGGAACCGCGCGATCGAGACCGCGGCAGTGATCGAGGAGCTGATCGGCCTCGCGGGCGCGATGCGCGAGGCGGCGGGGCGCGGTGCGGAACTGGGGCTGAATGAGGCCGAACTGGCCTTCTACGACGCCCTGGAGGTCAACGACAGCGCCGTCGCGGTCATGGGCGACGACGTCCTGCGGGCGATCGCGGTCGAGCTGGCGGAGGTGGTCCGGCGCAACACCACCATCGACTGGCACCTGCGCGACCAGGCGCGGGCCAAGCTGCGCACGATGGTGCGGCGGGTGTTGAAGCAGAAGAAGTACCCGCCGGACAAGTCCGAGCGGGCGGTGGCGACGGTGGTTGAGCAGGCGGAGCTGATGGCCGCCGGCATCAACCCCGAGGAGTAACTACCAGCCCCCCAGCGCCGACCTCCGTCAACGCTGGGGGGCTGGTTGGGTTGGTTCGGGGCCGGGTTAGGCCAGGTTGGGGTTGAGCTTGGACCACTCGCCGAGGGGCGGGAGGATGCCCATGGAGATGACTTCGTCGCGGAGTTTGGCGACGTGGGCGTAGCTGGCGTCGAGGGCGGCTTGGTCTTCGGCGTCGCCGGTGGGGAGGTCGTATTCGAGGCCCTTGGCGCCGAAGTGGGTGGGCATGGCCATCATGACCTGCTCGTAGGGGGCGCGGTCGCAGTAGACGCCGCAGGGGAGGGTGTAGCGCTCGCCGAGGTAGCCGCGGAGCATCTCGACGGACTGCTGGGCGGGGGACTGGTGGGAGCTGCGGCCGCGGAGCTTGATGATGCGGGCGCCGCCGGTCTTGACCTTCTCCTTGATCGCCTCCCAGTCGGCGGCGGCCAGCTCGCCCGACTCGAGGAGGGTGGTCAGCGGGGTGCCGTCGACGGCGATGGAGCCCTTGAAGACGGCCATGCTCTCGCCGTGGCCGCCGTAGGTCGCGCAGCCGGTGACCTGGTCGGGGAGCAGGCCGAAGTGCTGGGCCAGGGCCGACTGCAGGCGGGTCGAGTCGAGGGCGGCGAGGGTGCTGACGCGGCCGCGCTCCAGGCCCGAGTGGACCAGGGTGGTCAGGCCGGTGATGTCGGCGGGGTTGAAGATGATGACCACGAACTTGGTGTCCGGGGCGTAGCGCTTGATGTCGACGCCCAGGTCGCGGGCGATCTCGCAGTTGCCGCGGAGCAGGTCCTCGCGGGTCATGCCCTCCTTGCGCGGCGCGCCGCCCGAGCTAATGATGTACTTCGCGCCGTCCAGCGCGCTGGCGATATCGGTCGACCAGGTGAGCCGCACGTTGGGGAAACCACAGTGCCAGATCTCTTCGGCCGCGCCCTCGAGGCCCGGCGCGTAGGGGTCATAGAGCGAGATGTTGTTGGCGGTCTTGTTGGCCAGGAGGACCTGCGCGATGGTCGAGCCGATGGCCCCGCCCGCGCCCAATACGGCGACCTTGTCAGCAGTCAAATACATTGTTGTCTCCACGGCGCGGTCGGCGCGCGCCTGGTTGTTAGACTGCCGCCCGAAGGCCATACTGTCAACCGTAGGCTGGCCCGGCCGAACCCTGGGGTACAATGACCACAGGGTTGGAGGCAAGCGATGAACAGTTCGACCAATCCCGATTATCTACGCCATCATCAGTACCGCGAGACCGGTAACCTGCAGGCGCGAATGGACCTGCACGGCCAGTATTCGACCAGCGCCGAGCCCTTCTGGGTGTGGGTTTTCGACCGCATGGACCTCGCGCCGGACGCCGAGATCCTCGAGGTCGGCGGCGGGGTGGGCGGCTTCTGGCTGGCCAACGCCGAGCGCATTCCGCCCGGCTGGCGGGTGACCATGAGCGACCTGTCGGCCGGGATGGTCGAGGCCGCGCGCACGAATCTCGCCGATCTGCCCCAGATCGTCGATTTCCTCGAAGCCGACGTCCGCGCGCTGCCCTTCCCCGACGCCAGTTTCGACGCGGTGATGGCCAATTTCATGCTCTATCACCTGCCCGATCGGCGCCCGGCGATCGCCGAGCTGGCCCGCGTCCTGCGGCCCGGTGGACGGCTCTTTGCGGCGACCAATGGCAGCGCCCACCTGCGCGAGATCCGCAACCTCGAGGCGCGGTTCCGCATCGAGACGCTGTTCGGCGCGACCTCGTCGGCGCAGGCGTTTGGCCTGCAGAACGGCGCGGCGCAGCTCGAGGCCGACTTCGCCGAAGTCACCGTCGAGCGCCACGAGGACAGCCTGCGGGTGCCCTCGGCCGACCCGATCATCGCGCATATCCGCTCGAAACTGACCGATCGCGCGGCGGCCGCGAGCAAGCTCGAGGCGGTGCGCACGCACCTAGAGCGGCTGATCGGCGAGCAGGGGAGCTTCGTGGTGACCAAGGCCTCGGGCCTGTTCACGGCCGTGCGCCGTTAGTGGCGCGGGCGCCGCGTTTGGCCTGCTAGGAAGGATTCCTGATGCCCCAGCTGACCCTTGTCACCCGCCGCAGTCGTCTGGCGTTGACGCAGACCCAGTGGCTGGTTGACCAGCTGGTCGCCGCGCACCCGGGGCTGGAGGTGCGGCTGCTGGAGCGGACGACGGTGGGCGACCGCGTGCTGGACCGGCCGCTGCCGGAGGTGGGCGGCAAGGGTGTGTTCACCGAGGAGCTGGAGGCGGCGCTGCGCTCGGGCGAGGCGGACCTGGCCGTCCACAGCCTGAAGGACCTGCCGACCGACCTGCCGGCGGACCTGACGATTGGCGCGGTGCCGCCGCGCGCGGAGCCGCGCGATGCGCTGGTTCTGCCGGCGGGGGCGCCGGCGGCCGACGCCGCGGATCCGTTGGCGGCGCTGC
>DHNJ01000081.1:11174-11785 GCA_002409445.1 Armatimonadetes bacterium UBA5419 | reverse complement strand
CCGCCACGACCACCGCCGCGGCCACCGCGGCCACCGCGATCACGATCGCGGTCGCGGTCGCGCGGCTGCGGCTGGCGCGGGGCGCCGTCGTCGCCGAGGTTGACGATGATCGGGATATCGGTCCGCTCGAGGTTGATGCGGCCCTGGTCGTCGACCTCGCTGACGCGCACCTTGAGCGTATCGCCGATCGAGACCACGTCCTCGACCCGGCCTACGCGCTCGGCGGCCAGCCGCGAGATGTGGACTAAGCCCTCCTTACCGGGCAGGATCTCCACCATCGCGCCGAAGCCGAAGATCCGGGTCACCGGGCCCTCGTACTCCTCGCCAACCGTCGCCTCGTGGGTTAGGCCCTTGATCCAGTCGAGGGCAATCTTGCCCGCCTCGCCGTTCGGCGCGGCGACGAAGACGCGCCCGTCCTGCTCGATGTCGAGCCGGGCGCCGGACTCTTCCTCGATCTTCTTGATCGTCTTGCCACCCGGGCCGATCAGCGTGCCGATCTTCTCGGGGTTGATGTGCAGGACCTGGATGATCGGCGCGTGCGGCGAAATCTCCGCGCGCGGCTCGGCCAGCGTCTTGGCCATCTCGGCGCGGATGTGCGCCAAGGCGACCTG
>DHNJ01000081.1:10825-10993 GCA_002409445.1 Armatimonadetes bacterium UBA5419 | reverse complement strand
CTTGATGTCCATCTGCAGGGCAGTGATGCCGTTTTCGGTGCCACAGACCTTGAAGTCCATGTCGCCGCAGTGGTCCTCGAGGCCGAGGATGTCGGTGATCACCAGGTTGCGATCACCCTCCTGCAGCAAGCCCATGGCCACGCCGGAGACCGGCGCCTTGATCGGCAC